>DASUKI010000296.1:0-20589 GCA_036278855.1 Pedococcus sp.
CGCGGGTAACAATTGCAAGCGCCTTGCCGAGGGCCGCCGAGACGGTGTGACGAGTGCTGATGCAAGTTTCAGTCCATTTGGGTGGATTACCTGCGCGCGAAGGTGCCGGGCGCAACGCGACCGTGCCACGCGGCATACTCACCAGCGTGAGCGACCAGAGCGAGGGCCAGCCGCACGATCCGGGCAGCTCCGGGGCGCCGGTGGAACAGGAGCGCCACAGCGCGGCGGTCCAGCGGGCCCGCGCCGACGTCGCGGCGGGCCGGGAGTGGAAGGCGCGCGACCGGCTCGTCGGTCACCTCGCCGACCGTTACGACGCCGAGGCGCTCGAGCTGCTCGGCGAGGTTCACTACGCGATGCGCGACCTGCCGTCCGCGGGGGCGGCATGGTTCGGGACCAACCGGCGGGGCAAGGAGGTCGACGAGGCCGTCGACGCGTGGCGCGAGCGGCACGCGGACCACTTCGGGCAGATGTGGCGGTCGCTGCCCCGCACGGTCCGCGACCGGGAGGGCAACAAGCGGGTGGACGCGCTGCGCGCACGCGCCGAGCGCGATGTGCCGGCGCCCACGTCCGCCCCGCCCTCCGCGAAGGGCGGCGTCGATGCTGCCGTGGTCATCGCCGTCCTCGTGGGCATCCTGTTCGTCGCCTGCGCGCTGGTCGGCCTGGTCACCGTGCTCAGGTGGATCGTGCCGGGCTGACCGCGCCCGTTGACCGGGGCCGGTGCGAGTGAGCCCGGCATCGGCGTGGGACCGCGGCGTCGTCGCTGCCGCGTGTCACTCTCGCTGCATGGACAAGATCGCCGACGTGCTCCTCCTGGACGCCGTCCAGGCGTGGTGCGAGGAGTGTGGCGCCGAGCAGCTGCTGGTGCCTGCCGAGGACGACCACGCCGCGGGCGGCCTGTGCTGCACCGTGTGCGACGCGGCCGTGTTCGTGGTGCGCGTGGTCGAGGCGCCCTCCTCGTTGCGCCGCACCGCCTGAGCAGTGCGGTTCGTATGCCGCGTGGCCAAGCCCCGGGGCAGGCGCGGCGCACCCGTCCGCGCGGATGAGCAGGCGGCATACCGGCCTTATTGCAAGCGACTTGCAACAAGGAAGCGGTGAGCCGTAGGTTCGAACCGTGACGGTGACGACGGTGCGCGAGACGGTGCGCCGGGTGGGCGGGAAGCTCACCCGTAGGGAGTGGACCTCGATCGCCGGCATGGCGGCCTTCGTCCTCGCGCTGCACGTCGTCGGGTGGGGGACGCTGGCCGGCCTCGTCGCCCCGGAGCACTACCAGCTGGGCACCGGCGAGATCTTCGGGGTCGGGCTGGGCGTGACCGCGTACACGCTGGGCATGCGCCACGCCTTCGACGCCGACCACATCGCCGCCATCGACAACACCACCCGCAAGCTGATGTCAGAGGGAAAGCGCCCGCTGTCGGTGGGCTTCTGGTTCTCGCTCGGCCACTCGAGCATCGTGTTCGGCCTGTGCGCCCTGCTGGCCCTGGGCGTGCGCGCACTGGCCGGGCAGGTGGAGGACGACGCCTCGACGCTGCAGCAGACGACCGGGCTCATCGGGTTGGCCGTCTCCGGCACGTTCCTGCTGGCGATCGGGGTCATCAACCTCGTCGTCCTCGTCGGGATCGTCGGGGTGTTCCGGCGGATGCGCGAGGGGACGTTCAACGAGGCCGAGCTCGAGGACCAGCTCAACAACCGGGGCTTCATGAACCGGCTGCTCGGCGGCGTGACGCGGGCCGTGACCAAGCCCTGGCAGATGTACCCAGTCGGGCTGCTCTTCGGGCTCGGGTTCGACACCGCGACCGAGGTGGGGCTGCTCGTCCTCGCCGGTGGGGCGGCCGCATTCTCGTTGCCGTGGTATGCGATCCTCACGCTGCCGATCCTGTTCGCGGCGGGGATGAGCCTGCTCGACACCATCGACGGCTGCTTCATGAACTTCGCCTACGGCTGGGCGTTCTCCAAGCCGGTCCGCAAGGTCTACTACAACATCACCATCACCGGGCTGTCCGTCGCAGTCGCGCTCATCGTCGGCGGTGTCGAGCTCGTGTCGATCCTGACCGAGAAGCTCCACATCACCTCTGGGCCGCTCGCCGCGATCGGGGGTCTCGACCTCAACCACGTGGGCTACGCGATCGTCGCGCTGTTCGTCGTGACCTGGCTGGTCGCCGTGACCGTCTGGCGGGTCGGGCGCATCGAGGACCGCTGGAACGCCGACCTGCGCGAGGGCTGACCGGGGTGGCGCGAGGTGCCGACTGCGATCGCCTGTCACGGGCACGAGTCGCCTGTCACCGGTCGGTAGGGCCGGATGCAAATTCGGTTGCACCGGCCGTCGGACGCTGGGCATTCTCGCGGAATGCCGCCCGGACCCTTCGACCCACCGTTCGACCAGTTCCTGGCAACGGCGGAAGCTGTGGCCCTCGAGCGGCCTGAAGTCGACCTCGACATGGCTCGTGAGGTCTTCGAGGAGGCCGCCACACTGCTCTACAACGGGCTGGCCCTGGAGGGCCTGGATGAACATGACGCCAGTGCCGTCGTTGCGGGCCTGTGCGCCGACCTGGTCGCGCAGGACCCCGGCGCCGCGGTGCGCGCTCGCACCCGGGCGACGTTGGGCGATCCGGGAGACCTGCACGACCAAAGGGGCGTGGCCGCGGCCTACGAGATCTCGACGCGGATCCTGCAACTCTGAGCGACTGACGAGGGGTCAGCGCGGACGATCCGGACGACGTCTGTGCGGTGCGGCCTAGCCTGTTGGCATGCGGCGCTTCGACGATGAGGACCTCACTGGGGCAGAGTTCCGCGAATGCGACCTGAGTAGAGCTCGGATGGTCGGTGTGGTCATGCAGGACGCCGAGATCGACGGTCTGGTCACCAATCTCGTGGTCAACGGGGTCGAGGTCATGTCGTATGTCGAGGCGGAGCTCGATCGCCGTCACCCGGTGCGGTTGCTGATCCGCTCCGATCAGCCGGCCGACCTGCGAGAGGCCTGGCGGCAACTGCGGGAGGACTGGGCGATGACCACCGAGCGAGTCCGGTCCATGCCTGAGAACAGCGAACACGAGGGCGTCGACGGCGACTGGTCGATGGTGGAGACGCTGCGCCACCTGGTCTTCGTGCACGACTCCTGGTTCCGACGTTGCGTGCTCGGGCTCACCGAGCCGTTCACGGCCATGGGACTGGGTCCACCGGTCGTCATGGACCAGGCGCAGAACGGGCTCGAGCCGACCGCCCAACCGAGCCTCGACGAGGTGCTCGCCGTACGGCTTAGACAGTCTTCAGCGATCGAGACCTGGTTGGCCGAGGTCGCGCCTGATCAGCTCGCACAGACCGCGCCGGTGCCCGACGACGACAGATGGCCTCCGTACGCCAAGGGGCGGACAGTGCGGCAGTGCCTCGGCACCGTGCTCAACGAGGAATGGGCCCACCACCGGTTCTGCGAGCGTGACCTGGACAAACTGTCGCATCGGGGTTCTGCGCACTCGTGACAGCCGGCTCACGACTTGCCCACGCGATGGACCACATCCCCGAGGGGGAGATGCCGGGCGTCCACTGACTCATGTCAGCCTTCGACCGCTCGCACCCGGTGCCTGGTGCGGACAGCATCGCCAGCGGTGGTCACGTCGAGTAGCTGAAGCCGCATCGGGTTCTGATCTGGGGTCAGTGGCGCCCCATCCATCATCGTCGGAGTGCCCGCGCCGCTGATCAGGGCGGGCACCGTCACGACGTCGAGGATGTCGACCAAGCCCTCCCGAAGCAGCGAAGCGTTGATCGTTCCGCCTGAGTCGGCGATGACCCGCTCGGCTCCGAGGACGCCCCGGATCCTCCTCAGTGCGAGCCTGAGGTCGACCCGTTCGTCGCCGACCACGAAGTAGCCCACACCGAGGTCACGCAACGGTTGCAAGTACCCACCGGGTGTGGCCCGGCACACCAACACGTGCAGCTTCGTCTCGCCGTCGCTGGTGAACGACCAGTCGACTCGGCCACGACCATCCGCTACGACGCACCACCTCGACGCGGGTCGCCGGCAGGTGGTCCCGCCAGAGAACATCGTGACTGGCGGTGGGCGACGGTCAGGATGGTGCGACTGCGTCCGGGGCGACGAAGGACCCGCTCCCCTCGAGGACCGCGCGCGCATCCAGCTCCTCGTGACGCGACGCGAATGCCCCAGCCACCTGGATCGTCGCCCAGCGCCCCGCGACACCCGCGTCGAGGAGCCGCTGCGCGCGACCCAACGTGATCCGCCCGTCCACGCTGAACCGTTGTCGTCAGCACCACCTCGGGCAGCTGATCGCTCACCCAGCGACCGTAGCCCGAAAGCACCCAACAGTGTCCGCGCCATTACCGTAGCGATGTGGCCATGACGTCGACTCGGGTCCCGAGAGGCTCGGTCAGTTCCTCGGCCATGCCCGAGACTCGCAGCAACTTGTTACCGCCCACGGGTTGCAGGTCGACCAGCAAGGCCTGTGCAAGAGTCCGGTGTGCCATGGTCGCGGTCCCCGGTCAAAGGAGCAGTTTGATGGTGATCGCTCATTCGAACCTCTACTGGGCGCGCGCCGCGTACCCGAACGGCACCGGGGTCCTCGTCCTCGCCGGCTCAAGTGGTCGCGTGGATGTGGAACGAGCCAACATGCTCGCGTCGCAGGGGGTGACGGCGCTGGCGTTGCGCTGGTTCGGGGGCGAGGCCCAGCCATCGGTGCCGTGCGAGACTCCTTTGGAGACGTTCGCCGAGGCGATTGGGATGATGACCGTTGAGTGCCAGCACCTCGTGCTGCTCGGCTCGTCATACGGCGCAGAGGCAGCCCTGTTGACGGCGAGCATGGACGGTCGCGTCGATGCGGCGATCGCCATGGCGCCTACTGACGTCGTCTGGCAAGGGGGCGCGAGGGGGCGCGAGGGGGCGCGAGGGGGCGCGAGGGCGGCGACCACAACCCCGCGAAGCAAGTGGACGCAGGCAGGGAAGCCTGTCGCCTTCGTACCGCTCGACCTGGCGTGGCGGCCTCAGTCACCAGGGCCCGCATTTGCGACCGATGAGACGGTTGGAAGGCGCCCCGCGCCCCACGAGGACAAGCGGCATTTGGGCGCGGCACGGCAACACGGCACGCGCCGCCGCAATTCAGGAAGCGGCAGGGAGGTCGATTGGGGTCCAGAGACTGTCGATGGGCATGACATGGAGGCGGTCGGCGTAGGTGTAGGAGCGAGTCCCTGTCGTGAGAATGATCCCGCCGGCGAAGCGAGGTCCCAGGGCGTCGCGAAGTTGGGCCAGACCCCGGAAGTCGGTGCCCGGCGCGCGTTCGCTGGCTTTCACCTCGAAAGCGAGCACGGTGCCATCGTCGTACTCGACAACGAGGTCGACCTCCGCACCATCGCTGGTCCTCCAATGGCCCAAGGTGACCGGCTCATCGAGCCATGATGCCTGCTTCCGGATCTCTCCGACGACGAAGGTCTCCAGCAGGTGCCCAAACTCGGCCAGTGATGCTGGGTCGAGTCCCGTGAGCTTGTCGGGCGTGAGCCGCAGCAGGCGGGCGGCCAACCCGGAGTCGACGAGGTGAACCTTGGGTTTGACGCTGACTCGTGAGCGCAGTGTCTTCCCCCACGCCGGCATTCGCACCACGAGGAAGAGGTCTTCGAGCAACCGCAAGTGGCTCTCGGCGGTGGCTCGACTGACGCCGAGCTTCTCCGCAGCTGCGGAAATGTTTAGCAGCTGCCCCGTCTGCGCGGCCACGAGACCAAGCAGGTCGGTCATGGCTTGTCGTTCCCGGATCCGGCCCAGCTCCAGAGCATCTCGTTCGACCGATGCCCGCACGAAGTCATCGAACCATCGGGCTCGAGCTGAGTGAGTACGTCGCAGCGCCAGGGGCAACCCGCCCGCGCACACCCGGTCCACGTAATCCTGACGGGTGGTCTTCGAGGAGGGGACCTGGCTGATCACGCCGTCAGGGTCGGTCGCCAACGTGTTGAGCAGGTTCTCCCTGACCCCGACGATCTCCCCCTGCGACAGCGGCCAAATGGTCAGCGAGTGCAAGCGTCCCGTAAGCGCCTGCGCAGTGGCGGGCAAGGCGTCCTGGCGCGTCGATCCAGTGATGACGGCGGTTCCGGGAAGGCTGCCCTCCCGATTCAGACGAGCCTTGAGCGCATCCAAGATGTCGGGCACGCGCTGGTACTCGTCGACGCACACCGGCGCGGCAACAGCGACGACCGAGGCCAGATTCCCCAAGACTGCCTCGCGCACCTCGATGTCGTCCAGGTCGAGAACCGATCCCCCAACGTCAGCGGCGAACCTGCGCAGCACCGTCGACTTGCCCACCGACCTCGGGCCGTGCAGAGCGATCACCGGCTCCACCGTGAGCAACCCCGCGAGGATCTCACTGACTCTCCGGGGGACGATCGAGTCGAGGACCATCGCCCAAACCTAGCAGACGAAACGTAGTCAACCATGCATACGTGAGCGCATGTACTTAGCAGATGCGAGCATCTCTAGTATGCAATCTTGAACGTCGACCATCGGTGTGGCAGCGATGTCACGCCTGGTTGACCGTGTAGCCACTGGGCACATCCCGCGATACCCGCACTGCTGACCATGCCCTTTCGCGAGGTCGAGGCCAGCGGCGCGACCGCACGGCCTTGACTTGGGGCCGACCGCACCGCCAAGGAAACATGGTGGAGCCGATGACAGTGGAGCCGATGACGGGAATCGAACCCGCGTGTCCAGCTTGGGAAGCTGGCGCTCTACCATTGAGCTACATCGGCGAGCACCGCCACTCCGGCGGTGCGGCAGGAAGTCTAACCGACCGCCAGCGCGGCCCGGACCGGCCTGCTCACCCCTCGCGTTAGTCTCTCCCCGTGCTGCTGAGCGACCGCGACATCCTGGCCGAGATCGACAAGGGCAGGGTCGTTCTCGACCCCTGGGACCCGGACATGGTCCAGCCGTCCAGCGTCGACGTCCGCCTCGACCGGTACTTCCGGCTGTTCGACAACCACAAGTACCCCTACATCGACCCGGCCGAGGAGCAGCCGGACCTCACCCGCCTCGTCGAGGTCGACAAGGGCGAGCCGTTCGTGCTGCACCCGGGCGAGTTCGTGCTCGGCTCGATCTACGAGACCGTCACCCTGCCGGACGACGTCGCCGCCCGTGTCGAGGGCAAGTCCAGCCTCGGCCGTCTCGGCCTGCTCACCCACGCGACCGCTGGCTTCGTCGACCCCGGCTTCACCGGCCACGTCACGCTCGAGCTGTCCAACGTCGCCACGCTCCCGATCAAGCTGTGGCCGGGCATGAAGGTCGGCCAGCTCTGCTTCTTCCGCCTTTCCAGCCCGGTCGAGAACCTTTACGGCTCAACGAAGTACGGCTCCCACTACCAAGGTCAGCGCGGACCCACCGCGAGCCGCTCCTTCAAGAGCTTCCACACCACCGAGGTCTGACACCAGTGTCTAGCCCGGACCTCGTCGAGGTGCGGATCAGCGCCCCCGACGCCGAGGTGGCCCAAGCGCTCGCCGACCTGCTGGTGGCCGAGCGACTCGCCGCCTGCGCCCAGCTCGTGCCAACCACGAGCACCTATCGATGGCAGGGCGCCATCGAGACCGAGCCAGAGGTGCTCGTCCTCGCCAAGACCACCGCGGCGAGGTTCGATGCAATCTGCGCACGCGTGCGCGCCGAACATCCCTACGACAACCCCGAGATCCTCGCCGTGCCAGTGGTCGCCGCGGCGGAGCCGTATGCCGCGTGGCTGGCCGACGTGGTCAGCGAGGACTGAGTGCCAGGAGACTCGTGCCCTCGTCGGAGCTGATCTGGCACACCGAGGTCGACGATCCGCAGGCCGTCGTTCTCGTCCTGCACGGCGGCAGGAGCCGGAGCCGCCAGCCGGCCCGCCCATGGCAGCCGGCCGTGTGGTGGATGCGGCCCTTCGCCGACGCAGTGGCCGAGGCCGGCAACGGCAGGGTCGCGGTCGCCCGTCTCCGCTACGCGGTTCGCGGCTGGAACGGCGCGCAGGCCAGTCCGCTGCCGGATGCGCGCGCAGCCCTGGACCAGCTCACCGCTCGCCATCCCGGCGTTCCCGTCGGCCTGCTCGGGCATTCCATGGGCGGCCGCGTCGCGTTCCACCTCGCCGCCGACGCACGGGTCCGCGCCATCGCCGCGCTCGCACCGTGGGTGGAACGTCCCGACGTGGCGCGCGGCCACCCCGGGCTCCACGTGCTGGTCATGCACGGCACAGCGGACCACATGACCTCCCCGACAGCCTCCCGGTTGATGGCCGATGCCATGGCGGACCTCGGCGCCGAGGTGACCTACGAGTCGGTCGAGGGCGCCACCCACGCCATGCTCCGGCCCTACCGCCGCTGGCGCGAGGAGCCGGCCCGCTTCCTCGTCCGCGAGCTGGGCCGCAGCGGCTGACGACACCGGCGGTCACACCGGGCAGGCTTGAACCAGCCGACCGTGGCGTCCGTGCCCCACAGTGTGGGACTTCCACACACCGACGAGGACACCCTGCGCGCCCTTCTCGACGAGCACGGCGCAGCCCTGCTGCGCCACCTGCTCCCGTTGACGGACGGGGACCGTGGCCTGGCGGAGGACCTCGTGCAGGAGACACTGTTGCGGGCCTGGCGCCACCCTGAGGCACTGCACCCCGACCGGGGGCCGGTCCGGCCCTGGCTCTTCGCCGTCGCACGCAACCTGGCGATCGACGCGAGGCGGTCGCGCCGGTCTCGTCCCCGCGAGGTGTCGGACGAAGCCCTCGCGGTCGTGCCCGACCCGGACGACGAGCTCGAGCGGGCAGTGGAGTCGTGGACCGTGGCCGAAGGGCTGCTTGCCCTGCGGCCGGAGCACCGACAGGTGCTCCTCGAGGTCTACTTCCGCGCGCGCCCGGTCAAGGAAGCGGCCCACGTGCTCGGCATCCCGCCCGGGACGGTCAAGTCGCGCACCTACTACGCACTGCGGGCCCTGCGGCTCGCCCTGGAGGAACGGGGGATCGTGTCATGACGTGCTCAGCCGTCCAGCAGCTGTTCGGGGTGTACGTCCTCGGCCTGGCCGACCCGTCCGAGGTCTACCGGGTGGAGCGTCACGTCGATGACTGTGACCAGTGCTCCACGGAGCTCGAGGGCCTGCTGGGCCTGCCCGACCTGCTCAGCCTGCTCGACGCCACCGACGTGGCACGGATCGCGGCCCCCGACGACGCCCCGAGCTCCCTCGAGCCGTCACCCGGACAGGTCGAGCGACTGCTGGGCGCGGCCGCCTCCGTGGTCTCCCGCCGGCGCCTGCTGACCGGGGTCGCCGCGGCGATGATCCTCCTGACCGGCGCCGGGGTCGCTGCGACCGAGCTGTTCCAGACCAACGGTCCGGACCACGCCGTGACGGCCACCTGGGACGGGACGGCCGGCCACGACAGGGCACGCGCGCAGGCGAGCCTGCGCGCCACGGCGTCAGGTACCGCCATCGACCTCACGCTGACCGGTGTGCCCCCGGGCACCCGGTGCAGCCTGCTCGTGCGCGACAGGGACGGCGTCGAAACCACTGCGGCCACCTGGCTGGCCGACTACACGGGTGCGGCACGGGTGAGCGGGTCCACGTCGACCCCGTTTCGGGAGATCGAGTCCGTGCGTGTTGTCACCTCGGCCGGCACCACCGTGGTGCGACTCCACCAGTGACTTGGCGGCCGTGACCGAGCCGAGACCCCGGCCGTGAACCGCGCCGTCTCGCGGTCCGTGCCATTGAGGTACCCGGTTCCGGGCCTGCCGGACCGACCAGACGAAGGAGTACCAGCCATGACCGGTCACCACCGACACCCGAGCCCCTCGGTTCGCGCCCGCGGCGGTCGAGTCCACCTTGCCAGGGCGGGTCTGGCCGTGACGGGCGCCGCCGCAGCGTTCGTCCTGGCCGCCTGTGGGTCCGGCGGCACCACCGCCGGCGCCGACAGCGCGGCGTCCGGGCCCTCCGCCGGAGGCGGACCGTCGATCTCCATCCTCGAGCCCGCCGACAACGCGACTGTCACCGAACCGTTCACCCTGAAGGTGCGCTCGAGCGAGGACCTCGGCGCACTCGACACCGGCAAGGACCACTTCCACCTCAGCTTCGACGGCAAGCCGCAGGACTACACCGTCCAGACCAAGCCCGAGGTGAGCATCGACAAGCTGTCCCCGGGCAGGCACACGATCTCCGTGAGCCTGCAGCACGCGGATCACTCGCCGGTCGGCCCGCGCGCCCAGGTCACCGTCATGGTGCAGGGCTCAGGCGGGGGAAGCAGCGACACGGGCGGTTCGAGCGGCAATGGCTACTGAGCCGAGAGCCGTCAGCACGCACCGTCCAGCCCCGCCAGCACCGCTGCCGACGGTCGTCGAGCGGAACCGCCGCGCGAGCCGGTGGCTGCACGCGGGATTCGCCCTCGCCACCGTCCTGCTCCTCGCCACGGGCGGTTGGCTGCTCCTGGGCCACGAGGGCCAGCCCAGCCTGCTCGCCCAGGCGACCGGCACGTCCGACGTCGTGCTCCACAAGGTCGTCGGCTGGGTCCTGGCCGCTTGGGGTGCGCTGGCGGTCGTGGTGTGGCGCCGCATGGTGGGTCACTTCGTCCGGGAGTCCGTGCGCTGGGACCGCTCGGACCTTGGCTGGTTCGCTCGCTGGCCGAAGGCCGCCCTCACGGGTCACTTCGGCCGCCACGAGGGCGACTACGACCCCGGCCAGCGGGTCGCCAACCTGCTGCTCGCGGGCGGCCTCCTGGTCCTCGTGGTGAGCGGCGTCGCGCTGGCCCTGTTGCACGGTGGACCGGCCTTCGTGTGGTTCCACCGCGCCCACGTGTGGGCCACCTACGTCGTCACGGTGATGGCCGTCGGCCATGTCGCGGTCGCCTCCGGCGTGCTGCCTGGCTACCGAGGTGCCTGGCGCGCCATGCACCTCGGTGGCCGGACCCCCACGGCCGTTGCGCGCCGGCTGTGGCCGGCCTGGCTGGAGCGCGTCCTGGAGGATCCCGACGAGGACGGCACGTCCGGCCGTTCGCAGGTGCGGAAGGACACCCGGGCCACCCGCCACGAAGGCGACTAACGCGGCGACGGCGACGACGCGGCATACCCCTCGACGATGCGCTCGGCCACCTCCAGCTCGGGCGACAGGTCACGGTCAGCCAGCCCCTCGGGCAGCGCAGCGCAGCGCGCAAACGCCACGCCGAGCTCGCCGGCGGGTACCACCCCGCGCATCCGCAGCGCCCGCACCGCGCACACCAGCTCGACCGCGAGCATCCGCCGGTAGGCGGTGGTCGCCTCACCCAGCCGAGGTGTGGCGTGCCCGGTGAAGCTCGCGTCGTCCTCGACGCCAGCCGAGACGCTCACGGTCTGGATGCTCGACGGGGTCGCTGCCGCTCCTCGGATCAACGAAAGCGCCGACGCAGCAACGTATTCCGCGATCAGCAGGCCCGACGACCCTGGCGTCGGGTCGGCGAGGAAACGGCGCAGCCCCGTCGTCGGGTCGGTGAGGGTGTGGCTCACCCGGGACTGCACGGCCTGCGCCGACCGCGTGAGCGCCAGCAGCGCAGAGTCAACCGCAAGGACGAGGTATGCCGCGTGGAAACCGCCGTGGTGCGTCACCTCCCCGCCGGCGGAGGTGGGTGTGAAGAGCGGGTTCTCCGACGCGGTGTTGGCTGCTGTCTCCACGACGGACGCGAGGTGTGCCACGGCGTCGAGCAGCGGGCCGTGCACCTGCGGCCAGGTCCGCAGCCCGAAGAAGTCCTGCAGGTGCGCGGGCTCACCCTGCTGCGCGACCAGCAGCTCCCGCAGCACACGCGCCACCTCCTGCGCTCCTGGGAAGGGGGTGGCGGACGCGGCGGCCTCGCTCACGGCTTGCGAGTTGCCCTGCAGCGCAACGAAGCTGAGTGCGCATACCGTGTCGGCAGCCCGGGCCAAGGTCCGAAGCGTCGCCGCGGGCAGGCCGGCCTCCGCGATGGCGAACGCGTTCGACGACATCAGCGGCAGGGCCTCGGCCGAGGTGAGGGCCAACTCGGCCCGACGGCCGCCTCCGGCCCGGGGCCGCTCACCGATGAGCGTGAGCCCGACCTCAGCGAGCGCTGTCAGGTCGCCCGTCCCCAGCGATCCGTGCCGGTGCACGACGGGCAGCTCGTCGGCCGGCCCACCCGCGAGCGCGGCGAGCGCCTGCGCGAGGGCAGGGTTCGCCCCGGAGCCCCCGGCGAGGAGCTGGTTGGACCGCACCGCCAGAGCGGCCCGCACGACGGCATGGGGCAGCGGCTCGCCCCAGCCGGCCGCATGTGAGCGCAGCAGCCGCAGCCCGTGGTCCCCCGCCGAGTCGGTGGTCTCGTCGCGGCCAGCCCCAACACCGGTGGTCCGGCCGTAGACCGGCCGGTCGGCGCTGAGCCGGGTGGCCAGCCGGTGCGAGCGGTCGGCCCGTTCGAGCGCCAAGGGGTCAACGGCCACCGGCGCGCCCAGGGCGACAGCACGCAGCCCGTCGAGGTCGAGGCTGCTTCCGTCGAGCACCACCGTGTCGCCCACCCTCCCAGTATCCCGGCTAGGGTTGAACGCCATGATCGCCTTCGACGGTGTGACGAAGCGCTATCCCGACGGCACGGTGGCCGTCGACGAGCTGAGCCTCCGGGCGCCCAGCGGGAAGATCACCGTCCTGGTGGGGCCATCGGGGTGCGGCAAGACGACCTCGCTGCGGATGGTCAACCGGATGATCAGACCCACCTCGGGCACCATCAACCTCGACGGCCGCGACACCGCCCGCATGAAGGAGTCGGAGCTGCGGCGCGGCATGGGCTACGTCATCCAGCACGCGGGGCTCTTCCCGCACAAGACGGTGCTCGACAACATCGGTACCGTCCCCAAGCTCCTCGGGTGGGACGCCAGGAAGACCAACGCCCGCGCGCTCGAGCTCATGGAGCGGGTCGGCCTGGACACGGCATTCGCCAAGCGGTACCCCGCCCAGCTCTCCGGTGGCCAGCAGCAGCGCGTCGGCGTCGCCCGCGCCCTGGCCGCCGACCCACCGGTCATGCTCATGGACGAGCCGTTCAGCGCGGTCGATCCCGTGGTGCGCGAGCAGCTGCAGGACGAGTTCCTGCGCCTGCAGGGCGAGCTGGGCAAGACCATCATCTTCGTCACCCACGACATCGACGAGGCCATCAAGCTCGGCGACCAGGTGGCGGTGCTCCAGGTCGGCGGGCGGTTGGCGCAGCTGGCCGAGCCGGCCTACCTCCTCGCGCACCCGAGCAGTGACTTCGTCGCGGACTTCGTCGGGCGCGACCGCGGCTACCGCGGGCTGTCGTTCCAGCCGACCCCGCGCCTGCCCCTGAGCTCCGAACGCACGGTCGCGATGGGGGAGGACATCGCCAGCCTCGACGTCGACTGGGTCCTTGTCGTTGACGACCATAACCACCCGCTCGGGTGGGTCGAGCCGCACCGGGTCAACGGCGAGGTCCGCACCGAGATGCTGCACCGCGGCGGCACCGTGGCCAGGGCGGACGGACCGCTGCGCGCCGCCCTCGACGCCGCACTGTCGAGCCCGAGCCGGCGTGGGGTCATCGTCGACCACTCCGGGGCGCTGGTGGGCACGGTCCGGGCGCACGAGGTGCTCAACGCGATCGAGGACACCGAACGCCCCGAGCTCGAGAACCCCGACGCGCCGGGAGCGCCCGCCGCATGAGCTGGTTCGTCGACCACCTCGACCTCGTCTGGACCCGGACACTCCAGCACATCTACCTCGCCGGGCTGCCCCTCGTGCTCGGCCTGCTCATCGCGCTGCCACTGGGCTGGCTGGCCCGTCGCTACCGCGTGCTCTACGCACCGTTCACCGCCGGGTTCGGGCTGCTCTACACGATCCCCAGCCTGGCGATGTTCGTGATCCTTCCCGGCATCCTGCACCTGCAGATCCTCGACCCGGTCAACGTGGTCGTCGCGATGACCCTCTACACGATCGCGCTGCTGGTGCGCACCGTCGCCGACGGCCTGGGTGCGGTGCCCGACCACGTCGCGCAGGCGGCCACCGCGATGGGCTACACGCGGGGCCGGCGGTTCTTCGCCGTCGAGCTCCCGCTCGCCGTGCCGGTGATCTCCGCGGGCCTGCGGGTGGCCGCGGTCAGCAACGTGAGCATCGTCAGCGTCTCGGCGGTCATCGGCACCCAGCAGCTCGGCCTGTTCTTCACGGACGGTTTCGCGCGCAGCTTCTACGACCCCCTCGTCATCGGCGTGGTGGCCTGCATCGTGCTCGCCCTGGCCTTCGACCTGGTCATCATCGCGGTGACGCGCGCCCTCACGCCGTGGCAACGCGCAACGCAGGCGCGGGCATGATCGCGGGCATCGCTGCGTGGCTCGGCGACCCGGCCCACTGGGCCGGGGACGACGGCATACCCCATCGCCTGTTCCAGCACCTCTGGTACTCCGGGCTCTCCCTCTTCGCCGCCGCGCTGATCGCCATCCCGGTCGGGCTGGCGATCGGTCACACCGGCCGGGGCCGGTTCTTCGTGGTCAACCTGGCCGGCGCCGCGCGCGCCATCCCCAGCCTCGGCCTGCTCTTCATCATGGTGCTGTGGCTGTTCCCGAAGCTGAGCGGTGACAGCGCCTTCCTCATCCCCAACCTCATCGTCCTGGTGGTGCTCGCGATCCCGCCTGTCATGGCCGGCGCCTACGCAGGCGTCGAGGGCGTCGACCCTGCGGCCCGCGACGCGGCCCGGGGGATGGGCATGACCGGGTTCGGCGTGCTCCGCAAGGTCGAGGTGCCCTGCGCGATGCCACTCATCTTCTCCGGCCTGCGTTCGGCCGCCCTCCAGGTGGTCGCCACCGCCACCATCGGCGCGCTGGCCGGTCTCGGCGGGCTCGGCCGCTTCCTCATCGACGGCCTGAAGGTGTCCGACTACTCGCAGATGGCCTCGGGTGCTCTGCTCGTGGCCGCGCTCGCGCTGCTGGTGGACGGCGCTTTCGCGCTCGTCCAGCGGTATGCCGTGTCGCCCGGCCTGACGGGCCGGTTCCGCACCCGCGCGGGGCAGGCTCACGAGCCCGTCGACGTGGAGCTGTCGGTCGGCCAGCATAGGGTGGGCTAGTTGTCCGCTTGCCCACCAACGCACCGACGGAAGTTGGGAGAAGGACCTGTGAAGCTCACCAAGGTCGTGCTTGCCCTGGCCGTCACGGCCGCCATGATGACCACAGCAGCCTGCGGCTCGGGGGGTGACAACCCCCTGTCCACCGGTAGCAGCTCGAGCAACGGCTCGGGCGGCGCCAGCAGCATCACCGTCGGGTCGGCCGACTTCCCCGAGAGCCAGCTGCTCGCCGAGATCTATGCGGGTGCCCTGCAGGCCAAGGGCGTCACCGTCAACAAGAAGCTCAACATCGGTGCCCGCGAGGCCTACATCCCGGCCCTCCAGGACGGCTCCATCGACCTCATCCCGGAGTACACCGGGGTCCTCACCCAGTACTTCAACAAGGACGCGAAGGCGACCGACTCCGACGGGGTCTACGCCGAGCTCAAGGCCGCGTTGCCGGACAAGCTCGAGGTCCTCGACAAGTCCGCCGCCGAGGACAAGGACGCGGTGGTGATGACCAAGAAGAAGGCCGACGAGCTCGGGGTCAAGTCCATCGCCGACCTCCAGGGCAAGGCCAAGGACCTCGTGCTGGGCGGCCCGCCGGAGTGGAAGACCCGCCCGACCGGCGTCCCCGGCCTGAAGAAGGTCTACGGCCTGGAGTTCAAGTCCTTCCGCGCCCTCGACGCCGGCGGGCCGCTGACCGTCGCGGCGCTCAAGAACGGCCAGATCCAGGCGGGCAACCTGTTCACCACCGACCCCAACATCGCCAAGAACGACTTCGTGGTGCTCGACGACCCCAAGCACCTCTTCGCGGCCCAGAACGTCGTGCCGCTGATCACCAAGTCCAAGGACGACGACACCGTCAGCAAGGCCCTCAACGCGGTGTCCGCCAAGCTCGACACCGAGACGCTGGCCGCGCTGCTCACCGAGGTCGTCGTGGACAAGAAGGACGCCTCGGCGGTGGCCAAGGAGTTCCTCACCAAGAACGGTCTGGCCTAGTCACCACGCGGGTGCTCCACCCGCACACAGCTGGGGCCGGGTGACGGCGTCCCCCCGGACACCGCACCCGGCCCATCGCGGCGGAACCCCCCGGACCGCCGACCGGGGCCCGGAGCCCACGGGCCGCGCCCCTCCACGCGTCCCGACGGCTCCGGCTCCCGGTCCCGTTGACGACAAGAGTGGCGGGTCCGGGGCGGGAAGGCATCGGTGAAACCACCGATGTTCGCATCGCCCACTCGATAGCCTTGCCCGGTGCTGACTCCGTGTGTGGGTCGCGACGACGTGCTCGAGCGACTGCAGGACATGCTCGGTAGGAGCCGGTGGGTGACGCTGACCGGGCCGCCCGGCTGTGGCAAGACGCTCGTGGCCCGCCACGCGGTCGTCGCGGCGCCGCGCTCGGCCTGGGTGGCTGGGCAGCGCTGCGACAGCACCGCCGCGCTCGTCAGCGCCTGCCTGGGTGCGCTCGACGCCGAGGTCGCGCCCGGTGACTCGGAGCCGATGGCGCTCAAGCGGGCCCTGGACGGCCAGGAGCTCCTGCTGGTCCTCGACGGCGTCGACGCCATCGACGGGCTCGGAGCGCTGCTCGACGACCTGGTGGAGGACGCGGACGGCTTCCACCTCCTGTGCACGGCCACGACGGTCGCGGCGCGTCCGCACGAGCACGTCCTGCGTATGCCGCCGCTGCCAGTTCCGCAGCCGACCGCGCCCCTGGAGGGCCCCGCCGTCGAGCTGCTGCTGGCACGGGTGGCGGCCGCGGGCGGCCACACCGTGGACCTCGACGAGCACGAGCCCACGGTCCGAGCGTTGCTGGAGGCCAGTGGTGGGCTTCCCTCGGTGATCGAGCAGCTCGGCGTCCAGATCGCGCTCGTCGGCGTCAGCGACGTCACCCCGGCCGGCAGCATGTCCCAGGCAGTCCGGGGGTCCTACGAGCTGCTCGACGCGGAGCAGCAGCAGTGCTTTCGTCGGGTCGCCGCCGTGGGGCACCCGGTGAACCTCGACGCCCTCGCCGACCTCTGTGGAGTGTCGCGGGCCCGAGCCGTCCAGCTCGCGTCCGCGCTCGCCCGCCGCAGCCTGGTCGAGGTCCACCCGGACGGGCGCTTCGACATGCTGACGCCGCTGCGCGAGGTGGGGGTCCAGCTCGACGTCGATGCCGCGGACCGGGAGGTGGCCATGGCCGGGCTCGTGCGGTGGGCCGAGCGGGTGGTTCCCCAAGAGGTCAACACCGGGGCGGCGGACGCACCGTGGCTTCGGGACGTGCCGCTGCTGCAGGTCGCCGTCCGACACCTCTGCACCGACGAGGCGACCCGCGCCCAGGGTTACGCCCTGGCCAACCGCGCGTTCTCCTCGCTGTACACGGCCATGCGTGCCAGGGAGGCCCTCGAGCTCCTCGAGGCGGTGCTCGACAGCGGCGACGGGCCGCCGGCCATCGGCTCGCAGCTCGCCCGCCGGGCGGGCATCTGTGCCTCCGAGGTGCGTGGCACCTATGAAGGGCTGCGGCTGCTGGAGCGGGCGACGCAGCACGCCGCCGCGCTCGGCGCCGGGCCCCGGAACCTCGAGCTGGCGCGAACCGCCGCGATCCGGGCGGAGATGCACCTCGACGCGGGGCGGCTCGCCGACGCTCGCGTCGACGCCGAGCGGACCCTCGCACTGGGCGCGGCAGACGCGAACGTCGTCCGCCAGGTGCGGCGCACCCTCATGGACGTCTGCGTCTCCGAGGGCAGCTTCGTGGAGGCCGAGCAGCTCGCCACGCTCGTCCTCGACTCGCCCCCGGCCGACGAGAGGTGGATGGCGCTGTCGGCGCAGACCCTGCTGGCCCGCATCGCGTTCGAGCAGGGTCGTCTCGTCGAGGCCGAGTCGTTGGCGAGCCACGCCCGCGAGCGGGCTCGCACGATCCACGAAGACAGGGTCGCGCTCCTCGCGGACACCACGCACCGCCTCGTCACCGGCCGGGCCGGTCTCGAGGTCGACCCCGAGACCCTCCCCTGGGCGGTGCGTCTCGTGGTGCAGCTGCAGGATGCCCGCGAGCTGCTCGCAGCAGGGGACGTCGGTCCGGCCGCGGGCCGGGCGGCCGACATCGTGGTGCTCGCGGACAGCATCAAGCTGGGCCGGGAGGCGGTCGAGGGCAGGTTGCTCGTGGCCGACGCACTCATGGCCATGGGCGAGCCCGCCCAGGCACTGGCCTCGTACCTGTCGGCCCTGCGTCGGGCCAGCGCGGTCCCGATGCCCTTGCGCGCCGCTGAGGCGCTGGACGGACTGGCGACGATCGCGGGGGAGCCGGGTACGGCGGCATACCGGCAGCTGGCGGGGGCGGCGGCGGCACTGCGGCTCCCGCGCCAGGCGGTGGCGCCGCTTCGGGCGGCCCTCCCGACGGTGACAGGAACGTCCCGCGACTGCCCCCGGGGATGGGTGGTGGCCGGCCAGCTGACGCCGGTGGGGGTGTCAGCTGTCACCGAGCTGTTCGTGCGCGGCGTCCAGTCGGAGCGCGAGACGCCGCTGGGCAACCTGACCAAGGCCGAGCGGGCGGTCGCGGAGCTCGTGGCCGAGGGACTGACGAGCCGCCAGATCGCCGAGCAGCTGTTCGTCTCACCGCGGACGGTCGACGCCCACCTGGCCCACATCTTCCGCAAGCTGGAGATCCCGTCGCGGGCCAGGCTGGCGGCGCTGATGGCCGAGGTCGCCTGACCCTCGACCCCGCTGCAGCAACCTTTGCTAGCAAAGGTTCGGTGACGGCGGACAGGGTAGAACGTGTCCACCATTCACCAATCTGTGCTGAGGTGGACGGCTGCGCAAAGCAAAGGGGTATGCCGCGTCGGCGCCTCCGCGGGGCCGCCTCGCCTCAGCCGACGGGTTGCGGCTCCGGGTCGGGGTCGGGCTGCGGCTCGCGGGCCTCCGTGTCGACCGGCGGGCCGCCGTCGCCGCGCTTGACCGCGGCGAGCAGCATCTGGGCGACGTCGACGACCTCGACCTCTTCGCCGCGGCCGTCGGCTTGGGCGGCGGTGAGGCCGTCGGAGAGCATGACCCGGCAGAAGGGGCAGCCGATCGCGATCCGCTCGGCGCCGGTGTCGAGGGCCTCCTCGGTGCGGTTGGTGTTGATGCGGGTGCCGAGCTTCTCCTCCATCCACATGCGTGCACCGCCGGCGCCGCAGCAGAACGACTTCTCCTTGGAGCGCTCCATCTCGCGGTACTGCACGCCGGGCAGGGCGCCGATGAGCTCGCGTGGGGGTGAGTAGACGCCGTTGTGGCGCCCGAGGTAGCAGGGATCGTGGTAGGTGACCGTCTTGGCGGTGGAGGCGACGTCCTTGTTGGACGACTTGCCGGGGACCGCGGCGGGCCGGGTGACCGGGACCAGCTTCTTGTCCCGGACGAGGCGGTTGAGCAGCTGGGTGTGGTGGACCACCTCGTACCGGCCGCCGAGCTGGGGGTACTCGTTCTTGATGGTGTTGAAGCAGTGCGCGCAGGTGACCACGATCTTGGTGGCGCCGACCTCGTTGAGCGTCTGGACGTTCTGGGCGGCGAGCATCTGGTAGAGGAACTCGTTGCCGGCGCGGCGGGCCGAGTCACCGGTGCAGGTCTCGCCGTCGCCGAGGATCGCGAAGCTGACGCCGGCCTGGTCGAGCAGCTCGGCCACGGCCCGGGTGGTCTTCTTGGCCCGGTCCTCGTAGGCGCCGGCGCAGCCGACCCAGAACAGGTAGTCGACGTCGTCCGCGGACTCGACGTCCTGACCGAGGATCTTCACCTCGAAGGGCAGGTCCTTGGCCCAGTCCAGGCGGGCGCGGGCGGCCATGCCCCACGGGTTGCCCTTGTTCTCCATGTTCTTGAACAGCCCGCCGAGCTCGGAGGGGAACGCGGACTCGATGAGGTTCTGGTAGCGGCGCATGTCCACGATCGCGTCGACGTGCTCGATGTCGACCGGGCACTGCTCCACACACGCACCGCACGTGGTGCACGACCACAGCACGTCGGCGTCGATCACCGCATCCGGCCCGTGCGGGTTGTAGGCACCCAACGCACCGGTCCGCGGACCGGTCCCGCTGACGCCGTGGGTGCCGAGCGCGCCGTTCCCGGACTGCACGGCATACCCGGTGTCGCCGACCAGCGGCACCTCCTGGAGCTTCGCCGCGGACTCGCCGAGGGCCTCACGTTCGGACTCGGTGGCCAGCAGCCACGGCGCCTTGGCGTGCGCGTGGTCGCGCAGCGCCATCACCAGCAGCTTCGGGGACAGCGGCTTGTCGGTGTTCCACGCCGGGCACTGCGACTGGCAGCGGCCGCACTCGGTGCAGGTGGTGAAGTCCAACAGGCCCTTCCAGGTGAAGTCCTGCACCTTGCCCACCCCGAGCGCGGCGTCCTCATCGAGGTCCTCGACGTTCTCGAAGTCCAGCACCTGCCCGCCCACGGTGATCGGCTGCAGCTCGGCCAGGGAGGTACGCCCGTCGGCGTGCCGCTTGAACCAGATGTTGAAGAACGCCAGGAACCGGTGCCAGGCCACGCCCATCGTGGGCTGGAGCGAGATCACGATCATCCAGGTGAACGAGATGACGATCTTGACCGCCGCCACCACCACGATCGCGTTCTCCAGCGACCCGGCCGAGGCGCCCTCGAACAG
>DASUKI010000297.1:0-8651 GCA_036278855.1 Pedococcus sp.
GTGCCGTAGGACTTGCCGAGGTAGTTGAGCTTCGCCTCCCCGAGCGCCGCCCGAAGGATGTCCATGTCCTTGGCGGCGTCCTCCGTGCTGATGTGGCCCAGCAGCGGCCCGGTGCGCTGCTGGCAGCCCCGCGCGAAGGCCTTGTTGTTCGCCGCGAAGGCCTGCTCCTCGGCGGCGTCGTCCGGAGTCGGGTCCTGGGCCAGGAAGTCGTCCATACCGGCATCGGGCAGGCAGTCCACGGGCTCGGAACGCGCCACACCTCGCGGGTCGAAGCCGACGATGTCGAAGCGCTGCCGGACCGGCTTGCCGACGATGAAGTCGGCGTAGCGGGCGTAGTCCACCCCGGACCCGCCCGGCCCTCCGGGGTTGACCACGAGCGAGCCGATGCGCTTGCCCTTCTTGGTGGCCTTCATGCGCAGCACCCGGACCGTGATGGTGTCGCCGTCGGGCTTCGCGTAGTCGAGTGGCACGGTCAGGTCCGCGCACTGACCCACCCCGCAGCCCTTCCAGCTGAGGCGCTGGGCATAGAACTTCGCCAGGGCCTCGGAGCCCGGTGGTGGCGTGAGGGTGGCGGCAGACGAGGTGCCTCCCGACGTCGACTCGCCAGCCTGCCGACCGGCGCCCAGGCTGCACCCGGACAGCGCCACCACCATGGCCGTCGTGGCGGCGACGAGGGCCCGCCTGCCAACAGTCATGCTCACGACGCTATCCCGCGAACCCGCGAGCAGCCGCATCGAGCCCCGCCCGTCTCACGCCGGCAGGCGCAGCGAGAGGGCCATCGACTCCAGCGCCAGCAGCGGCGCGACGTTGAGCCCGATCCGCTCGCGCGCCGTCGCGATCGCCTCGATCGCGACGAGCAGCTGCTCCGGCGACATGGCCCGGGCCACCTGCTGCACGAGCGGCAGGCTGTCCTGGTTGACCAGCCCGAGCTGGGCGCCGCTGTGCAGGACGAGCGCGTCGCGGTAGACCGACAGCAGGTCGACGAGCGAGCGGTCGAGCACGTCACGCGAGTGCCGGGTCGCCCGGGCCTTCTGCTCCTTCTCCAGGCCGGCGAGCTGGCTGCGGACGTGGGGTGGCTGCGTGCGAGCGGCCGGGTCCACCCCGAGCAGCTCCATCAGGCGCTGCCGTTCGGCGGCGTCGCGCTCGGCCGAGGCGGCGCCGGACTCCTCCTCGGCAATCGCGGCGAGGTCGGCCGCAGCACCCAGGGCGTCGCCCACCCCGCGGACCTTGGCTGCCAGAGCGGTGACGTCACGGCGGCGGATGCGGGCGTCCTCGTCCCTGGCCAGCCGCCGCGCGAGGCCGACGTGGCTCTGGGCGGCGCGCGCGGCATACATCGCCATGGGCAGCTCGACGCCGTCACGGCGGTGCAGCAGCTCTGCCACCGCCTCCACGGGAGGCGTCCGCAGCCGCACGTGCCGCGACCGGGACCGGATGGTGATGACGACGTCCTCCAGCGAGGGCGCGCACAGCACCCACACGGTGCGCGGCGCGGGCTCCTCGACGGCCTTGAGCAGCGCGTCGGCCGCGCGCTCCGTCAGCCGGTCGGCGTCTTCGACGACGATGACCCGCCACGGCCCCACCGAGGGGCGCAGCGCCGCCAGCTGGGCCAGCTCGCGGGCCTGCTCGACCTTGATGGACAGGCCCTCGGTGGCGACGACGTCGACGTCTGCGTGGCTGCCCTCGATGGCGGTGCGGCACTCGCGGCACTCGCCACAGCCGTGCTTGGGGCACTCCAGCGCCGCCGCGAAGGCCCGGGCGGCCACAGAGCGTCCGGAGCCCGGTGGCCCGGTGAGGACCCAGGCGTGGGTCATGGCTCCGGGCTCGGTGACCGCGCGCTGCAGGGTGGCGACGGCCGAGTCCTGCCCGACGAGGTCACGCCAGACCGTCATGGCAGCACCCCCATCGCCGACAGGCGCGAGACGACTTGGTGGTGCAGGTCCTCGGGAGGGCGAGTGCCGTCGACCACGAGGTAACGCTCGGGGTTGCCCTGCGCCATGGCCAGGTAGTGGGCGCGGATCGACTCGTGGAACGCGTCCTCCTCCGACTCGAGGCGGTCGTGCACCGCGCCGCGCCGACGCCGGCCCTCCTGCGCGCTGATGTCGACGATGACCGTGAGGTCGGGGACCAGCCCGTCCACCGCCCACATGTTGAGGTCGTGGATCTCCTGCGCGCCGAGGTCGCGTCCAGCACCCTGGTAGGCGACCGAGGAGTCCGTGTAGCGGTCGGTGACCACCACGTCGCCGCGTCGCAGCGCCGGGCGGATGAGCTCCTCGACGTGGTGGGCCTTGTCCGCGGCGAACAACAGCGCCTCCGCCCGTGGGGCGACGTGGTCGCCGTGCAGCACGAGGTCGCGGATCTGCTGGCCGAGCTCGGTGCCGCCCGGCTGCCTGGTCACCGTGACCGTGCGTCCCGCCGCCTCGAGGGCATCGCGCAGCAGGGTGACTTGGGTGGACTTGCCGGCGCCGTCGCCGCCCTCGAAGGCGATGAACAGTCCGTCGGTCACGGGGCGAGCCTAGGCCAGCAGGCCGACACAGCCGGCCACAGACGTCGGTATGCCGCGTGGCCGAGCCGGCCGCACGGCATACCTCGTGGTGGTGGTCACCCTCACGCGCGCTGGGCGATGGTCGTGGTACCCCCGTGGCACGATGCCGGTATGGCACTGCGCGTCGTCCGGCTCGGCACCCCTCGGCACCCCGGCGAGGGTCTGCGCATCGGGACGGTGCGACACCCACCCAGGGGCGTTCGCAAGGAGGAGTTCGCCAGCCGCGACTTCTACGACGTGTGGTATCCCGAGCTCTCCCCCAGCTCGGCGCTCGTCAAGCAGGCCCTGGCCGCGAACACGGACAAGGAGTGGGCGGCGTTCGTGCGGCTGTTCCGCAAGGAGATGGCCAGCCCGGAGGCGCGGCACGCCCTGGGCCTGCTGGCCGCCATGTCCCACCACACCGACCTGTCGGTCGGCTGCTACTGCGAGGACGAGGCGCGCTGCCACCGCTCCGTGCTGCGCGAGCTGCTCGACGAGCATGGGGCCGAGCTGGTGTGAGGACGCGCCACCGGATCGCTCGCTGCTGAACGACCCGGTGACGCGCCGACCGAGAACCCCGGCCCCGGCGTCAGTACAGCTCGCGTTCGAGGCGCCGGTGGTAGTGCATGCCCGCCCGGCCGCCCGCGAGCGCGCCGAGGAGGCTCACCACCAGCAGCACGACGAGTGCGATCACGCCGCCCGTCGTGAGGTCACCCTGCTTCACCGGTAGCCGCGGGAAGCTGTTGAGCGAGCTCAGCACGTCGTACTTCGACCCGGCCACCGCCGCGAGGATCGCCACGATGATGCCGATCACGATCGCCCAGATCCACACGGCAAGGCCCTGCTTGGTGCCACTGAAGCGGGCCATCCTGCCGGCGACGTACCCACCGCAGAAGTAGGAGACGAACAGGATCACGACCAGCACGATCCCGCCGGCGATTCCCACCGTGGGATTGTCCTGCGCCTTCTGGGTGGCCTGCTCGATGCTGGTGGTGCCGGAGGACACGCCCACCGCGGCGCCAACTGCCGCGGCGATGGCGGTCAGGAGGACGGCCAGGCCCATCGCCGCCAGCCAGCCGAGGAACGCCGACCCCCACTGGATGCCCACGCGCGGACGCGCCGCGGCTGCGGTGCCGTCGGCGACGGGTCGCTCGTGCCGGGCGGTGTCGTCCCGGTAGCTGTCGTCGCGGTAGCTGTCGTCGCGGATCGTGTCCTCGCGGTCGGTGTCGTCCCGGCCGACGTCGTGCGGGACATGTCGGTCATTCGAGGTGCTCATGCGGACTCCTCCTTGGGCCTGACATGGCACTACCCGCTCGACCTGGGCACAAACGGGTGTGCGCGTTCGCCCTCAGCGGTGGTGCGCCGCCCACTCTGCCGCGGTCACGGCATACACGAAGTCGTCGAGCCGGGGACGCCCCCCACCCTCGCTGCCCGCTGGCGTGTGCGCCACCCGGCGCAGGCCCGCCTTCTCGAGGACCCGCTGGGACGCGACGTGGGGCACGAACACGTCCGCCTCCACGAGGGCCAGGTGCAGGTGCCCGAAGCAGATGACCAAGAGGTCGCGCACCACCTCGGTCGCATAGCCGCGACCCTGCTCGCCTGGTCCGATCGCGTACGCGACACTGGCCCGCCACATCCCGTTGTCGTCGGACTCGAGGCGGACCGAGCAGTCACCGACCACCGCCCCGTCGTGCTCGACCACCAGTCCCAGCCGCGGTTGCGGGGCGCCTGCCGTGGCGCTCTCGCGCAGGAGCTCGACGCGCTCCTCGACCTCGGCCCGGCTCATCGGGCCACGGCTGGTGAACTCGCCCACCTCGGTGAGCGAGCGATAGGCGAGGATCGCATCGACGTCCCCGAGGGTCACCGGGCGCAGCACCAGACGCGGGGTGTGCCGCGGCCACACCAGGGCGTGCAGGGCCGGCGGGCGGTGGGTCACCGTCCGAGCGTAGACACAGGTCAGCCGCCGCGGCGGTCCGCGCTTCACTCGCCCGACGCTACGGCTCGGTCCGGTCCGCGTTCGCGTGGATCGCGTCCCGCACGTACTGCGCCAGCCCCGGCTCCTGGTCCTCGTAGGTCTTCGTGAACCGCGGGTCGGCGACGTACAGGTCGGCAAGCCCGCGGTGGAAGTCGTACGACACGTCGTAGAACCGGTCGTGGATGTGGCGTCGGTGCGCCTCGGCAGCGTCCATCGCGGGTGTCGAGTCCGGCGCCAGGCCGGCCCGCTTCGCGTCGACGAAGGCCGCGTTCACCGCATCCATCTCGGCCCTGACCTCCACCCAGTCCTCCTTGGAGTACTGGCTCGTCCGGCGCTGCGACTGCTTCCACGCGTCGGTCTCGCCCCAGCGCTCCTGCGCCTCGGCGGCGTACTCGTCGGAGAAGCCGTCGCCGAACAGCTCCTTCTGCTCTTCCCTGGTCAGCTTCATCCCTGACCCCTCCTTGTCCAGTGCCCGGTCGATGGCCGTGACCAGTTCACGCAGCTCGTCCAGCCGGCGTGTGACCGCTGCGCGTTGGCGGCGCAGGTGCTGCTCGACGGACTCGGGCTCGTCCAGCAGGAGAGCGATCTCCTCGAGGGCGAACCCGAGCCGCCGGTAGACCACGACGTGCTGCAGGCGCGTGAGGTCGTCCCCCGTGTAGAGCCGGTAGCCCGCGTGCGAGCGCTCGCTCGGCACGACCAGCCCGATCTCGTCGTAGTGGTGCAGCGTGCGCACCGTCACGTCGAGCCGCTCGGCCACCTGGCCCACGGTGAGCAGGGTTCCCTGCGTGGTTTCGGTCATGGCAACCACTGTGGCGCCTCACGCCACGTGAGGGTCAAGCTCCTTCTCGGGTTGCACGGCCGGCGTGGGGTCGCCGCCCCGCAGGAGGTAGCCGGTGAGCACGGCCATGGCGAGCATCGTCGCGGCGGCCACGACCTCCGTCGTCCGCATGCCGGAGAGGTATGCCGCGCGGCCGGCTTCCAGGATCGCGCCACCTCCCTGCGCCGGCGCCTGCGTGGCCGCGACGATGGCGCCGGCCAGGCTGTCGTGGGCGGTGTGGTGGGCGGCGGTGGACAGCCCGCCCGGGAGCAGCGCGTCGATGCGGGTGCGGTACCCGGCGGCCAGGACACTGCCCAGGACGGCGATGCCGAGTGCCCCGCCGAACTCGCTCGTCGTCTCGAACAGGCCCGAGACGGCGCCAGCACGCTCGGGCGGGGCGACCCCGAGGACGTAGTCGGTGACGAGGGTCAGGACCGCCACCGTGCCGCAGGCGACGACCCCCGCCCCGACGAGGACGACCGCAAGCGGACTGCTCGCGTCGACCGTGGCGACGACCACGAAACCCGTTGCGGCGACGGCGAACCCGCCTGCCATCACCCGGGCTCGACCCAGCTTCGCCGACAGGCTGGCGGCCAGCGGCGCTGCCCCGCCGACAGCCACCGACGGCAGGAGTCCCCACAGGGCTGACCGCAACGGGCTCATCCCCAGGACGGACTGGAGGTACTGCGTCATGACGATCGCGTTGCCCATGACCCCGAACATCCCGATGACGTTGACCGCGACCGCGCCGCCGACCCTGCGGTCCCGGAACAGGGCTGGGTCCACCATCGGGTGCGCGATGGTGCGCTGGCGGTGGACGAAGACGGCGCCGAGGACGATGCCGGCCACACCGAGCGCAGTGGCGAGCGCCGACCAGCCGTCGGTGGCGGTGGACTTGATGGCGTAGATGAACGGAAGCACAGCGGCCAGCGAGAGCACTGCGCTCGGCAGGTCGAAGGGGCGGCGCTCGGTGGCCCGGAACTCCGGGAGCAGGAACGGACCGACGACGAGCAACGTCGCCATGACCGGCACGTTGATGAGGAACACCGACCCCCACCAGAAGTTCTCCAACAGCATCCCTCCGAGGACCGGCCCCAGCCCGACCCCACTGGACATCACGGCACTCCACACGGCGATCGCCCTGCCGCGGTCACGCTCGTCGGGGAACAGGTTGCGGATCAGCGCCAGGGTGCTCGGCATCAGGGTGGCGCCACCCACCCCGAGGAGGGCGCGAGCGCCGACGAGCATGGCTGCACTGGTGCTGTAGGCCGCGACGACCGAGGCAGCCGAGAAGGTCGCGGCGCCGAGCAGGAGCAGCCGACGGCGACCGATCCGGTCCCCGATCGAGCCCATCGTCAGGAGCAGACCGGCCAGGACGAAGCCGTAGATGTCGAAGATCCAGAGCATCTGGGTGGCGCTCGGGTCGAGGTCGCGGGCGATGAAGGGGACGGCGAAGAACAGCACCGAGACGTCCATCGATGCGACGAGCAGTGGCAGGCAGAGCACGGCGAGGGCGGTCCACTCGCGGCGTCCCGCACGGTGGTCGGTCATGGTCGACCTTTCTGTGTATGTAACATAGTGTTTATCTGACACACGGAAAGATAGACGAGTAAGTGTGTATCTGGCAAGCATTTAGTCCAGACTGGTGCCGTGACCACGGACCAACCCACCACTGCCCGCTACCTGCAGCTCATGTGGGGAGTCGAGCGCGCGGGGCGACGAGGCCCCAAACCGGGCCTGACCATCCAGCAGATCGGGACGGCCGCGGTGGGCGTCGCGGACCTGGAGGGTCTCGACGGCGTGTCGATGAAGGCGGTGGCGCAGGCACTGGGGGTGACGACGATGTCGCTGTACCGGTACGTCGACTCAAAGGACGACCTGTATGCCGTGATGCTCGACGTGGCGTACGGCCCACCCGACATGTCGGTCACCGCCCGCGGCGCGTGGCGGGGACGCCTGGAGCGCTGGGCCCGCGCCATCGCGGCGCGCCGGCTGGACCACCCGTGGAGCGTCACGGTTCCGCTCAGGGAACCGCCTGCGACGCCCAACACCGCCGGGTGGACCGAGTGTGGGCTACAGGCCTTCCAGCACACCAACCTGACTGCACAGCAACGGTTCTCCTCGCTGCTGCTGATCGACGGTTTCGTCCAGCAGCACATCCGGCAGTCTCTGCAGCTGGGCTTCCTGTCCACCGGCGGCGACACCCAGGACGGGACGGACAGCTACCCAGAGAACCTCTACTCGCTCGCCGACCCGGCCCGCTTCCCGCTGCTGCTCGGTGGTGCGAGCGAGGCGATGGCCCCCGACGAGGACGACGACTTCTTCGCGACCGAGCTCGAGTTCGGGTTGCGGACCATTCTCGACGGCGTGGAGCGGCTGGTCACCAGCGCCAAGTGACAAGCGCCCGGCCAAATCAGGCGGCGTGGGTCCATTCTTCGAAGATGAGCTCGAGTGGACTGGCGACTGGCCAGAGCTCGTCGACGCGCGCACGGACACGACCGGGCAGGATCGGCGGTGCGGTGGAGTCGTAGGCGTGGCCTGTGGGTGTGGTCAGTCGGACGGTGTGCGGTGGTCCGAGTCCGGCCGGTTGTTCGAAGGCGGCCGGCTCCTTGCCCGCCGCGCGCGCCCCACTCCACTGTGGCCCCTCGTGGAGCACCTCGGCCGACCACCCGGGGGCCTCACGGGCGTAGTTGCAGGCGGCGCAGGTGCCGCGTCCGTTGCCCACCGTCGTGTCCCCGCCGTTGCGAGACTGGATCACGTGGTCGATGTGCCGGATCGGCGCGTCACACCACGGCGTCCGGCAGGTCTGGTCACGCAGCTCGACGAACCGCCGCAACATCCCGCTGAACTCGCGCCTGCGCGAGTCCAGCGCGACCAGGTCAGCACCATCCGGACTCGTGAACAGTCGCCTCAGCCACACGCTGGCGCCCGCGTCGACGCACCGCTCAAGCACCGCTCGAGCGAAGGCGCTGGGAACCACGTGGCCGCCGAGCACTGCTGGCTCCTCGACGACACTCGGTCCGGCGCCCGTCTGCGGGACCGTCTGGTCGCCCGAGGTTGGCGACGGGCCCTGCGAGCGGGGTGCAGCACCGCCCGCGCCAGGAGGCCCATCAGCGAACAGGTCGTCCACGGGCATCACGAGCTGGACCTCGATCGGGACCGCCTGGGCCTTGGACTGCCCGGTCACCCGCTCGACCAGCACGTCGGCACAGATCTGGTCAGCTGTGCGCGTGTCCCCTGGGTCCCGGTCGGCGGCAGCCGCCCGGAGTGCGGCCAGGGCAGCCACCCCTTGTGCAACGGGCAGCAGGGCGGTCAGGTAGACCATCGTCGTCGGCGCC
>DASUKI010000298.1:0-4431 GCA_036278855.1 Pedococcus sp.
CCGCGAGGATGGCCTGCTCGACCGACGGGTCCACGGCGCTCGTGGCGTCGTCGAGGACGAGCAGGCGCGGTTCGCGGATGATGGCACGTGCCAACGCGACTCGCTGGCGCTGGCCGCCGGACAGCGACGCGCCTCGCTCACCGACGCGCGTGTCCAGCCCCTGGGGCAGCTCGGCGACGAAGTGCCTGGCCTGCGCCACCTCGAGGGCCTGCCACACCGTGTCGTCGCCGTAGTCGGCACCGAGGGTGACGTTGCCCCTGACGGTGTCGTCGAACATGAACGTCTGCTGCGGAACCAGCGCTGCGACAGCGGACACGCCACCACGGCCCACCTCGCGCAGGTCCAGGCCGTCGAGGGTGACCGTGCCACGGTCGGGGTCGACGAGCCGCAGGGTCAGGTTGGTGAGCGTGGTCTTGCCCGAGCCGGTCGGGCCGACCAGGGCGACGGTCGCCCCGGAGGGCACCTCGAGGGTGACGGCGTGGATCGCCTGGAACCGGTCGGGCGTGCCGTCCTCGCGCACGATGTCGTAGGAGTAGTCCACCGCGTCGAGGGCCGACGTGGACGCGGCCCGCCCGGGCAGGGACCGCTCGCCGAAGTCGAGCTGGCCGCGCGCCTGCAGGACGGCGTCCACCCGGTCCCAGCCGACCACGCTGCGGGGCAGCTCCCCGAGCACCCACCCGAGCGCGCGCACCGGGAAGGCGAGCACCGAGATGAGGTAGGCGACCTGCACCACGTCGGCAGGCGTCATGGAGCCGGCGGCCACCTGTTGCGCGCCGACGGCCAGCACCGCGAGCGTGCCGAGCGTGGGGATGGCCTCGATGACCGGGTCGAACGTCCCACGGGTGCGGCCGACCGCGACGTTGGCGGTCTGCAGCCGGCGGGTGACCTCCTCGAACCGGGCGGCCTCCTGCTCCTCCCGGCCCATCGCCTTGACGACCAGCCCGGCCTCGAAGCTCTCGTGCGCGACCTCGCTCACCTCGGCCCGCAGCTGTTGGGCGCGCGAGACGCGCGGCGACATCTTGCGCTGGAACACGGCGTTGGCGAGGAACAGGGCGGGGAACACCGTGACCCCGATCAGCGCCATCACCGGGGACACCAGGACCATCTGGACGATCCCGGCGACCAGCATGATGACCACCCCGAGCGCCATCGGCAGCGGGGCGAAGACGTTCCAGGTGGCCTCGACGTCGGCGTTCGCATTGGACAGCAGCTGCCCGGACGGGTGGCGGTGGTGCCACGACAGTGGCAGCCGAAGGTACTGGCGCGTCACCTCCCGGCGGAACCCGGCCGCCACGTTGTACATCGTGTAGCCGGCGGCGATCCGTCGGGCGACGACGCCCACGATGTTGACGACGACAACCCCGGCGAGCCACCCGAACACGCTCAGGACCTGCGCCGTGGTCGCATGGCCGGCCGTCACGGCCGGCTGGATCTGCTCGCGGGTGACCTTGCCGATGGCCCACGCCGTCAGCACGGTCATCACGCCGTAGAGCGCGCTGCCCGCCACCGCCAGGGCGAACCAGCGCGGCTCGCGGCGGATCCCGACCCAGAGGACGCCCAGCCCACGGCGCATCGAAGGGGCGGCGTTCGTGGACACGGGGAGGGCTCCGGAGGCGACTCGCAGGTGGGTGGAGGGCGAGGACCAACCCTCTCACGGCGGCAGGCATGATGAGGCCATGAGCCATCTCGCGGGCCAGGAGCGCGCGGCACTGTGCGACACCTTCACCGCCACCGGACCCGACGCCCCGACGCTGTGCTCGCCGTGGACCACGCGCGACCTCGCTGCCCACCTGCTGGTCCGCGAGCGCCGGCCGGACCTCGCGCCCGGCATCTGGCTGCCGCCGCTCGCCTCGCTGACCGAGCACGGCATGCGTCGGTATGCCGCGCGGCCGTGGCCCGAGCTCGTCGACCTCGTGCGCGGGGGGCCTCCGCCGTGGTCACCCGCGCGGGTCGCCTCCGTCGACAACGCGGTGAACCTGCTCGAGCTGTTCATCCACCACGAGGACGTGCTGCGCGGCGATGAGCAGGTCGGCCCGCGGCGGGAGGTCTCCGACCACCTGTCGGCGGCGCTGTGGAAGTCGCTGCGTCGCGCCGGCAAGCTGCACTTCCGTCGCAGCCCGGTCGGGGTGGTCCTCGAGACCCCCGGCGGACGCACGGCCGACGTCCGCTCCGGCACCGGGCACGGGACCGTCATCCTGCGTGGCGCGCCGTCGGAGCTCGTGCTGGTCGCCTCCGGCCGCCGTCGGGTCGCTGATGTCGAGGCCGTCGGCAGTGACGACGCCGTCGCCGCGCTCTGGTCGGCGGAGCTCGGCCTCACCTGATCGAAGCCTGCGTGCCGGTCCTCCGCAGGATGACCTCGCGTCCTTGTCCCAGTCGAGTGGCCACGACGCGCTGATGCCGGCCCAGCGTCTTCAGCGTGTCGTGGCCACTCGAGGCCGGGCTGGGGGGTCAGCGGACGGTGACGCCCTCGGCGCGCATGGCCGCCTTGACCTGGGCGATGGTGAGCTCGCCGAAGTGGAAGACGCTCGCAGCCAGCACCGCGTCCGCGCCGGCCCGCACCGCGGGGGCGAAGTGGGCGGCCTCCCCCGCGCCACCGCTGGCGACGAGCGGGATCCCCACCTCGTGACGCACCAGCTCGATGAGCTCGAGGTCGAAGCCCTGCTTGGTGCCGTCGGCGTCCATCGAGTTGAGCAGGATCTCGCCGGCGCCCAGCTCCTCCGCGCGGGCGCACCACTCCACCGCGTCGAGGCCCGTGCCCGTGCGGCCCCCGTGGGTGGTCACCTCGAAACCGCCTGTGGGCGAACCGGACTCGTCCCGGCGACGCCGGACGTCCGCGGACAGCACCAGCACCTGCGCACCGAACCGCTCGGCGACCTCGCTGATCAGCTCGGGGCGGACGATCGCGGCGGTGTTGACCCCCACCTTGTCGGCCCCGGCCCGCAGCAGCCGGTCCACGTCGTCGACGGTTCGCACTCCCCCGCCGACCGTCAAGGGGATGAACACCTCCTCGGCGGTGCGGCGCACCACGTCGTAGGTCGTCTCCCGGTTGCCGCTGCTCGCCGTCACGTCGAGGAAGGTGAGTTCGTCGGCCCCCTGCCGGCCGTACAGGCGGGCCAGCTCGACCGGGTCACCGGCGTCGCGCAGGTTCTCGAAGTTGACGCCCTTGACCACGCGGCCGGCGTCCACGTCGAGGCACGGGATGACCCGGGTGGCGACACTCACGCGGGCAGGGTAACCACATAGGGTTCCGAGCATGCGTCGCGGCCGGAGTGCGGACGACCTCGCCAGGGTCGTCGCCCTTGTCGACGCCAGCGAGCCGCGTTGCGGGACAACGCATCTCGTTGCCATCGACGGACCGAGCGGCGCGGGCAAGACCACCTTCGCCGCAGAGCTGGCTGCCGCGTTGTCGGCGCCGACCGTCCACATGGACGACCTCTATCCCGGCTGGGACGGCCTGCGTGGGGGCACCCTGCGCCTCCAGGAGTGGGTGGTCGAGCCGTTGCAGGCGGGTCGCCCGGCCCGCTACCGGCGCTGGGACTGGGGCACGGCGGCATACGACGAGTGGGTGCAGGTGCCACCCGCGGAGGTGGTCGTCGTGGAGGGCTGCGGGAGCGGGGCGCTGCCCGCAGGGCGCGCGCTGTCCGCCCTGGTGTGGGTCGAGGCAGACCTGGCCGTGCGGTACGCGCGTGGCATCGCCAGGGACCCGGGGTTCGCCGACTTCTGGGACCGCTGGGCGGCACAGGAGCGCCAGCTCTACGCCGCGGACGGCACCCGCTTCCGCGCCGACCTCGTCATCGACACGACGCCCTAGAGTCCTCGGCATGCCGGCCGACCAACCGACCATCCTCGCCACCTCTGGCGGCTACCGCCCCGCCCAACGCAGCCGGTTCGAGTTCGGCGCGCTCGTCCACCACGCAGTCGAGCTGTCGGGAGTCAGCGGCCGCAGCCCCCGCGTGACGGTGCTGGGCACGGCCAGTGGTGACCCGCGGTGGATGGCCGCCGAGCTGTCCGAGGCCGGCCGCGTCGCCGGTTTCGAGCTCAGCCACCTGCACCTGTTCCCGATGCCCAACATCGAGGACGTGGAGGGTCACCTCCTCGAGCAGGACGTGGTCTGGGTCAACGGCGGCTCGGTCGCCAACCTGCTCGCCGTGTGGCGGGTCCACGGCCTGGACGCGGTCTTCCCCCGCGTGTGGGAGGCGGGGGTGGTGCTCGCCGGCGTCTCCGCCGGGTCGATCTGCTGGTATGCCGGTGGGACCACCGACTCCTTCGGCCCCGAGCTGCGAGTGGTCACCGACGGGTTGGGGCTGCTGCCGTACGGCAACGGGGTGCACTACGACAGCGAGGAGAGACGTCGGCCGACCGTGCACCGTGCGGTCGCACAGGGTGCCCTGCCCACCACCCACTGCACCGACGACGGCGTGGGACTCCTCT
>DASUKI010000299.1:0-10759 GCA_036278855.1 Pedococcus sp.
CGCTGCACGGTCTGGACCTCTCCGCGGCCGCCGCACACGTCACAGGTGCGCCGGGACGTGCCGGGCTGGGCGCCGTCACCGTGGCAGGTCGAGCACACCACGGCCGTCTCGATGGTGAGGTCCTTCTGGGCGCCGAACACGGCGTCGGCGAGGTCCACGTCCAGACGCACCAGGGCGTCCTGGCCGCGTCGCTGCCGCGCGCGCGGGCCACGGGTGGAGGCGGTGGCACCGGCCCCGAAGAACGCGTCCATGATGTCGCTGAACGAGAAGCCCTGGCCGAAGCCTGCAGCACCACCGGCGTAGGGGTCTGCCCCCATGTCGTAGGCGCGGCGCTTCTCGCCGTCGGCGAGCACGTCGTAGGCCTGCGAGACGCGCTTGAACTGCTCCTCGGCCTCCGGGCTGGGGTTGACGTCGGGGTGCAGGGTGCGGGCCTTCTTGCGGTAGGCCCGCTTGATCTCCTCGGCGGTGGCGTCCCGGGAGACGCCGAGGTCCTGGTAGTAGTCGTTCAACGAGCTTCCTTGCGGTGGTTGACGATCGGCTGGTGGCCGGCGGTGGTGCCGGTCACTGCGCGAGGATCCTGGACACGTAGGTGGCGACCGCGCGCACGGACGCCATCGTCGTCGGGTAGTCCATGCGGGTGGGCCCGAGCACGCCGAGCCCGGCCACGAGCTCACGGCCGGTGCCGTACTCGGTCGCGACGACGGACGTGGACTGCAGCCCCGTCACGGTGTTCTCGTGCCCGATCCGGACGGTGACCATGTCGGAGGCCTCCCCGGCGGTGCTCAACAGCTTGAGGAGGACGACGTGCTGCTCGAGGGCCTCGAGCACCGGGCGGATGCTCAGCGGGAAGTCGGTGCCCACCCGCGCGAGGTTCGACGTGCCGGCCAGCACCACCCGCTCCTCGCGCTCCTCCACGAGGGCGTCGTCGAGGGACCCGACCACGTCGCGCACGAGGTCACGCGCGTCGGGCTCGAACTCCTCGGGCAGGGACGCGAGCTCGGCCGCGGCGTCGACGAGCCGCTTCCCGCCGGCCTTGGCGTTGACCTTCGCCCGGACCAGGCCGAGGGTGGCCTCGCCGTCAGCGCTCGCGAGGTCGAAGGTCGTCTCGATGACGCGCTGCTCGACCCGGCCGGTGTTGACGATGAGGACGATCATCAGCCGGTCCCCGCCCATGGGGACGAACTCGATGTGCCGTACCGCGGAACGGGTCAGCGAGGGGTACTGCATCACCGCGACCTGGCTGGTCAGCGAGGCAAGCAGCCGCACCGTGCGGTCCACGACGTCGTCGAGGTCGACGGCCCCCTCGAGGAACTGGGCGATTGCGGCACGCTCCGCCGCGGACATCGGCTTGACCGAGCTGAGCCGGTCCACGAACAAGCGGTACCCGGCGTCGGTGGGCACCCGTCCGGCACTGGTGTGTGGCGCCGCGATCAGCCCCTCCTCCTCGAGCGCGGCCATGTCGTTGCGGACCGTGGCCGCCGAGACGCCGAGGTGGTGGCGTTCGAGCAGGGCCTTTGACCCGACGGGCTCGGAGGTCTGGACGTAGTCCTGCACGATGGCGCGCAGGACCGCGAGCCGACGCTCATCGGTCATGGCCTTCCTCCCTCGGCAGGGCCTGGTTGCAGGCTGGCACTCACTCCGTACGAGTGCCAAGTCTACGTGGTTCCCGCACGGCGAGCGGCACGCGCGGCGCGGCACCGCCGCGGTGGCGGCCGACCGGCATACCCTCTCGCGGGTGACCGACCGCTATGGCGCCGACGTCCTCGCCGGGGACTGGCGCACCCCGCCGCGTGGCCGCGCGCGCGAGGTGGCCGCCGAGCTCGACCTGGTCGTCGAGGACGTCGACACCGGCTGGTGCGGTGCCGTGGTCCGGGTCGAGAAGGCCGGTGGCATGCGGGTCGTCCACCTCGAGGACCGACGCGGGCGCACGAGGGGCTTCCCACTCGGTCCCGGGTTCCTGCTCGAGGGTGCACCAGTGGTGCTGACGCCCCCCACCGCCGCGGCCTCCGCGGCGCTGGCGCAGGCCCGGGCAGCGGGCTCGCGCACCGCGAGCGGGTCGCGGGTCGTCGAGGGCGCCCGGGCGCGCGTGGCGAGTGGGTCGCGGATCTTCGTCGAGGGACGCCACGACGCAGAGCTCGTCGAGAAGGTCTGGGGGGACGACCTTCGGGTCGAGGGCGTCGTCGTCGAGATGCTCGACGGCGTCGACGACCTGTCGGCGGCCATCCGGGACTTCGCCCCCGGGCCGGGGCGGCGGATGGGGGTGCTCGTGGACCACCTCGCGCCTGGCACGAAGGAGCACCGGGTGGTGGAAGGGGCTCGCAACCTCAAGCCGTATGCCGCCCACGTGCGTGTGCTGGGCCACCCTTACGTCGACGTGTGGCAGGGGGTGCGACCACAGCGGCTCGGCCTGTCGGCGTGGCCGGTGGTGCCGCGCGGCCAGTCGTGGAAGCACGGGATCTGCGCGGCGCTCGGCTGGCCGCACGAGTCCCAGGCGGACGTCGCGCGGGCCTGGAAGCGGATCCTCGGGACGGTGCGGACCTATGCAGACCTCGAGCCGACGTTGCTGGCCAGCGTGGAGGAGCTCATCGACTTCGTGACCGAGCCTGGCCACTGAGCCTGGCCACTGAGCCGGGCTGGGGCGCCAAGGCCTCAGGGTTTGTCCTGACCCTGCCCTGAACCCTGCGCCGGGGACCCCGAGCGGGGGCATTTTGGCGCCGCGGATGCGTTTGACTGGGTGCAACGCCACATCAGGAGGAACCATGACCGAGCAGCCGCAGTACCAACAGCCGCAGTACCAACAGCAGCAGCCGAGCTACGCCGGGTCGGCACGACCGATGTCGCAGCAGGACGAGAAGACCTGGGGAATGCTGACCCACGCGATCTCTGGTGTCGCCATGGTCGTCAGCGCGGGAACGCTGGGCTTCATCGCGTCACTGGTCATCTACCTCGTCTGCAAGGACCGCGGGCCGTTCGTCCGGGCCCACGCGGCGAATGCCGTCAACGTCCAGCTGACCGCCCTGATCGGGCTGGTCGTCAGCGGGGTGCTGATGTTCGTCGGGATCGGCCTGCTGACCTACCCGCTGGTGGTCGTCGCGGCCGTGGTCATCCACGCGATCGCCGCACTGAAGGCGCACTCGGGCGAGTGGTACGACCCGCCGTTCACCATCCGCTTCGTCCGCTGACCCTCCACCTCACCAGAGCCGGGCCGGCTCGCTACCGCAGACCGAGCAACCGAAGCACCACCGTGTCCGCGAGCAGCCGTCCCTGCCGGGTGAGCACCACGCGTCGCGACCGCACCGCCGCAGCCCCGTCGACGAGCCCGTCGGCCACGAGTGCCGCCACCGCCAGCCGGCCCTCCTCGCGGAGGTCGTCGACCGGGAGTCCATCCACGAGCCGCACCGCAAGCAGGACGCGCTCGTCGTAGCGCTGGTCCGCCGTCAACGTCTCCCGTCCCTGGGCCGGGCTCACCCGCGAGGCGAGCCGGCCGGCATACGCGTTGGGGTGCTTGACGTTCCACCAACGCACCCCACCCACGTGGCTGTGCGCCCCGGGACCGACCCCCCACCAGTTCCCGTCCGACCAGTAGCCGACGTTGTGCCGGCAGCGCGCGTCCTCGCGCAGCGCCCAGTTGCTGACCTCGTACCAGCCGTACCCGGCACGGGCGAGCACGTCGTCGGCGAGCTCGTACTTGGCCGCCTCGTCGTCGTCCTCGGGCGCCGGGACCTGGCCACGCCGCACCTGGGCGGCCAGCTTGGTCCCCTCCTCGACGACGAGGGCGTAGGCGGAGATGTGGTCGGGCGCGAGTGAGACCGCCGCGTCGAGGCTGGTCCGCCAGTCCTGCTCCGACTCACCCGGAGTGCCGTAGATGAGGTCGAGGCTCACCTGGAGCCCGGCCGCGCGCGCCGCCACGACGGCCCGGCCGACGTTGTCGGGGTCGTGCGTGCGCTCGAGGACCCGGAGCACGTGCGGGACCGCCGACTGCATGCCCAGCGAGACGCGCGTGAACCCGCCCTCCGCGAGGGCCCGCAGGCCCTCAGGGGTCACCGAGTCGGGGTTGGCCTCGGTGGTCACCTCTGCGTCGTCGGCCAGGCCAAGGACGTCGCGTATGCCGCGCAGCATCCTCACGAGGTCGCCTGCGGCGAGCATGGTCGGCGTCCCGCCGCCCACGAAGACGGTCTGAATCGTCGGGGGCGTGGGTCCGAGCACGGTGGCGGCGAGGTCGAGCTCACGCAGCGCGGCGTCCGCGTAGGTGGCGACGCCAGCCCCGTCGGCGCCCAGCTCGGTCAGCGTGTAAGTGTTGAAGTCGCAGTACCCGCAGCGCACCGAGCAGAACGGGACGTGCACGTACACGCCGAACGGCTCCTCGGGGAGGCTGGCCAGCGCGCCCTGCGGAAGCCGCCCGTCGGGAGGCGCCGGGTCGCCATCGGGCAGGGTGCTGGGCATGGCGTGATCCTCTCCCGCCGTCGGCATCTCACCCAAATGGACCGAGACTGCCCGCTTCTCGGCGTGTCCAGCGCGACACGCCGAGAAGCGCCAGAAGCCGCGAAGAAAGTCGTGCGAAATGGCGGCGAACCCCTTGCCGGGTGACCCGCCCTCGACTACACATAGCCCTACGCACTCACTTCGGTGAGAGCGTCGATCAGGACTTCGGTTCTGGTCGGAGAGCCTCGGAAACTCATACTTTCCGAGGCTCTCACCTTTGTGTGGGCTGTTTTCCCCCGCCCGCACCGGTGCTTCGCCGACGGGTACCTTCGCGTCCATGCGCATCCTCAGCGACGCCGACGTCCAGCGCCTGCTCCCCGACCCAGCCCGCTGCGTGGAGCTGGCCAGCGAGGCGCTCCGGGCACTGGCGGACGGCAGGGCAGAGGTCCCACCCAAGCCCGCGGTGCACCTCACCGGCGGCTCGTTCGCCAACGCCATGCCCGCGGCGTGGCCCGAACGAGACCTGTTGGGCTGCAAGTGGATCAGCATCTTCCCGAGCAACGCCGGGCGCTCGTTGCCGACGGCTTCGGGGCTCATGGTCGTCAACGACGCCACGACCGGGCTGCCCCGGTGCGTCATGCCGGCCGAGGCGCTGACCGCCGCGCGCACGGCAGCCGTCTCCGGTGCGTGCATCGCAGCGCTGGCACCCGACGACGGACCGGTCGCCATCACCGGAGCCGGTGTCCAGGCCCGCTCACACCTCCAGGTGGTGGCTGCCCTGGGCCGCACCGAGGTGGTCGTCTTCGCCCGCCGGGCCGAGGCGGGTCACGAGCTGCAGGCCTGGGCCGCCCGCCATGTCCCGCACACCCGCGTCCGGGTTGTCGGCTCGGCGCGCGAGGCGGTTGGGGGCGCGGGCATCGTCATCACCGCCCTGCCGATCGGGCTCACCGATGTCGAGCTCGACGCAGCGTGGGTGCGCGAAGACGCGCTGCTGCTCCCCCTCGACTACGCGTCCTCCGTCGGCCCCGGCCTCGCAGCCTCGGGCACCCTGGTTGCCGACCACCTCGCCCAGTTCGCAGCGGTGCGGCAGGCGCGAGGTCTCCCCGCGGCATACCCCGAACCAAGGGGCGCCACCGGCGCGCTCCTGGGTGGCGGCACCCGGCCCACCGGTCGCATCACCTGCCAGAACCTCGGCAACGGGCTCAGCGACCTCGTCGTCGCCGCAGCGGTGGCTGGCGCTGCCGACGCGCAGGACGTGGGCCAGAGGATCGGCCCGAGTGACGCGCAATAGGGTCGGGATGGTGAGCCCTCCCGACTGGATCGACCTCGACGGGGTCGCCAACATGCGCGACGTCGGCGGCCTGCCCACCACCGACGGGAGCCGCATCGCCAAGCATCGGCTGCTGCGCTCGGACAACCTGCAGGAGCTGAGCGAGCGCGACGTCGAACGGCTGGTCGACACGGTCGGGGTGAGCGACATCGTCGACCTTCGCAGCGACGTTGAGCTGCGGATCGAGGGCCCGGGTCCGCTGCAGGTCCGCGAGCTGGTCACCCATCACCACCACTCGCTGTTCCGTGACGACCTCTACGCCGTGTCCGCCGAGGACGCGCTGGTGCTGCCGTGGTCGAAGAAGGCCGAGGGGCGCGTGCCCCCGAAGGTGGAGCGGGACGACGACCACTGGGCCAGCCACTACCTGGGCTACCTCGCCGATCGTCCCGACTCAGTCCTCGCCGCTCTGGAAGTGATTGCCCACAGCACGGGCGCGACCATCGTGCACTGTGCGGCCGGGAAGGACCGCACCGGCACCGTCACCGGGCTCGCGCTGTCGGTGGCGGGGGTCGCCGACGAGGACGTCGTCGCCGACTACGTCGCCACCGGTGAGCGGATCGAGCGGGTCGTGGCCCGCCTGATGGCCCGGCCGGCGTACGAGGAGGCCCTCAGGGACCAGCCGATGGAGCACCACGTCCCCCAGCCGCAGACCATGGCCCGCATCCTCACCGTCCTGCGTGAGCAGCACGGGGGCGCGGCCGGCTGGCTGCAGGACCAGGGGTGGAGCGAGGGCCAGGTGGAGGACCTGCGCGGCCACCTGCGCGAGTGACGCTCGCGCCGACCGACTCGGCCCGCGCTGCGCCCTACTTCTTCTTGTCCGTGCCGCCCGCGTCGGAGGACAGCGCGGCGATGAAGGCCTCCGGTGGGACCTCGACGGTGCCGATGTTCTTCATCCGCTTCTTGCCGGCCTTCTGCTTCTCGAGCAGCTTGCGCTTGCGGCTGATGTCTCCGCCGTAGCACTTGGCGAGCACGTCCTTGCGCATCGCCCGGATGTTCTCGCGGGCGATGATGCGCGAACCGATCGCGGCCTGGATCGGGACCTCGAACTGCTGGCGCGGGATGAGCTCCTTGAGCTTCCCGGCCATGGCGACGCCGTAGGAGTACGCCTTGTCCTTGTGCACGATCGAGCTGAACGCGTCGACGGTCTCGCCCTGCAGGAGGATGTCGACCTTGACCAGGTCGGCCACCTGGTCGCCATCGGGCTCGTAGTCCAGCGACGCATAGCCGCGGGTGCGCGACTTGAGCTGGTCGAAGAAGTCGAAGACGATCTCGGCCAGCGGCAGGGTGTAGCGCATCTCGACCCGTTCCTCGGACAGGTAGTCCATGCCGCGCAGGCTGCCGCGCTTGTTCTGGCAGAGCTCCATGATCGCGCCGATGAACTCGCTCGGCGCCAGGATCGTGGCGCGCACGACCGGCTCGCTCACCGAGGACACCTTGCCGTACGGGAACTCGCTGGGGTTGGTCACCTCGAGCTCCTTGCCGTCGTCCATCGTGACCTCGTAGACGACGTTCGGGAGGGTCGAGATGAGGTCGAGGTCGAACTCGCGCTCGAGCCGCTCGCGCACGATCTCGAGGTGCAGCATCCCGAGGAAGCCGCACCGGAACCCGAAGCCGAGCGCCGCCGAGGTCTCCGGCTCGTAGACGAGCGCTGCGTCGTTGAGCTTGAGCTTGTCGAGGGCGTCGCGCAGGTCCGGGTAGTCCGACCCGTCGATCGGGTACAGCCCCGAGAACACCATCGGCTTGGGGTCGCGGTAGCCGCCCAGGGCCTCGGACGCCGGCTTCGACTGGTTGGTGACGGTGTCACCGACCCGCGACTGCCGCACGTCCTTGACCCCGGTGATGAGGTAGCCGACCTCGCCGACCCCGAGTCCCTTCGACGGGGTCGGCTCCGGGCTGATCACGCCGATCTCGAGGAGCTCGTGGGTCGCCCGCGTCGACATCATCTGGATGCGCTCACGCGGGGAGAGGTGCCCGTCGATCACCCGGACATAGGTGACCACGCCACGGTAGGTGTCGTAGACCGAGTCGAAGATCATGGCCCGGGCCGGCTTGTCCGCGTCACCGACGGGTGGCGGGAGCTGGCCGACGATCTCGTCAAGCAGTACCGAGACACCGACGCCGGTCTTGCCGGACACCTTGAGGCACTCGTCCGGCTCGCAGCCGATCAGACCCGCCAGCTCCTCGGCGTACTTCTCCGGCTGCGCGGCGGGCAGGTCGATCTTGTTGAGCACCGGAATGATCGTGAGGTCGTTCTCCATGGCGAGGTAGAGGTTCGCCAGGGTCTGCGCCTCGATGCCCTGCGCCGCGTCGACGAGCAGCACGGCTCCCTCGCAGGCCGCCAGCGACCGGGACACCTCGTAGGTGAAGTCGACGTGCCCCGGGGTGTCGATCATGTTGAGCGCGTAGGTGGTGCCGTCCAGCTCCCAGGGCATCCGCACGGCCTGGCTCTTGATGGTGATGCCACGCTCGCGCTCGATGTCCATCCGGTCGAGGTACTGGGCCCGCATCGCGCGGTCGTCGACGACGCCGGTGAGCTGGAGCATCCGGTCGGCCAACGTCGACTTGCCGTGGTCGATGTGGGCGATGATGCAGAAGTTCCGGATCAGCTCCGGCGGCGTCGCGGCAGGCTGCAGCGCGGTGCGGGCCAGGGGGGACACGGGTGCTTCGAACCTCACGATGACGTCGGGGCGACGGGTCGGTCCATCCTCCCATGCACGCCGGTGCGCGCGTGACGCCCGCCTTTGCCACCCCGCCCTCCCCCCTGCAGCACCCTTTGCTAGCACAGGTTCGTGAATGGTGGACAGGTTCTACCCTGTCCTTCGTTCACGAACCTGTGCTGAGTTGGACACCTCCGGCCGCGCGCCGAGTCGAGCGCTCGGAGGCCGCCGACCACGCGGCGATGCCGAGGCCCAGGACGGCCAGGACCGCCCCCACCCGCGAGGGCCACTCGTAGCCGAGGCCCGCGGCGAGCACGACCGAGCCGAGCCAGGCACCGAGCGCGTTGGCGATGTTGAGCGTGGAGTGGTTGAGCGCGGCTGCCAGGCCCTGGCCCTCGTGCGCGACGTCCATGAGGCGTGTCTGCAGCATCGGCACGAGCAGGCTGGGCAGGAATCCGAGCAGCAGGACCGCGACGAGCGCAGAAGTGGGCGACGCCGCCACGGCAAGGCCGAACACCGACAGGAGTGCCGCGATCGAGGCCAGCGCGATCATGATCCCGTTGAGCAGGCCGACCCTCGCCACCCGACCGGAGGCGACCGTGCCCAGCGTCATCCCCACCCCGTAGAGGGCGAGCAGCAGCGGTACCGTCGCGGGCCCGAAGCCGCCCAGCTCGGTCATGGTGGGGGCGATGAAGGAGAACGTCGCGAACATCCCACCGAAGCCGACGGTGCCGATCGCCAGGGCGAACCACACCTGTGGGCGCGTCAGGGCGCGCAGCTCGGCGCGCGGCGAGGTGTCCCCACCCACCCCGCAGAACGGCACCCAACGCCACACCGCGACGACGGTGAGCAGGGCGATGAGGCCCACCGCGGCATACGGCCACTGCCAGCCGAACACCTGGCCGAGGCGGGTCGTCACCGGAACACCCACGATGTTGGCCACTGTCAGCCCGGTGAGCACCATTGCGACGGCCCAGGTGCGCCGGGCCGCCGGCACCAGCGACGCCGCGACGAGCGAGGCGATGCCGAAGTAGGCGCCGTGAGGCAGGCCCGACAGGAACCGCGCCACCATGAGCGAGCCGTAGCCCGAGGCGAAGGCGGAGCCGAGGTTGGCGACGGCGAAGCACGCCATCAGCCACAGCAGCAGGGTCTTGCGCGGCAACCGGGCCCCGAGGGTGGCCAGCAGCGGGGCGCCCACGACGACGCCGGCGGCGTACGCCGAGACGATGTGGCCCGCGGTCGGGATGTCGATGCGGACGCCGCGGGCGACCTCGGGCAGCAGCCCCATCGTGACGAACTCGGTGGTGCCGATCGCAAAGCCGCCGAGCGCGAGCGCGAGCAGGGCCAGCCGGACATGCGCCGGACGCGTCTGCGGGGCATCCTCGATCGTCGGCAGGGTCGCGTCGCTCACCCGACCTGCAACGCGACCCCGACCGGTTGCCATTCCCGCCTGCGGACGACACCACCGCACCCACATAGCATCGGACCCATGGCCCAGCCGACCGACTACGCGCCGCCGCCGAACCCGACAGCGCCACCGGACTACCGGCGCCGCGTGCGCACCCACCTGCGCCACCCGCTGGAGAACCTCTGCCTCGTGCTGGCCATCCTCGGCACGCTCGTCCTGTGGGGCTTCGCGAGCTACGAGCTGGTGTCCGCCGCGGCGGAGCGGCGCCAGCCCGACACCCTGGCGCTCATCCTCGTGCTGGCGCCGGTGGCGATCTACTTCTTGCGTGGGCAGCTCTACGCCAGACAGCGGCTCAACGGCGTCAAGATCGGGCCGACCCAGTACCCCGAGGCGCACCAGATGGTGCTCGACGCCTGCGCCCACCACGGCCTGACGAAGGTGCCCGACGCCTATGTGGTCCTGGGCAACGGGCTGATCAACGCGGCCGCCTCGGGGCACGGCTTCCGCAAGTTCATCTTCGTCTACAGCGACCTGTTCGAGATCGGCGGACAGGCCCGCGACCCGGACGCGCTCCGGTTCATCATCGGACACGAGGTCGGCCACATCGCTGCGGGCCACACGAGTTACTGGCGGCTCGTCGGCATCAGCGGTGCGCAGTGGATCCCGCTCATCGGCTCCACGCTGAGCCGCAGCCAGGAGTACACCGCCGACAACTTCGGCTACGCCCTCACCCCCCAGGGCAGCCCCGGCGCCATGGCGACCCTCGCCGCGGGCAAATACCTCAACCGCACCGTGGACGTGAACGCGCTGGCCGACCGCGCCGTCACCGAGCGCGGCTTCTTCGTGTGGTTCGTCAACGCCCTGGCCAGCCACCCGGTCCTGGTGTGGCGCTCGCACGCGCTGCGCGACCGCCGCCGACCCGGCCGCCTGCTCTGGCGGCCC
>DASUKI010000300.1:0-10091 GCA_036278855.1 Pedococcus sp.
GCCGCCGGACAGGAACCGCCGCGCGGCACCGGCGCCGAAGACCGCTCCTCCCCCGGCGACGGTGCGCAGCGCGGCGAGCACCTCCTCCTGTACCGCGCCCTTGAGCAGGTAGCCGCACGCGCCCACCTGCATCGCCGCAGCCACCGAGTCGTCGTCGTCGACCATGGTCAGCACCAGCACCGCCGGTGCGTCCGCCGATCGCACGATCCGCCGAATCGCCTCCAGCCCCGGCAGCCCGGGCATGTTGAGGTCCATCAGCACCACGTCAGGGGACAGCTCCGCAGAGAGGCGTACGGCGACCTCACCGTCACCCGCCGACCCGACAACCTCCACGTCGCCGACAGTCGCCAGCAGTCCGGCGAGCCCGTCGCGGAACAGTGGGTGGTCGTCGACCACCAGCACGCGGATCATGGATGAACCGGCAGCGTCGCGATGACGGTGGTCCCGCGTCCCGGTGACGCGGACATCTCGAAGGCGCCGCCGATCTCCTCGACCCGGTCGCGCATGCTGCCCAGCCCGACCCCGCCTGCGCGGGGTACGACGACACCGGTGCCGTCGTCGGCAATCGTCACGACGAGACCATCTCCGCCGATTGCCAACGACACCAAGATGTCGCTTGCCCGCGCGTGCCGGGCGGCATTGGACAGCGCCTCCTGCACGATCCGGTAGGCCGCCACCTCGACAGCCGCGGGGAGCCGGGGCAGCGGGTCCGCGGCGATGGACACCGACGGGCCGACGTGCCCGGCGAGCTGGCGCACCGCCTCCACCAGGCCGAGGTCGTCGAGCGCGGCAGGGCGCAACCCCTCGACGATCCGGCGCACGTCGAGCACCGTGTCCTGGATGCCGGCGCGCAGGCCGAGCAGCGCGTCGTCGAGGTTCGAGGCAGAAGCCTGGTTGCGCACCGTGTCGACCTGCAGGGTTAGCCCTGCGAGTGCCGGGCCGAGACCGTCGTGGAGGTCGCGGCGCAACCGCCGGCGCTCCTCCTCGCGCGCGAGCACGAGCCGTTCCTGGGCGGCGCGCACCGAGGCCAGCAGTCCGTCGGCGTGTACGACCGAGCCGAGCTGTGCCGCGAGGTCGGCGAGCAGGACGCGGTCGGGATCGCGCAGGGGACGCCGTCGCCACCGCAGGACACCAACTGAGGCGCCGTACGCGGTCAACGGCATCTCGTCGGTGTCAGCGCCGGGCTCGCCGCAGACGGCGAGCGTGGCCCCGGCGGAGTCGCGGATCTCGACGAAGCCGAGCCCGAGACCGACCGCCAGTTCGTCGGCGAGCGACCCGAGCAGGCCGCGCACGTCACCGGCATCCGCGAGCCTGCGGCTCGTGCGGGACAGGACCTCGGTCGGCTGCGCCCACTGGCCGTAGGTGATCCGGTTCGCCGCCCGCTGCAGCCCCTGGCGCAGCGGTGCGAAGCTCACGGCGACGACACCAGCAGCGGTCCAGGGCAGCCAGCTGGCGTCCTGCTGCCGCAGCATCGCGCCAACCCCGCCGACGGTGACGGCGTACAGCACCGCGATGAGCAGCCACAGCGTCCCGTAGGTCAGCGACCGGTTCAGCACCAGCTGGATGTCGTACAGCCGGCGCTGCAGCACCGAGACGCCGATCGCGAGCGGCACCGGGATACTTGCCACGCCGAACAGCCACGGGCCGGCGGCGTCGGAGAAGCTCAAGACGAACGCGGCGATCGGCGGCACGAAGGCGATCACGAACACCAGGGTCTGCTGTCGGCCGAGGGCGCCGGTGTGCCGGTAGCGCTGGACGAGCACGGCGACCGCCAGGCCAATCGACGCCACCCCGAAGAAGAGGGAGAGCCCGGCGAGCAACTCGAAGGCGCCGGCCGCCGCTTGTGGTGCGCCGATCGGGTTGTCGATGCGCTCCACGCGCAGGTCACTCAGCCGCGGCGAGAGAAGGGTGACCGCCGAGAACAGTGAGACCGTGCCGGTGACGACCCGGGCTCCGATGCGGGCGAGCGGGGTGTCGCTCCGACGCCCGTCGGGGAAGACCAGCGGCAACCACAACACCGCGACCAGCCACGGGAGACCGCGCAGCAGGCTGCCCATGGCGGAGGCCAGCGCGGCGGCGGTCGAGTGCGGGTCGCGGGTGAGGGAGAGGTACGACGCTGCCACCATGGCCTCTCCGATACCCCAGACCGACGCGATGCCGATGGCGATGCGGCCCACCGGGTGCCCTGGGCGGTGCCAGAGGATCAGCAACCCGACCGCGGCGTAGGTGAGCACGACCGCGCCGACCGCCACCTCGTTCCAGCGGGCCTCGGTGCTCGTGGCGGTGGCGATCGCGACACCCTCGCCGGTGATCCCGACGAGGGCAGCGAGCATCGCCCACGCCCGCTCGGCGGGCCCGGTCACGGCCCTGCCCGCCGGGGCGGGGAGGGCTCCAGTGGCGCTCACTGGCTCAGCGTGGACCATGACCGGGCTGTCCGGAAGCGTTTCTCAGATCGCCTGATCGGCCAAAGCCTGCCTCGGCCTGTCCTTCGGGCCGCCCATGAGACAGAGCACGCACAGCCCGACCCACCAAATCATCTGCACCATGTTCATCTGGTTGTGCGCAAAGGGGGTGACGACCATCCCGACTGTCCCGATGACGATTCCGGCGTACCCGCCCCACCGGGTGAACCGCCGTCCCGCGAGGGCGGCCGTGCTGAGGGCGATGGTGAACGCCATCGAGAGCGCGACCTGGAGGATGAAGCCGTAGTTGCGCAGCTGGTCGATGCTGGCCACCACATTGCTGTCGGCGCCGTGCTGGGCGGCGTAGACGCTGGTGCTCAGCGGCGGGAAGCCGATGGCCATGGTGGCGCCGACGTAGGCAATGCCGAGGCCGAACGCGGTCTGGCCCGCAACCCGCCCCGCCTGGTTGCCCCGGCCGAGCTGCCGGGCGAGGATGGCCAGCGCCGGCACCAGCAGCACGAAAGCCATCGCCTCGACGTAAGACGCATAGAAGGTTTGGTTGAACGAGTGCCCTGCGAACATCTTTGCGGTGCCCGCCCACGTGCTGCTGTCGCTGGCCACGCCTTCGAGGGCGAACGCGCCCAGCATCACGACGATGTGGGCGATCCCGAAGCCGCCGGCCCAGCGCCAGGGCGCGGCGCCGGTGGTTGTCGACCGGATGGCCCGGCTCTCGGACGCGACGGGAACAGTGGCTTGCGCCATGGTGACCTCCTGTGATGACGCCCATTTCGGGCTGGTGGTCACAGGCTGACGTCTGCGCCTGCCCCGCGGATCGGGCGGTTTCCCGGTGCAGCCGGGAAGATCTCCCGACACGCCTCCTGATGGCGCATCAATGGGGCTGTATGAGTTCGGCTCATGCACGACGTATGGCTTGCGGTACAAGCCTGACGCGGCGCCGGGGACGTGGCGGAGCGGTGATGCGTGGGCGGCACGACGGCACCGATGCTGTGAATCGCGCCAGTTTCGAAGCTGGTCCAAGCCGACTTGGGTGACCTGCTGGACGGCTCGACGAGCCGTGGACGCAGGTATGCCGCCGGGCTGGCTTGCAAACGCAAGCCGGCCCAGCGGCATACCTTGTGGTTTGCCGACGAGGGGTCAGCCGGCAGCGCCCGCCGGGGTAGTGGTCGTCGTGAAGCCCTAGAGCTGGTTGGCCTTCTGGGCGTAAGTGTTGGTGAAGGTGTCCCCCACCTTCACCTTGCTGACGCTCACCCGCGTTTCGACAAGCAAGCCCTCGGGCTGCCACCGACGTGAGCGCCACTGCCCAGCCCCTGGCCCTTCTGGCCGGAGTTCGATCGCCAAGGCATGCGCCACCCATGAGTTGGAGTTGCTCGTCACCAAGGGCTCCAGAGGCTCCCTCGATCACACACTGGATTGAACTTCCAGGGCACCCGCCGGACCCAATGGCAGATGCTCATGGCAGGGAACGTCGTGGCGACCATGCCACTAGTCGCGTTCTTCCTCCTGGCCCAGCGCCAGTTCATCGCGACCATGACCTTCAGCGGCCTGAAGGGGGGACCTTCAGCGCAGTGCGTTCTCCACGATGTCGGTCCCAGGTTTGTCGTGCGTATTGCGAAATGGAAGGGGGCCTCACCACCCTTGCGGCTTTGACCCATCGCACGAGTCAGTAACACCGGTCGGCGCCCGTTCAGGATCGGGCGCGCAACGACTCCCGATACCCGGCTGCTCTCGGGCTGCGGAATGACATGAAACAGATCGCGTGCGGGCCCCCGATCTGCGTTAGTGAGCGGCGTCGTAGGCCCGCTGAATGTCGGTGCTGATCCGGCCACGGTCGCTCACCTGGTGACCATTAGTCCGTGCCCACTCGCGCACCGCGGCGAGGTCGCGTGACTTCGACCGGGACGACCTTCGAACGGCCTTGCCGCGACGACCGCCGCCGCGTTGCTCAGTGGCCTTGGCAATGTAGGGCTTGAGTGCCTTCTCCAGAGCTGCACGATTCTTCGCATTGAGGTCGATCACCCAGGTCCTGCCGTTGAGGCTGAACGAAACCTCCTTCGCATTGGTCGAACCGTCAATGTCATCGGTGATCGTCACCGTCGTCTGCTTCGCCATGGGAGGAATCATTGCGCCTATCGCTCGCAAACACCTAATCCAAAACGTCAGCCATCCCGCTGTCTCGGCCAAGCCCAGTTTCAAAGTGTTCGCGGCATACGCAGCAAGAGACACAAAAAACAAGGCGATGATGACAATGACGTTCTGCCGCTCCATGGCACCGCTTTCGTTGTGAGGCCGGTCAACCACCGTACGTGCGACTGAACCAGGTCCCTCCGGGCAGATCCACGCGGTGGCCAAGCATCCATCGAGGCCCGCGTCCCCTCGCCCTGTCGCCCACCACGCGGCGGTGCGTTGCAGTGATCAGCAGCTCACAGGTCGAACTCGCCCGGCGCGAGGCTGCGGAGCACGCAGAACTCGTTGCCCTCCGGGTCGGCCATCACCACCCAAGACTCCGCACCGGTTTGGCCGACGTCCGCGCGCCGCGCCCCCAACGCCTCAAGCCTGGCGACCTCCTCGGCTTGCGTGCAGTCGATCGGCGAAAGGTCCAGGTGCAGTCGGTTCTTCACCGTCTTGCCCTCAGGCACCAGCGCGAAGAACATGGACGGCGCGACCGGCTCCCGGCGTACGGCTTCCAGCAGCTCGGCGTCGGAGCCGCGCTCCGGACCGACCTCGACCAGGCCGTCGGTGGCGTCCAGCACGGAGTAGCCCAAGGCTTCGCACCAAAAGCCGGCGAGCCCGGCCGGGTCCGTGCAGTCGACGTTGATCTCGGTGACTCGGCAGGTCATGCAGCAGCATTATCGACGGTCCCACATCGTCCAGCGAGTCGGCGTGGCCGGCGAGGTCGACCGCCTCCAGGGGTTCGGCGTGGGTTATGCGTGGGCGTCGCTGGTTGTCGCGGTCCGGTCGGTGGTGCCGGTGGTGCGGTCTCGTCGCGAGGCGCGGATCAGGTGGATGCTGGCGGCCAGGCACCACAGGGCGAAGACCAGCAGGGCAGGGACGTTCTCGGTGCCGCGGAAGGATCCGTTGACTGCCAAGCTGAGTCCGGCCACCAACGCGCCGATGTTGACCCACAGGGGGAAGGTTCGCGTTCGCAGGCCCGAGACTCCGGCTGCGAGACAGAAGAGGGCCAGCGGAAAGAGGGCCAACAGCGTGGTCGCCGCCGCGATCCCGGTCAGGGCGTCCGCGGCCTGGCTGCCGGTGGGAATCCGTGCGTGGGCGAGCGTGAGCTCGGGGGCGCCGCTGGCCAGTTTCAGGGTGGCGCCTACCGCACCGGCGATGGCTGCGGTCGAGGCGAGCCAGGCGTCCGTCCCGGTCCGTGCGTCGGCGCGCAGGAGCAGCCCGAGGTAGACGGTGAACGCGATCAGCAGGGTGAGGGCGAGGCTGGCGGCCACGTCGCGGGGATCGGACAGCACGCCGCCTTGCCCGTTGGCGAGGGTGAGCAGCACCGCGAAGACGGCGCCGGTCGCGGCGGCGGGGGTCGATCGGACTTGGGTGTTCATGGGTTCCTCCGTTGGTCATCTGAGCCGTGAGGGCGCGGTATGGGCGGCGATTTCGTGCCTGGAACCTAGATCTGGCCAGGGTCGTGTCGCGTCGGCCGTGATGATGGTCTGGGCCGCCGCACGGGGGACTCGAGGTTCCCCCGCGAAGCCGATGCGCGGGCCCGGGCGCGAGGGCTAGGTTCCGGACATGCGCGCGCGGTGGGGCCCTGGGCTGGCTGCCCTGCTGCGCGACGGTCGGGTTGGACAGGTCGGGGACGTGGTGGTCGCGGCGGTGCTCGCGGCCACCTCGGTAGCGGCGGTGCTCTCGGGTGCGCCGGCCTTCGGTCAACCTGGCGCGCTCGGGCTCGCCCTGGCGCTGTGCTCGACGCTGCCGGTCGCGGTTCGGCAGCGCTGGCCGATCCCGGTGGCCGCGTTCTTGCTCGTCGCCAACGGCGCCTGCCTGGTCGCGGCGGCACCGCATGAGGGTGCGCTGCAGCCGTTCATCTCCTTGGTCCTGGCCGGCTACTCGGTGGGCAGTCTGGCCGTGGGCAGGTTCTCGGTGTTGGCGCCGGCGGTTCTGGCCGTGCTCGCGATGCCGGTGTTCGCCCTGGCTCTGTTCGACCATCAAAGCCTGGGTAACGAGGTCACCTCCTACGTGTGGCTGATCGCCGCCTGGGTGGTGGGTCGGGTCGTGCGCCGCATGCGGGTCAAGACCCGAGACCTGGAGGCCGCCAACGCACTGCTTGCCCAGCACCGGCACGAGGCTGCGCAGGTCGCGGTAACGCTCGAACGGGGCCGGATCGCCCGAGAGGTCCACGACGTGATCGCGCACAACGTGTCGATGATGGTCGTGCAGGCCAGTGCCGCGGCGCGGGTGCTCAGGGCCGACGAACCACAGGTCAGAACCGCGTTGGAGACCATCGCCACCACGGGGCGCCAGACCGTCGATGAGATGCGCAGCCTGCTCGGGGTCCTGCGTGGCAGCGAGGCGGAAGTCGCCGACCGGGCACCACAGCCCGGGCTGGCAGACGTCGGCCCGCTCACCGAGGGGCTGGTCCGTGCAGGGAACCCGGTGACCTGGCGGATCGAAGGACAACCGCAACCGCTGCCCCGCGCGCTGGACCTGTCGGCGTACCGGATCATCCAAGAGGCGTTGACCAACGCGCTCAAGCACGCCCCAGGTGCCCGCTCCGAGGTCGTGGTCCGCTACCGCGAGGGCGCGCTCGACATCGACATCACCGACTCCGGCGGCACCAGAAGCGTGGCCGCGGCCGGCGCCGGGCACGGACTGGTCGGGATGCGGGAACGGGCCGGACTGTTCGGCGGCAAGCTCACGACCTCGCAGACTCCCGACGGATTCCGCGTCAGCGCCACCCTGCCCGTCCCCGCGGGGCGCACCACGTGACGGCAGTCCTGCTCGTCGACGACCAGGCCCTCGTGCGCGGTGGCCTGCGGCTCATCGTCGAGGCCGAACCGGACCTGCAGGTCGTCGGGGAAGCCGCAGACGGGGTCGAAGCAGTCGCCCTGGCCGCGCGTCTGCACCCCGAGGTGGTGCTGATGGATGTCCGGATGCCGGTGCTCGACGGCATCACCGCCACCCAGCGGCTCCTGCACCGCGTGCCGCAGGCCAAGGTCATCATGCTGACCACCTTCGACCTCGACGAATACGTCCTCGACGCGTTTCGCGTCGGCGCCTCGGGCTTCGTCCTCAAGACCGCACCCCCGGGCCAGCTCGTCGCCGCGATCCGCACGATCGTGCTCGGTGAAGCGTTGCTGGCCCCGGCAAGCACCCGAAAGCTGATCGAGCGGGCCACACGCCGCACGACACCCTCTCCACGCCTGGCGAGCCTGAGTGCCCGCGAGCTCGAGGTCCTGCGCCTCCTGGCCCGCGGCCTGTCCAACGCCGAGATCGCAGACGAGCTCGTGGTAGAGCCGTCCACCATCAAGACCCACGTCGCCCGCCTCCTGGCCAAGCTCGAGGTACGCGACCGCGTGCAGGCAGTCGTGTTCGCCTTCCAGAACGGCGTCGACTTGGAATAGCGCGGCCCCTACGGAGTCCCGAACGTCCGCCTGGCGGCCCCCGGCGTCGAAGTGACGTCCCTTTGCGTGGAACCGCGGTCGCGCCGGTGCCGCCGGCGTCGGTTCAAGGCCGCGCATCAGGAAAGGCGCTGGGTGAGCCTCACGTCCACGCTGTCGCCCACACCCTTCCCGATCTGCCTGAGCAGCTTGCTGGCGACGGGCAGCATGTGCGTGCCGTCACCCAAGGCCATGAACGAGGTGGTGAACGGCTGACCATCGATCGTGCCGCTGACCTTTACCCTGCCCCGGGTGCCGAAGTACTCCACCGAGGCGGGCCACTTGAGGCAGGTCCAGGCGTCAGCGCTGTCGGTGCTCTTGCACAGTCGCTCGGTGAAAGCGATGTCCAACTGGCCAGGCGCGTGCGCTTCATCTTTCATGTCGGTGTAGACCGTACGCGGCGGCTGGATCCATCGCATCGCCTCGAGCGGATCGCGGTGGTGTGGGCTACCGGCCGGACAGCTCGGCCACGACCGGTGCCATGAGGTCGGCAAAGTCGGCGCCGATGACGAAGTAGGAGTAGCCGATCTCCTCGCGCCGACGCTGGATCTCCTCGACCGACGCCGCCGGGTCGGCCGGCAGCACCGCCAGGGAGTCCGCCTCCCGCATGGCGACCAGATCGGTGTCCGCGAGCGACGCCATGAATGGTGCGACACCGTCGCCAACCACCGGCACGTGCAGCGCGAGCTCGACATCGCGCACGGCGAGGACGCCACGCGCCAGGTCCGCGACATCGGCGCGGCTGTCAGTGGCCAAGGTGGCGAAGGTGATCGTGTCGGCGACCTCCAGCGCGAGGGCGCGGGCCCTGGGGCCCCGCACGGCCATGGCCACCGGCGTGTGCAGGTCAGGGCCGTCGAGATCCCGCAGGGCAGCCACCGCGTCCCGCACGCCGTCCAGGCGCTGTGCGGGTGAGAGCGCAGGCTGCCCGCGATCGTGCAGCTCGTCCTCGATCCCCGGCCGGCCGGTGCCGATCCCCATCTCGAAGCGCCCCTCGCTCAGGACCGACAGCGAGTGGGCCTCCCAGGCGGTGCTCCACGCTGGACGCAGCGGGCTGGCGTACACCCAGGTCCCGATGCGCAAGCTCGTCTCGGCGGCAACCATCGCCAGGGTGGGTGCGGGTGCGGGCTGCCACTGCGGGACGTCCGGCATCAGCAACGTCGAATAGCCTTGGCCCGCGATGCGGCGCACCCGCTCGCGCCACGTCGGCAGGTCGGTGAGCACGGGGGCCACCACCCCGAAACGGAACGGTCTCGTCACCTCGGAGCTCCTGTCGGTTCGTGGCCGCACACCAGGAAAGACTCTGCACCATCGCGCAACTCATCGCAGCCCAGTTAGCTGCGACCCGTCCGCGGCGAAGAGTTCGCATGCCCACGGCGAAGCAGCCGCGACGTTCCGCACGCCACAAGCGACGGTATGACGCACCCGGGCCCGCGCCCCCTTGCCGATGTGCGGACGGCTCAATGCGCCAACTTGAGGCCGATGACGCATGCGATGAGGCCGGCGAGCAACAGCACCTTCAGCGTCGTGACGGACTCCAACCCAGCCGCCATTCCGTAGGTGACTGTCAACGCTGCGCCAATGCCGACCCAGACGGCGTACCCGGTGCCGACGGGGATGGTCCGCAGCGCGTAGGCGAGTCCGCCCATGCTCAGCACAAGTCCGAGGAGGAACACCAACGAGGCGGTCAGACGGGTGAAGCCGTCGGACTTGCTCAGTGCGACGGCCCACACGGCTTCGAGGACGCCAGAGAGAACCAGAACTACCCACGCCACGACGGACTCCTCAGGACGGCCGTCTTGTCGCGTTCCGGGTACGGCTCCCTCGTCCGGGCAAGCCTGCTGGCTTGGAGCCAGTTTAGAACGTGATACCGGACCGAGCGAATCGCCGAACCGTCCCCTGGTACCGCGAGCCCGACGTTCGACTGGCCGCGGCATGGAGGCCAGGCCGGCGGCGGGATGGGTACGACGTGAAGCGTGCAGGCCTTCGGCGTCATCGCTTCCTGGGTGCCCCGCGCTCCCACCAGTCGACCTGTAGACGCTCGCGCAGCATGTTCGCGGTCATC
>DASUKI010000301.1:0-3507 GCA_036278855.1 Pedococcus sp.
GAGCGTCCTGGTCTGGAGGCGCCGCCCCTGCTGGCCGAGCACCTGCTCGCGCACGGGCAGTGCGCCGAGGCAGTGGGGCTGCTCTCGGGCAGCCTCGACGTCCAGGCGGTGGACCCCTTGGTGGTCGACGACATGCTCGTCTGGGGTGCGCGCTCGGTGGCCGACTGGGCCGAGCGCGCCCGTGACCGCCGCGACACCGCGATGCTGGCCCAGGCACGTTCCGCCATGGCGGAGCTCCTCGAGCGGCGTGGCCGACTGGGCATCCCCCCGCCGTTCGAGGGGGGCTGGGAGGACGACCGCGTGCGCCCGGCCAGGCGGGCCCTCTTCGAGGCGGAGCGCCTGCGCTGTGACGAGGGGGCTGCCCCGTCCTCGGCGTGGGCGCGCGCGGTGGAGGCGTGTGAGCAGGCCGGGATGCGCTGGGAGGGCGAGGTCTCCCGGTGGCGCCTGGCCCAGGCCCTCAGCCGCGAGGGTGCGCGGACCGCCGTCGTCGCCGAGCAGCTGCGCACGGCCCACCGATTCGCACTCGCCACCGGTGCCGTCCCGCTGGACCGGCAGGTGCGTGTCGTCGCGCAGGCGGGGGGCATCCGCCTGGACGAGCCGGAGCTGCCCCCGGCGCAGGAGCCGGCCGCCGGGCCCCTGGCCTCCCTCACCGAGCGCGAGCGGGAGGTGCTGGCGCACGTGGTGGCGGGACGGACCTACTCCGAGATCGCCTCGGCACTGGTGATCAGCGAGAAGACCGTGAGCTCGCACGTCTCCCACCTGCTGAGCAAGACCGACACCCGGTCGCGGCGTGAGCTTGCCGAGCTGGCCCAGCGCCTCGAGGCGCACGGCCCGCGGTAGAGACCGCCTGCTTGCGTCCGCGAGTTTGGCGGGTATCGGGTCAAACTCGCGGACGCAAGCAGGGTCCTGGGCGCTGGTCAGCCGGCGACGGGGTACGCCTCGAGCTCGTAGAGGGAGTAGCCGTAGGAGGTCGCGCGCTCCACCCCCTGCATCCGCAGGAAGTGCACGTCGGACCGGTCGACCCACACCGTCTCGACGCCACCCTGCGACCCGGTCACGTGCGCGGCGGTCTGCCAGGTGCTGCCGTCGGAGGAGACCTGGATGTCGTAGGCATCGGCGTGTGCGGCCTCCCACCGCAGGACCACCTTCCCGAGGTGCTGTGGCGAGGCGAGCTGCACCTGCAGCCACTCGGTGTCGGTGTAGCCGGACGACCACCGGCTGGAGCGGTCGCCGTCGATGGCATGGTCCGGGGTGAACTGCGGCAGCCCCGCCTCGACGCTCGACGCGGTCGCGGCACCGCCGTTCGCTGCGGCCGCGACGTTGGTGTCGCTCACCGTCGGGTGCACGCTCACGTGCAGCGTCTCGGTCACGGGCGTCTCGCCGTCGACCGCGAAGGTGACGGGCACGGCATACTCACCGACGCGGTCGGCCCCGATCGACACGGTGACACTCGGCACGCTGCCGCGCGGGATGGTCACCTCCTCGCTCGCCGGCTGGGCGGTGAGGCCACCCGGGACTGCCACGGTGAGGGTGCCGTCGACGTTGCCCGTGCGGTCGCTGGCGAGCCCGACCGCCACGGTTGCCGTGGAGCCCACCTCCGCTTCGACCGTCGAGGGCGACAGGGTCAGCTCGGCGACGGGGACGTCGGCGTAGCGCGGCACGACCTCGGCGATCCTCGGCGCGGCAGACCCGGCGACCCACGCCAGCCGGATCGCGTCGACCTTGGCTGCGTGTGCCTTGAGCTCGGTGTAGCCAGGGGCCAGGGGACCGAGGTCTCGCCACGAGCCGTCCACCCGCACCTGCACGTCGGCAGAGCCGGTGCCGGCCACCTCGACGACGTCCAGTGGGCGCGCCGTGGGCAGCGTCACCGCGAGCGCCTCGCCGGTCTGGGGCGCCCGCGACGCGACATAGGCGGTGTCGAGAGACCCGTCCACGGCGCGGGCGAGGCTGGACCCCGAGGCCGCCGGAGGCGCACCCGCGGCGGTGAGCTGGTCGCCACTGGGGCCGGTCACGGCGAGCTCGCGCACGACGACCCAGTTCGACTGGGAGCTCGTGGCGCGGAGCCGGACGTAGCGGGCCTGCACGGGTGCGGGAGGAGTGACACTCACGTCGGCAGTGGTGGTGACGGCCAGCTGGGTCCACGAGTTGCCGTCGGCGGAGTACTCGAGGACGCCGGCGTGGATGTAGTCGTCGGGGCTCGTGGCCTTGCCGGCGTGGACCACGACGCGGGCCACGTCCTGCACGGCGCCCAGGTCGACCCCGACGTAGTCGCCTGGCCGGGCCGGCTCGCTGCTCCAGTAGTAGGTCGAGTCGTCGCCGTCGAGCATCTTGTCGGGGGTGTTGGACTGGTAGGTCGACATCGAGGTCGTGGCCGTGGCGTGGTGGCCGCTCAGCCCGAACCAGCGGTCGTTCTCCGCGAGGGCGGTGTTGATGAAGGCGTCGATGACCCCGTCCCCGACGATGACCGGGGTGCGGCCGCCGCCGAGCCCGACGTAGACATGGCTCCTGGCGCTGGCCACGAGGTCGTGGACCTGTGCGCGGTACGCGAGGGCCTGGGCCGCGTCGCGGCCGCGCTGCGCGGCCAACATGGCCAGGGCAGTGCGGGCGGCCTTGCCCCAGTCGGTCGTCGCGTCGAGCCACGGCTTGGCGTCGGACACGAAGGCGGGGTCGTCCATGGTGTCGACGAGGGTCGCCTCGGCGGTCTCGATGGTGCGCAGGTAGGCGTCGAGCGGGGCGGCGGCGCCGTTCTCGCCGGCCTCCCACCGGGCCCAGAACGCCTTGGTACGGGCGGCGAGCGCTGGGGCCTGCACCGTGTCGAGGTTGCTGTAGTACTCGAGGTCCGCGAAGGCGGCCAGGGCTGCCCGAGCGGCGGGGTTCGGCCCGGCGAGCTCGTCAAGGCTGGCCTGCCACGAGCTGTCCGCGTCGTACGCCTTGTCGTTCCAGGTGAAGTCCGCGACGTTGAACAGGGCGATCTTGGACGCGTCCGGTTGGATCATCGGGTTGGCGGTGATGCCGTACAGCGACCCGGCCATGCCGGTGTCGCGACCGACGTAGGGGCCGAGCAGCAGCCGGCTGGTGACGTAGTCGTTGACCGGGTAGTTGTCCCACACGAGGATGTCGTGGCCGAGGACCGACTTGGCCGCCGCCGCTTGGCTTCGGGTGATGACCGGCGCGACCACGCCGACGCCCGTCCACTCGGCGACGATCTCGGGGTCCAGCTGCGTGCGGATAGCGGTCTTGTAGGCCGAGTCGGAGACGTTGTAGTACTCCGTGGGCACGAACTGCAGCCGTCCGGCGCCGGGGTGGGTGGCGATGAACTCGCGCTGCACCGCGTTGAGCAGGTAGGACTGGGCTGCGCCGGCCGCGCCGCCACCGGTGCCGAACTTCGTCTGGTCGGCAGCGCAGTTCCAGCTGGTGTAGCTGATGTCGTCGAGCGGGATGGCGAAGTCACGCACACCCACGTCCCACAGCGACTGGAACTTGTCGACGAGCGCCTGCAGGTCGGCG
>DASUKI010000302.1:0-8287 GCA_036278855.1 Pedococcus sp.
TCGCCGTGATGTTCTACGGCGGCATCGCCGCCGGTGTGGTGATCATCGCGAAGGCGCCCAGCGGCAGCGCAGCCAGCCTCACGGCATACCTCTTCGGTGCCATCACCACGACCAGCCAGCAGGACCTGTGGGTGTTCGCCGGGCTCGCGCTCGTCGTCCTGGCGGCCACCTGGCTGCTGCGGCCGTGGCTGTTCGCGGTGGCCAACGACGAGGAGTACGCCCGGGCGTCCGGGCTGCCCGTCACCGGACTCAACATCGCGCTGGCGGTGCTGACCGCGGTCACCGTGGTCGTGTCGATGCGGGTGGTCGGCCTGCTTCTCATCAGCGCGCTGATGATCCTGCCCAACGCCACCGCCCAGCTGCTGGGACGGAGCTTCCGGGCCATGCTCCGGTGGGCCGTCCTGATCGGCGTCGTCTCGAGCGTCGGGGGCCTGGTGGCGTCCTACTACGCCGAGACCCCCTCGGGCGGCACGATCGTGTTGGTCGCCATCGCCATCTTCATCGCCGCCGCAGTCACGACAGCGGGCCTCGCCCAGGCCCGCACCAGACGGCACCGCCGAGCGGAGCGGCACGAGCACGAGCACGGTCCCGGGTGCGGCCACGAGGCGCTCGTGCACGGCGACCACGTCGACTACGTGCACGACGGTCACCGGCACGCAGCGCACGAGGGCCACTACGACGAGCACGACCCAGCACGCCACGAGGCACCTAAGGAGGCCGCGAAACCGTGACCACCGACCAGCACCACAGCACCGAGCCGACCCGCCGGCCCACCCGCCAGCGCGCGGCAGTGGCAGCGGCGCTCGCCGACGTCGAGGAGTTCCGCTCGGCGCAGGAGCTGCACGCCAGGCTGCGGGAGACGGGCGACCCGGTGGGGCTCGCCACGGTCTACCGCAACCTGCAGGCGATGGCCGCCGACGGCGAGATCGACATGCTGCGCACCGACGACGGCGAGGCCGTCTACCGCGCCTGCTCGACCGGGCACCACCACCACCTCGTGTGCCGCGAGTGCGGACGCACCGTCGAGGTCGAGGGGCCGGCCGTGGAGTCGTGGGCGCAGCGGGTGAGCGCCGAGCACGGGTTCACCGACGTGCGCCACACCCTGGAGATCTTCGGCACCTGCCCGGACTGCGCCCGCTGACGGCCGGTTGAGTGCCTGAGACGGGGCCATGGACCCTTCTCAGGCACTCAACCTCAGGCCGTGGGGGTATCGAGCGCCCCGCCGTAGCGGCGATCGCGCTCGGCGTAGGTCTGGATCGCCTGCCACAGGTGCCGGCGGTCGTAGTCCGGCCAGAGCGTGTCCTGGAAGACCATCTCCGCGTAGGCGCTCTGCCACAACAGGAAGTTGCTGGTCCGCTGCTCCCCCGACGAGCGCACGAACAGGTCGACGTCGGGCATGTCAGGCTCGGGCAGGTGGCGGGCGATGGTCCTCTCGTCGATGGACCCCGGCTTGAGCCGACCCCGCTGCACCTGCTCGGCGATCCGTTGCACCGAGTCGGCGATCTCGGCGCGCCCGCCGTAGTTGACGCAGAAGTAGAGGGTCAGCCCGGTGTTGTGCCTCGTCAGCTCCTGGGCAGTCTCGAGCTCCTTGATGACCGAGCCCCACAGGCGCGGACGCCGGCCGACCCAGCGCATCCGGACCCCCCACTCGTGCAGCTGGTCACGTCGACGCCGGATCACGTCGCGGTTGAAGCCCATGAGGAAGCGCACCTCGTCGGGGCTGCGCTTCCAGTTCTCGGTCGAGAAGGCATAGGCAGACAGGTGCCCGACGCCCACCTCGATCGCGCCCGCGACCACGTCGAGCAGGGCTGCCTCACCGGCCTCGTGACCCTTGGTGCGCGGCAGCCCGCGCTGGTTGGCCCACCGGCCGTTGCCGTCCATGACGACGGCGACGTGGTTGGGCACGAGCTCCCTTGGCAGAGCCGGCGGTTGGGCCCCGCTCGGGTGGGGAAAGGGACGGACGTATGCCGCGGGGTCACCGCTCATGCGCCCGCTGCCTGGGCGGCGTGGGCGGTCGCCACGCTGGCCGACAGGGCCGGCTGGTCGGGGTCACGACGTTCGACGAGGCGCAGCGAGCGCACCCCGCGCTCGAGGTGCCACTGGAGGAAGGCGCTCGCGAGCGTGCTGCCCTCGCGCCGGTGACGCTGGTCGGATGCGTCGGCGACGTCCCAGTCCCCGGCGAGCAGGGCCGCCAGCAACGACAACGTCTCCGGCGCCGGCGCCGCGGAGCCGGGTGGGCGGCAGACCGGGCACACCGTCCCACCGGCCGCAAGGTTGAACGCCCGGTGCGGCCCCGGCGCCCCGCACCGCGCGCAGTCGTGGAAGCTCGGCGCCCAGCCGGCGACGGCCAGCGCGCGGAGGAGGTAGGCGTCGAGGACGAGACCGGGGTCGTGGGGTCCCTCGGCCATCGAGCGCAGGGCGCCGGCGAGCAGGAGGTACTGCTGGAGGTTGGGCTCGCGCTCCTCGGTCAGCCGGTCGGCGGTCTCGAGCATCGCCGCGGCAGCGGTGTAGGTCGTGTAGTCGCGCGCCAGCACGTCGCCCCAGGAGGCGAGCGACTCGGCCTGGGTCACCGTGTCGAGCGAGCGGCCCTCGTAGCACTGGACGTCGACGTGCATGCCCGGCTCGAGGCGCGCCCCGAACCGGCTCTTGGTGCGCCGCACGCCCTTGCCCACGACCCGGACCTTGCCCAGCCGGCGGGTGAGCAGGGTGACGATGCGGTCGGCCTCGCCCAGCTTGTGGGTGCGCAGGACGATGCCCTCGTCGCGGTACAACGGCATGAGGTCATTGTCTCCCGGCGGCTCCGGTTCGCCGGGAGGCCGCCCCGGCCTGTCCCTGACCGGCGCCGTCGCATCCCGGACAAATGTTCGAACAGCGCGTATGCTGGCGGCATGGCCTTCACACTGCAGGGCTCCCTGCTCGACACCGCTGACCAGATCGAGCTGCGCCCCGTCGGCTCCGGGTTGCAGCGCACGTCACTCACCCGCGGGGCCTGGGTCGACTACCGGCCGGGCTGGCTCGGCGGTGCAGAGGCGCTCTTCGACGTGCTCCACCACGACGTGCCGTGGCACGCGGAGCGGCGCGAGATGTACGAGCGCATGGTGGACGTTCCTCGCCTGCTCAAATTCTATGGCGAGGGCGAGCCGCTGCCCCATCCGGTCCTGACCAAGGCGCGTGAAGCGCTCGACGACTGGTATGCCGCGGAGCTGGGTGAGCGGTTCGTGACCGCAGGCATGTGCCTCTACCGCGACGGTCGCGACTCGGTCGCCTGGCACGGCGACCGCATCGGCCGTGCCCGCAACCTCGACACCATGGTCGCGATCCTGTCGATCGGCTCGGCACGCTCACTGATGCTCCGCCCCCGCGGCGGCGGCGAGTCGATCGGGTTCTCGCTGGGGCACGGCGACCTCGTGGTGATGGGCGGCTCGTGCCAGCGCACGTGGGACCACTGCATCCCCAAGACGAACCACGCGGTCGGACCGAGGATCTCGATCCAGTTCAGGCCGCGGGGCGTGCGCTGACGTTCTCGAGCACCACGGCAAGGCCTTGGCCGACGCCGATGCAGATGGCCGCGACGCCCCAGCGCTCGCCGGAGACCCGAAGCCGCTTTGCGAGGGTGCCGAGGATCCGGGCGCCGGACGCCCCGAGGGGGTGCCCGATGGCGATGGCGCCGCCCTTGGCGTTCACGATGTTCGGGTCCACCTTCCAGGCGTCGATGCACGCCAGCGACTGGGCCGCGAACGCCTCGTTGAGCTCCACCGCGCCGATCTGGTCCCAGCCGACACCGGCCCGCTGCAGCGCGCGGTTCGCCGCCTCGACGGGTGCGAAGCCGAAGTACTGCGGCTCGAGGGCGAAGCCGCCGCGTCCTGCGATGCGGGCCTGCGGGTCGCGACCGAGCAGCTCCGCGGCCCGGGGTGAACCGATCAGCGCCGCGGAGGCACCGTCGTTCAGCGGCGAGGAGCTGCCGGCCGTCACCGTGCCGTCCTTGCGGAACACCGGCTTGAGGCCGGCCAGCCGCTCGAGGCTGGTGTCCTCGCGGATTGACTCGTCGCGGTCAAGCTCGACGCCGGGCACCGCCACGACGAGGTGGTCGTAGAAGCCGTCCGCCCACGCGGCCGCCGCACTGCGGTGCGAGCGCAGGGCGAACTCGTCCTGCCGCTCCCGCGTGATGCCCTCACGTTCGCGCAGCTGCTCCGTGGCCTCACCGAGCGAGACCGTCCAGGCGTCGTCCATCTGCGGGTTGACCAGCCGCCAGCCCAGCGTGGTCGAGACCAGGGCGGCGTCACCGGCCGGGTACGGGCGCTCGGTCTTGGGCAGCACCCAGGGAGCGCGCGACATGGACTCGACGCCGCCGACCATCACGACCTCGGCATCGCCCACCTCGACCATGCGAGAGCCGGCCATGGCCGCGTCGAGGCTCGAGCCGCACAGGCGGTTGACCGTCGACCCGGGCACCGAGGTGGGCAGGCCGGCGAGCAGCGCGGCCATCCGGCCGACGTTGCGGTTCTCCTCGCCCGCCCCGTTGGCGTTGCCCAGCACCACCTCGTCGACCCGCGCCGGGTCGAGGCCCGGAGACCGCTCCAGGAGGGCACGCAGGACCACTGCCGCGAGGTCGTCAGGACGCTTCCCTGCCAGGGCACCGGCATACCTCCCGAAGGGCGTCCGCACCGCGTCGTAGACGAAGGCCTCACTCATCGGCGCTCACTTCTCCCTTGTGCCGCAACGTCGTGGCGCGCTGGCGCAGCCTCGCCAGCACTGGGCCGGCCCGACGGGTCGGCGAGGTGGAGACGGCGAGCGCCACGATGAGCGGTGCCGCCGGGAAGATGTAGCGGGACCTGCCCTGGAAGACGAGCACGAACAGCGCCAGGCCGAGCACGGTGAGCGCCATGGCGAACCAGTCCCGGCGGTAGGGCACCGTCACGAGCCCTAGCCCGGCCACGACGACCAGCAGCAGCCACAGGGCGTTGGTCACGTTCGCTCGCAGCAGGTAGTGCCGGCCCTGCGCCTGCTGCCACTCCTGCACCGCCCGGGCCGTCGGGCTGTGGTCCAGCTGCTTCCCGGCGTCGGCGTCGGGCCCCTCGCCCCAGGCGAAGAACATGCCGTCGCCCCAGTTGTAGAGCTGCTTGTCGACCTCGAACCTGGCCAACCCCAGGGGTCCGAGCCGGTCGAGCTGGGCCTGCAGCGCGGCGCTCGAGTACTCATGCAGCGCGATGCCGCTCAGGCCACGCGACTCGCGCACCATGTCGGGGTTGTACACGCCGTACATCGACCGGTTGTCCAAGGTGAACCGCTCGGTCAGGCCCATGGCGACCCACCACGCGGGAGGGGGCGTGCGGGTCAGGTCCAGGGACGCCCGGTCCACACCGGACAGTGCATCGGTCTGGGCGAGCGCGGTTCGGGTGCCTCCGAGGAAGCCCAGCCCTCCTGCGACGAGGCAGGCGGCCACCACCGCCAGCACCACGGCGCGGGGCCGGCGCAACAGCAGGACCACGAGCACGAGCCCGACCCCCACGGCAATCGCCGCCGGTGTGGTCTTGATGACGTAGGCCACGCCCAGGGAGAAGCCGGCGACGGCGAACAGGAGGACCCGCAGCACGTGGGTGCGGAGCCGCAGGCCGCCGACGGCGGCGGTCACCCCGCCCACGATGAACGGCATCGCCGTCAGGTCGGTGTAGGGCACCGCGGTCCACGGGTTCGCGGCGACCAGGACAGTCGTGAGCAGCAGGGCGGCCAGGCCTGCCAGCCGCCCGCGGAGCATCGTCGCCAGCACGAAGGTCAGCAGGAGCACGGCGGCGACGCAGACGCCGTTGAGCCAGATGAAGGTGACGTAGGCGTCAGGGAACCCCGGTGAGGAGTCGGAGACGGTGCGGCCCAGGTTGGTCAGGGCCAGCAGCGGCAGGTTGTTGGGGTAGCGCGAGAAGTAGTCGAGCATGACCGGCCTCGGCTCCCCGAAGAGCGCCAGCCAGAGCGAGTAGCGCGTCATGGCCGCGGCATCCCAGCCGTAGGTGTACCTGACGTGGTAGCCGAGCCAGACGCCCAGGCCGCCTCCCGCCAGCGAGAGCGGGACCGCCACCCACCAGGCCAGGGCACGCGCCAACCACAGCGCCCGGCCCACCGGTCGCCGCAGACGGCGGCGCAGCACGGACGCCGAGATGACGAGCCCGACCAGTACCAGCGCGGCGACCACCATGGCCCAGGCCGTGTAGCGGATGTTCGGCGAGCGCGGCGCGACCAGCGCGACGAGTCCCGTGAGCAGGAGCACCACCCCCACCACTCGCTGGGCCACGCGGCCGAGCGCCCGCTCGACACGTCCCATGGGCAGCGGCGCGGACAGGGCACGGACGGCGTGTCGCCAGGTCAGCCGACCCTCAGGCGCGCCATCGGGGGCGGGCGTCAGCGCCTGCCGGTCCGCCTCGGGTGGCGATACGACTCCCCCAGACACGCGCACAGGGTACGCGGCGAAGGTGAGCACGCGGCATACGCATCACGTCGTCGGAGCGTCGCGCTCGGCGCGGTTCACCGCGGACAGCACCGCGGTCAGCGACGCCTTGACGATCGAGGAGTGCAGCCCGACGCCCCACAGCACGCGGTCGCCGACCGCGCACTCGACGTAGGCGGCCGCCCTGGCGTCGCCACCCGCGGACAGGGCATGCTCGGCGTAGTCGAGGACGCGCACGTCGATGCCGAGCGTCGCCAGCCCGTCGATGAACGCGGCGATGGGGCCGTTGCCCGAGCCCTCGACCACGATCTCCTGCCCACCGTCGAGCATCGTGGCGCTGATCCGGTCCAGGCCGTCGTCCTCGCTGACGAGGGTGTGGCCCACGGGAGTGAAGCGGCCCCATCGGTTCACCCCGCCATTGGTGGCCGGAAGGTACTCGTCCTCGAAGGCCTCCCACAGCTGGGCCGGGCTGACCTCTCCGCCCTCGGTGTCGGTCTTGGCCTGCACCACGCCGCTGAACTCGATCTGCAGCCGCCGCGGCAGGTCGAGCTGGTGCTCGGCCTTGAGGATGTAGGCCACACCGCCCTTACCGGACTGGCTGTTGACCCGCACGACCGCCTCGTAGGAGCGCCCGACGTCGTGGGGGTCGATCGGGAGGTAGGGCACGCCCCAGACCAGCTCGTTGATCGCCTTGCCGCTCGCGGCGACCTGGCGGTCCATGTCCTCGAAGCCCTTCTTGATCGCGTCCTGGTGGGACCCGGAGAACGCGGTGAAGACGAGGTCGCCACCCCACGGGTGCCGCTCGGGCACCGGCAGCTGGTTGCAGTGCTCGACGGTGCGGCGGATCTCGTCGAGGTTGGAGAAGTCGATCTGCGGGTCGATGCCCTGGCTGAACAGGTTCATCCCCAGGGTCACGAGGTCGACGTTGCCGGTGCGCTCGCCGTTGCCGAACAGGCAGCCCTCGATCCGGTCGGCACCGGCCAGGTAGCCCAGCTCGGCCGCAGCGACCCCGGTCCCCCGGTCGTTGTGCGGGTGCAGCGAGACGATGATCGACTCGCGGCGCTCCAGGTGGCGGATCATCCACTCGATCGAGTCGGCGTAGACGTTCGGAGTCGCCATCTCCACCGTCGCCGGGAGGTTGATGATCATCTTGTGGTCCGGCGTCGGGTCGATGACGTCGGCCACCTCGTTGCAGATCCGGACGGCGAACTCGAGCTCGGTGCCGGTGTAGGACTCCGGGCTGTACTCGTAGTAGACGGCCGTGTCGGGCACGGTCTCCTCGAGCTTGCGGCACAGCCGCGCCGCCTGCAGGGCGATGTCGACGATCCCGTCCTGGTCCAGCCCGAACACCACCCGCCGCTGGAGCACCGACGTCGAGTTGTAGAAGTGCACGATGGCCTGCCTGGCCCCCCGGATGGCGTCGAAGGTGCGCTCGACGAGGTGGTCGCGGCACTGGGTGAGCACCTGGATCGTGACGTCGTCGGGGATGAGGTCGTCCTCGATGAGCATGCGCACGAAGTCGAAGTCGGTCTGGCTGGCGCTCGGGAAGCCGACCTCGATCTCCTTGTAGCCCATCCGCACGAGCAGGTCGAACATCCGCTTCTTGCGCTCCGGGCTCATCGGGTCGATGAGCGCCTGGTTGCCGTCGCGCAGGTCGACGGCGCACCAGCGGGGTGCCCGTTCGAGGACCCTGGTGGGCCAGGTGCGGTCAGGCAGGTCGACGGTGATCTGGTCCTGGAAGGGGACGTACTTCGCGACCGGCATGCCCGACGGCTGCTGCGGGTGGATCATGTTCTCTCGCCTAACGATTCGCTGTGGCGGCTCCCTGCGGGAGCCTCAGCCGGCAACGCG
>DASUKI010000303.1:0-13341 GCA_036278855.1 Pedococcus sp.
TTTCACCCGGCGCCGGTGGTCCGGCTATTCTTCGTGAGCCCGCGAGGGCGCTGGACGTGTAGCTCAGTTGGTTAGAGCGTTCGCTTCACACGCGAGAGGCCAGGGGTTCGAGTCCCTTCACGTCCACCATCTGCACGACCAGCGGGCCCACCTCCCTGCCGAGGTGGGCCTACGTGTTTGTGTGGTGCCGTCCCCACGTCCGACGTGCTGTCGTTGGAGGGGACCAAGGGGGAACCATGACCAGCTACCGCAGGACACAGCTGCCAACCACCGCACCGCGGCTGGTGCGGACGGCCACGCCGACGCCGCCGCACCTCCGGCTGCTCGTCACGGGCACCGGGGACGGCGTCAGCCGCCGTCGGGCACCCAGCCGCTGACGCGGCATACCATCGCCGTGTGGGCGACTCCCTGACTGCGGAAACCATCCACCTCGAGGCCGCTGGGGCCGACGCCCTCGAGGCCTACCTCGCCAGGCCGGCCGGCGGCGACACCCGGGGTGGTGTGGTGGTCATCCACCACATGCCCGGCTACGACCGCGCCACCAAGGAGATGGTGCGCCGGTTCGCCGAGCTCGGCTACGACGCGCTGTGCCCCAACCTGTTCCACCGCGAGGCCCCCGGCGCGGCACCCGACGACGCCTCCGCCACCGCGCGCGCCGCCGGCGGTGTGCCGGACGAGCGGCTGGTGGGCGACGTGGGCGCGTGCGCCGCCTACCTGCGTGCGCTGCCGACCAGCAACGGGAGGGTCGCCGTCATCGGCCACTGCTCGGGCGGCCGGCAGTCCGTCCTCGCCGCGTGCAGCCTGGACCTCGACGCCGCCGTCGACTGCTACGGCGCCTACGTGACCGGGGACCCGCCGGCCGGCTCACCCACGGCGCCGAGCAACCTCGTCGACAAGCTGGCAGGCCTGCGCGCCCCACTGCTCGGGCTGTTCGGCAAGGACGACAAGACCCCCAGCCCGGACCACGTCCGGGAGCTGGACGAGCGGCTCACCGGGCTCGGCAAGCCGCACGAGTTCCACTCCTACGACGACGCCGGCCACGCGTTCTTCGCGGTGGACCGGCCGTCGTACCGCGTGTCCGCCGCCAACGACGGCTGGGAGCGGATCACCGCCTTCCTCGCCACCCACCTCAGAACCCAGGAGGCGTGAGATGTGCACGTACGCAACGTTCTCCGAAAGGGTCGACGGCAGCGCCAAGGGCCCGCAGGGGCAGTGGTTCCACGTCACCGACGCGACCGTCTACTACGACCACCCCGTCCACGCCATGGCCGACCACACCCTCAACATCGATCTCGCCGACCCCTTGCGCGGACCGGGGGCGCGGGTCGGCGTCGAGCTGACCCGTGAGTCCGCAACCCGGCTGGTCCGCGCGATCGAGGAGGCCCTCGCCTCCGCACCCGAGGGAGTTTGAGATGGCCCACGTCGCCGAGCTCCACGTGTACCCCGTCCACGGGGAGCCGGGCCGGACCCTCGAGGAGGTCCAGGTCGACGCCGACGGACTGGCCGGCGACCGACGCAAGAAGGCCCCCGTCCACGTGGTGGCCTCCGAGGACACGCGCTTCAACACCCGGGCCAACGTGATGGTGGCGATGCCCCCGGCCGAGCTGGCCGCCGCCGTCGGTGGCGTCCTGCGCCTGGGTGAGGTCGAGCTCGACGTCACCGGCTCGCCCAACAACTGCCCGGGGGTGTACGCCTCGGTGCGGCGTCCCGGCATGGTGCGGGTCGGCGACATGGTGACCCATGCACAGGAAGACCCGGCGAGCAGCCGGCGGGAACCCGGGTGACGAACGCCCTGCTCGCGCAATAGGGTCGGAGGGTGGCTGATTTCGTGAAGACTGCGCCGGGGCAGGTCACGAGGAGGCTCGACGACCCCCTGGCGGCGCACGACGTGGCCGTCCGCCGGCTGGTGGACAGCTACCGCGCGATTCCTCCGCACGCGCCGGTGCGACTGGCGAAGAAGACCTCGAACCTGTTCCGGGCCAGGGCCAGCACCTCTGCACCGGGCCTGGACGTGAGCGGTCTCGGCGGGGTCATCGCCGTCGACGCGGAGACGCGCACCGCCGACGTGCAGGGGATGTGCACCTACGAGCACCTCGTCGAGGCCACCCTGCCGCACGGGCTGGTGCCGCTGGTCGTGCCCCAGCTCAAGACCATCACCCTCGGCGGCGCAGTGACTGGCCTGGGCATCGAGTCGACCTCGTTCCGCTCCGGCCTGCCGCACGAGTCGGTCCTCGAGATGGACATCCTCACCGGGGCCGGTGACGTCGTGACCGCGACTCCCGACGGCGAGCACGCCGACCTCTTCCACGGCTTCCCGAACTCCTACGGCACGCTCGGCTACGCCACCCGGCTGCGCATCTCGCTCGAGGAGGCGACGCCATACGTCGCCCTGCGGCACGTGCGGTTCCACGACCTGGAGTCGCTCGTGGCGACCATGGACGACGTGGTCCGCACGGGTGCCCACGCCGGCACCGCGGTCGACTACCTCGACGGCGTCGTGTTCTCCGCCACCGAGGCCTACCTCACGCTCGGCACCAAGACCTCCGCGCCCGGACCGGTCAGCGACTACACCGGTCAGCAGATCTTCTACCGCTCGATCCAGCACGACTCCCGGGAGCCGAAGGTCGACCGCCTCACCACGCACGACTACCTGTGGCGCTGGGACACCGACTGGTTCTGGTGCAGCCGCGCGTTCGGCGCGCAGGACCCGCGCATCCGCCGGCTGTGGCCGCGGCGCTACCGGCGGTCGTCGTTCTACTGGAAGCTGATCGCGCTCGACCACCGGTTCGACATCGGCGACCGGCTCGAGGCGCGCAAGGGTCGGCCGCCGCGCGAGCGCGTCGTGCAGGACGTCGAGGTGCCGATCGGGCGCACGGCGGAGTTCTTGCACTGGTTCCTTCGCGAGGTGCCCATCGAGCCCGTCTGGCTCTGCCCGGTCCGCACCCACGGCGAGTGGCCGCTCTACCCCCTCCAGCCGGGGGAGACCTACGTCAACGTCGGCTTCTGGTCCACCGTCCCACGTGAGGTGGGTGCGCCCCCCGGGGCGACCAACCGGCTCATCGAGGCCGAGGTCGCCGACGTGGGCGGGCACAAGTCGCTCTACTCCGACGCGTTTTACGACGAGGACGAGTTCTGGCGGCTCTACGGCGGCGAGACCAGCGCTGCGCTCAAGAAGCGGTACGACCCAGACTCACGACTGCTCGACCTCTACTCCAAGGCGGTGCAACGCAAGTGACGATCCTCAAGACCAGCCGCGCCCCCGGTAACGGCACCCAGAAGCTAACCATGGCCCAGATGATCGAGGCGGTTTCCCCCGGTGGCCTGCCGGTCCGCTTCACCGCCTTCGACGGCTCGGTCGCCGGGCCCGACGACGCTCCCTACGGGTTGCACCTCAAGACGCCGCGCGGCGCGAGCTACATCGCCACTGCCCCCGGTGACCTGGGCATGGCCCGTGCCTACGTCGCGGGCGACCTCGACGTGGTCGGCGTCCACCCGGGCGACCCCTACGACGTGCTGCGTGCCATGGGTGACATCCACTTCCAGCTGCCGCCGGCGAAGACCCTTGCCGCGATTGCCCGTTCGCTGGGCGTCGAGCTGCTCAAGCCCCCGCCGCCCCCTCCACAGGAGGCGCTGCCGCGGTGGCGCCGGGTCGCGGAGGGGCTGCGCCACTCGCGCACCCGCGACGCCGAGGCGATCCACCACCACTACGACGTCTCCAACGAGTTCTACGAGCACGTGCTCGGCCCGTCGATGACCTACACCTGCGCCTGCTACCCCACCGGGGACGCAACCCTCGAGGAGGCACAGGAGAACAAGTACCGCCTCGTCTTCGACAAGCTGGCGCTCAAGTCCGGTGACCGACTCCTCGACATCGGCTGTGGCTGGGGAGGGATGGTCCGGTATGCCGCGCGGCGGGGGGTGCGGGTCATCGGCGCCACCCTCTCGCGCGAGCAGGCGACGTGGGCGCAACGCGCCATCGAGCAGGAGGGCCTGGCCGATCTCGCCGAGGTGCGGCACAGCGACTACCGGGACGTGACCGAGACCGGGTTCGACGCGGTGTCCTCGATCGGGCTGACGGAGCACATCGGGGTGAAGAACTACCCGTCGTACTTCCGCTTCATCTCCGACCGGTTGCGCCCGGGCGGCCTGGTGCTCAACCACTGCATCACCCGGCCGGACAACCGCTCGCGGGCCAACCCCGGCGCCTTCATCGACCGCTACGTCTTCCCCGACGGCGAGCTCACCGGTTCCGGCACGATCATCACGACGATGCAGGACATCGGCCTCGAGGTGCGCCACGAGGAGAACCTGCGCGAGCACTACGCGCTCACCCTCGCCGGCTGGTGCCGCAACCTGCGCGACAACTGGGACGCCTGCGTGGAGGAGGTCGGCGAGGCGACCGCCCGGGTCTGGGGTCTCTACATGGCCGGGTCACGGGTCGGATTCGAGCGCAACGTGGTCCAGCTGCACCAGGTGCTGGCCGTCAAGCTCGACGACCGCCAGTCCGCGGGTTTGCCGCTGCGGCCCTGGTGGCAGGCCTGAGCCGAGCCGTGGAGCAGCGACTGTCGCTGGTCACGCTGGGGGTCGAGGACCTCGAGCGCGCCGAGCGGTTCTACACCGAGCTCGGCTGGGAGCGCGGCAACGACGACGCCGACGTGGCGTTCTTCCAGTGCGGCGGCCTGGTCGTCGCACTGTGGGACCGCGGCTCCCTCGCCGAGGACTCGGCGGTCGAGGACTCCGGTGGCTGGGGCGGCGTCACGCTCGCGCTCAACGTGCGCTCGCCCGATGAGGTCGACCAGGTGCTCGACCAGGCGGCCGCAGCCGGTGCGGTGATCGGCCGTCCGGGCGCGGAGACGTCCTGGGGCGGCTACTCGGGGGTGTTCCTCGATCCCGACGGCCACCCGTGGGAGGTCGCGCACAACCCCTTCTGGACCGTGACCGACGACGGACGCACCCTGCTGCGCGGCTAGGCCTGGGCGAAGGCCGGGGCGGGCTCGTCCAGCAGCTCGGTGCCGAGCCACGACTGCGGGATCCCGAATGCGTCGACGAGCTCCTGGGCGCGCGGCCGCAGCGAGGCGCACAGGTCGTTGACCGCGGCCGTGACCTGCTTGCTGCGTGCCGGGGTGATCCGCCCGTGCTCGAGGTACCAGCCCTTCTCGGCCTCGATGGTGCTCAGGGTGTAGAGGTCACAGACCTGCTCGAGCACTGCCTTGGCGTCTGCCTCGGTGCAGTCGTCGACGGCCGAGACGAACGCCTCGAGCACGACCCGGTCGACGTGCGCGCGGGCTGTCGACAGCACGTGGTCCTGGGCGTCGTTGAAGACGCTGAACGCGTCGGCCTCCGGGTCGGCCGCCTTGCGCAGCCGCATCGCGAGGGTCTCGAGCAGGTGCTTCTCACGGTCCTCGAACAGCTCGAGCTGCCAGCCCCGGTCGAGGGGTCCGCTCTCGCTGTCGCGTCCCGGCGAGGCGTCGATGAGCCGCTGGATGAGCCCGCGCGCGGCGGTGCGCTCGATGACGGCCCCGGCGAACTGGCGGGCGCCGAAGCGCACCATGCCCAGGGTGTCGAGGCTGCCGAACTCGTCGCGGTAGTCCGTGAGCAGGCCCTTGGCGACCAGCTGCAGCAGGACGGTGTTGTCACCCTCGAACGTCGTGAACACGTCGGTGTCCGCCTTGAGCATCGGCAGCCGGTTCACGGACAGGTACCCCGCGCCTCCGCAGGCCTCGCGACAGGTCTGGATCGTCGCGGTGGCGTGCGCGGTCGACACCGCCTTGATCCCGGCGGCGCGTGCCTCGAGCTCGCGCTGGGCGTGCTCGTCGACGGCTTCTGCACTCTGCACGTCGTGCATGAGCGACACGAGCTGGTTCTGGGCGAGCTGGAGGGCGTAGGTCTTCGCCAGTGCGGGCAGCAGCTTGCGCTGGTGCGCGCGGTAGTCGAGCAGGAGGACCTCCTCGGCACCACCGGGAGGCGCGAACTGTCGGCGGTGACCGGCATACGTCACTGCCAGGGTGAGGGCCGTCCGGGTGGCGGCACCCGCCGCGCCCGCCACGCTGACCCGTCCGCGCACCAGGGTCCCGAGCATGGTGAAGAAGCGGCGGGTCGGGTTCTCGATCGGCGAGGTGTATGCGCCAGCCTCGTCGAGGTCGCCGTAGCGGTTGAGCAGGTTGGCACGCGGCACGCGCACGTGGTCGAAGATGAGCCGGCCGTTGTCCACCCCGGCGAGCCCGGCCTTGGCGCCGCAGTCGCCGATGGTGACGCCGGGCAGGGAACTGCCGTCCTCGTCCCGGATGGGCACGAGGACGCAGTGAACCCCGTGCGACTGGCCACCGGTGACCAGCTGGGCGAAGACGGCCGCCATGCGGCCGTCGCGGGCTGCGTTGCCTATGTAGTCCTTGCGGGCGGTCGGCGTCGGAGTGTCGACCACGAGCTCGTCGGTGTCGGGGTCGTACGTCGCCGTCGTGCTCAGCGACTGCACGTCCGAGCCGTGGCCGGTCTCGGTCATCGCGAAGCAGCCGGGCAGCGTGCCATCGATGATGGACGGCAGGTATGCCGCGTGGTGCCGCTGGGTGCCGAGGTTCGCCACCGCGCCACCGAACAGTCCCCAGTGCACGCCTGCCTTGACCATGACCGACAGGTCCGCGTGCCCGAGCATCTCGAAGGCGGTGACCGAGCCACCGAGGTCGCCGTTGCCGCCCATCGACGTCGGGAACCCGCGGGCGGGGTGACCGGACTCGGCGATGAGCTGGACCTGCGTGGCGACCCGTTCCCGGTACTCCTCCATGGTGAGCTCGTGGGACGGCGGAGCGAACCGCTCGGGGTCGAACTCGCCGCGGATCTGCTCGCGCACGGCGGCCCAGCGGCCGTCGAGCGTGTGACGCAGGGCGGTGGTCAGGTCGGTCATCGGGTCTCCTCCGTCGTGGCTGCTGCCCAGGCGCGAGACAGTCCGCCCCAGGCGAGGTCGGTGAGGTGCTCGGTGAGCTGCTGCCTCGTCATGGCCGCGGGTCCGGCGAGCCACTGGTCAGCGGCGGCACGGACCATGCCGACCAGGCCGGCACCCCAGACGGTGGCCGGAGTGGTGTCCCGTCCGGCCGCCTCGAGAGCCGCGGCGACCAGACCGCTCATCTGCTCGGCGATGTGGCTGGTCACCAGGCCTGCGGGGTCGCCGTCGGAGCGGGAGTCCAGCAGCGGTGCGTTGACCACGAACCGGTACACCTCCGGGTCCTTCTCCACCAGCCGCAGGTAGGCGTCGATCGCGCCGGCGATCAAGGCACGGGGTGCGGAGTCGACCGTGGTGAGGTCGCCTCCTGCGGCGCCCACGGCCTGTCCCAGGTCGCGCAGGATCAGCGCGTCGACGCTCGCGGACACCGCGGCATACAGCCCGTCGCGGTCGGTGAAGTGGCGGTAGAAGACGGTCTTGGACGTGCCTGCGGTGGCGGCGATCTCGTCCATGCCGACCGCCGCACCGTGCTTGCGGATCGCCCGCAGCGTCGCCTCCACGAGCTCACGCCGCCGGGTGGTGCGGTGCTCGTCCCAGCGGGTGCTGCGGCCGTCCTGGGTCGGCCCGGTGGTGGTGCTCACAGTCGCCGACGGTAGCAGGTACTGGCCGTACCTGCTACCGTCGGTATCAGTAATCCATGACACCGTCCTGAACAGCCGAGGAGTCTTCGTGGCACCCAACAACGCCCCACGCCGGGCCGCCGTCGTCGCCGGCAACCGCATCCCGTTCGCCCGCGCCAACAGCACCTACGCCAAGGCCTCGAACCAGGACATGCTGACCGCCGCGGTCGAGGGCCTCGTGGCTCGCACCGGCCTGGCCGGCGAGCAGGTCGGTGAGGTCGTCGCGGGGGCGGTGCTCAAGCACAGCCGCGACTTCAACCTCACCCGGGAGGCGGTGCTCGGCTCCAGCCTGTCGCCACACACGCCCGCCTACGACGTCCAGCAGGCGTGTGGCACAGGGCTTGAGGCCGCGATCCTCGTGGCCAACAAGATCGCGCTCGGCCAGGTCGACTCCGGCATCGCCGGCGGCACCGACACCGCGTCGGACGCGCCGATCGCGGTCAGCGAGGGCTTGCGTGAGGTGCTGCTCGAGCTCAACCGGGCCAAGTCGCCCGCCCAGCGGCTCAAGGCGCTCACCGGGCTGCGCCCCAGCCAGGTCGTGCCCGCCATCCCGCAGAACGTCGAACCCCGCACGGGGCTGTCGATGGGTGAGCACATGGCCCAGACCGCGAAGCAGTGGGGCATCACCCGCGAGGGCCAGGACGAGCTCGCCGCGGCCTCGCACCACCACCTCGCGGCCGCCTACGACCGGGGCTTCTTCGACGACCTGGTGACGCCGTACCTCGGGCTCACCCGCGACCAGAACCTGCGGCCCGACACCTCCGTGGAGAAGCTGGCCAAGCTGTCGCCGGTCTTCGGCAGGGGCGAGGGCGCGACCATGACGGCTGGCAACTCCACGCCCCTGAGCGACGGCGCCTCGGCGGTCCTGCTCGGCTCGGACGAGTGGGCCGACGCGCACGGCCTGCCGGTGCTGGCGCACCTCGTCGACGCCCAGACCGCCGCCGTCGACTACGTCACGGGCAACGAGGGACTGCTGATGGCCCCCACCTACGCCCTGCCGAAGCTGCTCGAGCGGGTCGGCATGAAGCTTCAGGACTTCGAGCTCGTCGAGATCCACGAGGCCTTCGCGTCCACGGTGCTCACCACGCTGTCGGCTTGGGAGAGCGAAGAGTTCTGCCGCGACCGGCTCGGACTCGACGCCCCCATCGGCGCCCTCGACCGGAGCAAGCTGAACGTCAACGGCTCGTCGCTCGCGGCCGGCCACCCCTTCGCCGCAACCGGCGGGCGCATCGTCGCCTCCTTGGCGAAGATGTTGCACGACAAGGGATCTGGCGCACGCGGCCTGATCTCGATCTGCGCCGCCGGTGGGCAGGGTGTCATGGCGATCCTCGAGGCTGCCTGATGCCCGGGGCCTACGCCGGCCTGGTCAACAGCCCGATCGGGAAGAAGGTCGCCGCCCAGCTGGGCCTGCCGCGGCCGGTGCGGCTTCGCCGGTATGCCGTGGGGTCACCGCTCGTCGACGGTGCCGTCCTCGTGGGTGGGCTCGGAGACGCTCCGCTCGCATCGCGGGCGCGGGACCTGCTCAAGGCCGCAGACGTCGAGGTCCTCGAGGAGCTGCCGGTCGACAGCCGCGTTGCCGCGGTCGTCGCGGACCTCACCGAGGTCGCCGGTACCGACGACCTGGACGCACTACGGGCGCTTGTCTCACCGGCACTGAAGCGGCTCGGACCGAGCGGGCGGGTGATCGTCGTCGGGCGCAACCCCGCTCACGCGACCACGGTGGCGCAGCGGGCTGCCCGACGGGCGCTGGAAGGTGTCACGCGTTCCATCGGCAAGGAGCTGCGAGCCGGCGCCACCGCCAACCTCGTCCTCGTGGACGACGGTTGCGAAGCCAACGCCGACGCAACGCTGCGCTTCCTGCTGTCCGGCCGCGCGGCATACGTCGACGCCCAGGTGGTGCGCGTGGGGGCGGGCACGCCCGTGGAGCCCGCCGACTGGGACCGGCCGCTCTTGGGCAAGGTCGCCGTGGTCACCGGCGCCGCGCGCGGGATCGGCGCAGCCATCGCCGACGTGCTCTCGCGCGACGGGGCCACCGTCGTGTGCGTCGACGTCCCAGCCGCGGGGGAGGCCTTGGCACGGACCGCGAACCGCGTGGGCGGCACCGCGCTGCAGCTCGACGTGACCGCGGCAGCTGCGGGCGCCCACATCCTCTCGCACGCGACGGAGCGCCACGGCGGGCTCGACGTCGTCGTGCACAACGCGGGGATCACCCGCGACAAGCTCCTCGCCAACATGGACGAGTCTCGCTGGGCGTCCGTGATGGACGTGAACCTCGGCTCCATCCTGCGGATGAACGAGGCGCTGCTCGCGCCGGGCGCCCTGCGCGACGGTGGCCACGTGGTACTGGTGTCATCGATGGCAGGCATCGCGGGGAACCGCGGCCAGACCAACTACGCCGGCTCCAAGGCTGGCGTGATCGGGGTGGTGGACGCGCTGGGCGCGGACGAGGGACTACGGACGCGCGGCATCACGGTCAACGCCGTGGCGCCCGGCTTCATCGAGACGGAGATGACCGCCAAGATCCCGTTCGGGACGCGCGAGATGGGCCGGCTGCTCAACTCCCTCAGCCAGGGTGGCCTGCCGGTCGACGTGGCCGAGACGATCGCGTGGTTCGCCCAGGACGCCAACTCCGGGGTCAGCGGCAACGTGGTGCGGGTCTGCGGCCAGAGCCTGCTGGGGGCGTGACCGTGACCGTCCGGACGTTGCACGAACCGCCTTCACTGCCACGGCTCTTCGTCAGGGCCGCGGCCACGGCGAAGGGGCGAGGCGGTGACCTTCCTGAGCTGACGGTGCGTCGCGAGGCAGTCGCGATCGATCGGGACAACCTGCTGGCCTACCAGCACCTGTGCGGGTACGCCGGCGGTGACGTGCTGCCACACACCTATCCGCACGTCCTCGGGTTCCCGCTGCAGATGGAGCTCATGGCCGATGGCGCGTTTCCCCTTGCGCTGCCCGGCCTGGTGCACCTCGAGAACACGATCACGGTGCACCGGCGGGTCACTGCCGACGATGTCCTGGACGTCGCCGTCCATGCTGACGACCTGAGGGCGCACCCGAAGGGCAGCCTCGTCGACCTCGTGACCGAGGTGGACGTGGCGGGGGAGCGGGTCTGGGACGGCCGCAGCACCTACCTGCGCCGGGGCGGTGGCTCGACGGATGCGCTGCGCCCAGTCCCAGCGCCCGAGCTCCCGGACCGGCCCGCGGCCGGGGTCATCCGGGTGCCGGAGGGCCAGGGGAGGGCGTATGCCGCGGTGGCGGGTGACGTGAACCCCATCCACCTGCACGCGCTGCCCGCCAAGGCGATGGGCTTCCCGCGCGCCATCGCGCACGGGATGTGGACGTACGCGAGGGCGCTGTCGGTGCTGGGACCGGTCACCGACGGGCCTTCGACGTCGCACGCGTGGTTCGGCAAGCCAGTGCTGCTGCCGAGCACGGTGGAGCTCGTGGTCGACGACCGCGCAGACCCGGCCGTGGTCGGGCTGCGGTCGCCGAAGGAGCCCTCCAGGACCCACCTCGTCCTCACCCTGGCGCGGTAACCCGCAAGCATCGACGTGCAGTTCCGGCCGGGTGTGCCGTCAGTCGTGCGGGGCGCTCCTCCGCATCCCGCCCACTGCACGGCCGTGCTCGCGGCCACTGGTCAGTCCTTGACGGCTGCCACCGCTTCGGCGACCGGCACCCTGCCGGACACCAGGTCGACCTGCTTGCGGATGCCGGAGCGGGTGGTGATCATCTCCGCGAGCACCGTGGCGACGTCGGCGCGCGACACCGTGCCACGGGGACGGCCCGGGCCGAGGTCCACCTTGCCGGTCGGCGCATCGTCCGTGAGCGAACCCGGTCGCACGATCGTCCAGTCCAGGTCCCGGGCACGTAGGTCGGCATCGGCAGCCGCCTTGGCCCGAAGGTAGACCTGGAACACCTCGTCGGAGGCGGGATCAGCATCCTCGGCGCCCATCGCCGACACCATCACGTACCGGCGCACACCGGCCTGTTGCGCAGCGTCGGCGAGCAGAACGGCGCCGGCTCGGTCGACCGTCTCCTTCCGGGCCGCACCGCTTCCCCGCCCGGCTCCGGCCGCGAACACGACGACGTCAGCTCCCGCGACAATCGCCGAGAGCTCGTCAACCGTCGTGTGCTCCAGGTCGAGCACCTCGCCCCGCGCGCCGTTGCGCTCGAGGTCGGGCACCTGGTCGGGGTTCCGCAGCAACCCGATGGGCTCGTGCCCACGGTCGGACAGCTCCTTCGCGAGGCGCAGGGCGATCTGGCCGTGTCCTCCGGCGATGACGACGATCATGGGTCCTGTCTACCGCGTGTCGGGGTAGTCCGCTCGAGCCGCTTGGCGTAGTAGCGGGACAGCTCGGAATCCGCGTAGTGGCCGAACCTGACGGTCGGCGTGTACCCGGCCGACTCGTAGAGGGCGATGGCCTCGGGCTGCATGGTGCCTGTCTCGAGGACGAGCTGCACGACTCCCGCATCGCGCGCCGTCCGCTCCAGCTCGCGCAGGACGATGGCGGCATGGCCACGCCGCCGTGCGCGCGGCGACACGAACATGCGCTTGACCTCGGCCGCGGGTCCGCCCAACCGCGCATCGAGGTCTGGTCGCAGGCGCCACCCACCCATCGCGACCGGCTCGCCCGCCGAGCTGCCCAGGAGGAAAAGACCCGACGGCGGGTCGAACTCGCCCGCGTCGAGGGGGGAGTCGTCCGGGCCGCCGTATATGACGACGTAGTGCGCCTGGACCTCCGCGACCAGGCGTTGCACCCGCGGGTCGGTCAACGGCACCTCCTCGATGGCCAGACGGGCTGCCGGTGGGTGCACGGCACCATCCAACGCCATGGCTGGCGCTCACGTCAGAGGGGGAACTGCGTCGCGCCGCCGATTCTCCGGCCGATAGCATCGGGGCGCCACGTCACACCACACACCGGGAGCCCCAGCGTGCCTGCCCAGATCACCGTCCACGTCGCCGGAAGCGAGCGATCGGTGCCTGGACGGACGACTGCCGCCGAGGTGTTCGAGGGCGACAAGGCCGTGCTCGTCGCGCGGGTCAACGGCGAGCTGCGCGACCTGGCGCACGTCCTCGCCGACGGTGACGTCGTCGAACCCGTGACCGCCCAGGACGAGGACGGTCTCAATGTGCTGCGCCACAGCGCTGCCCACGTGCTCGCGCAGGCGGTGCAGGAGGTCAACCCCAAGGCGAGGCTCGGCATCGGCCCACCGGTGCGCGACGGGTTCTACTACGACTTCGACGTCGCCGAGCCCTTCGACCCCGCGGACCTCAAGGCGCTCGAGAAGGTCATGCAGCGGATCGTCAACGAGGGCCAGGCCTTCGTGCGCCGCGAGGTCAGCGACGCCGACGCCGCCCAGGAGCTGTCGGACGAGCCGTACAAGATCGAGCTGATCGGTCTCAAGGGAGGCGCTGCCGAAGACGCCGCCGAGGGAGCCTCGGTCGAGGTCGGCGGTGCGCAGCTCACCATCTACGACAACCTCCGCCGCGACGGCACCCGCGCATGGGGCGACCTGTGCCGCGGACCCCACGTGCCGTCCACCAAGGTCCTCGGCAACGCCTTCAAGCTGATGCGCAGCGGCGGTGCCTACTGGCGCGGCAGTGAGAAGAACCCACAGCTGCAACGCATCTACGGCACCGCGTGGCCGACCAAGGACGACCTCAAGGCCTACCTCGACCGGCTCGCCGAGGCCGAGAAGCGCGACCACCGCAAGCTCGGTGCGGAG
>DASUKI010000304.1:0-23765 GCA_036278855.1 Pedococcus sp.
GCCCTGCAGGGTGGTGTTGAACAGCCCGCCACTGAGCATGCCCGCGCCCTGCACCCGCTTGATGTCCCAGTCGATGCTCGAGTCGAAGGCGAGCAGGTTGCGGGCGTTGACCGACAGCGCGTCACCGGTCAGGTCGATGAGGAAGACGAACCCCGCCTCGGACGCGAAGAAGACGTCTCCCTCGCCGGAGACCCGCATCAGCGAGACGTCCTCACCGGTGACGACCTTCTTGAAGAGCTTGCCGACCGAACCGGCCTTCTCGTGGTCGAAGCGGACCTGGCCCTGGTAGGCGACCATCGCGCCCTTGACGGCGAGCACGTCGCCGCCGAGGTGGACACGCAGCATCTGCGGGTTCTGCATCGCGAACCGCTGCTGGGCCTGGACCTCGAGGTTCGGCTGGTCGAAGAGCTGGCTCTGCATTCCCCCAGCCTAGGGCCGCGCACTCGAGCCCCGGCAGCGCACCAGCCCCACAGTGGCGCAGGTGTTGTCGAGTGGCGCAGCTGTCACAGCGCCACTCGACGCGACCTGCGCCACTGTGGGGGATGGGCCTGCGTCAACCAGCACTCGCGCCGAGGTCGAACCAGGTGTTACGCGGCCCCGGCACGATCCCCTGCTCGGCGAGCCTGCGAGCCATCCGCTCGGGGTGCATGGCGTCGACGTACAGCCAGCGAGCCATGCGGACCCCGGTTGCCCTGATGCGGTCCTCGCGTCGCTTCTCGGCCCACAGGACCGCAGACGCCTCCTTCGCACTGGCCCCCTCCGGCACGCGGTATTTCACCCGTCCGTCGAACTCGCCGACCACGCCGTCCCACCCGAAGTCCGCATAGCCGATGAGACCGCGTTCGTCCTCGCACCTCACCTGCAGGTCGGGCCTGGGCAGGTTGAGCAGGAACATCTGCACGCGCGACAGGCTCTCCCCCGGCGACATCGACCGCCCGTCGACGAGGTCCGCGACCAGCAGCGCGCGGTGCCGCCCGCGCGAGCGCGGCGGCACGTCCCGGGCCTCCGACCACAACTCCGACTCGTCGCACAACCCGAGCCGGACCGCGCGGTCGGCTGCCACCACCGCGTTGGTCACCGGACCAGTCCGGGCCAGGTCGACGATCGTGCGCGCAGGGGAGGTGACCAACAGCCCCTGATGCCGGTACGCGAGGTCGAACTCGTCGATGTGCCTCACGACCTGCCCAGAGGAGCGCACCCTGGGACCGGTACAGGTGCCGTGGACGAGGCTCGGCCACGTGTCGATTCGCGGCAAGTCCCACAGCGCAGCCGCCGCCTCGCGGGTGAACACGAGCCCGTCGGCCTCGCCCCTGAGCGCGATGCCGTGCACGAGGGCGGCGTGCCTCCGGGTCGGGCTCAGCTCCCGCCAGTCGGCCGACCGTATCCAGACTCCGCGACAGACCGGATGGTAGGTCGGTTCCCCGTCGGTACGGTGCCGCGCCGGCTCGATGCCCTGGCGGCGCAGGTCGCGACCGAGACGCAGCAGGGCCGGGTCGAAGGAATCGCAGGGCTCTGGGGTGGGCATGACTCGAGGCTGGCAGTTCTCGGGCTCGCCGGGACTGAGTTGTCCACAGGCCCAGCGGAACCCACAGTGGCGCAGGCTGCGTCGAGTGGCGCAGCTGCCACAGCGCCACTCGACGGCACCTGCGCCACTGTGTGGCCAGCGTGGCGCGGGAGATGCCGGGCACGAGGGTTCGGCGGACGTCGGCACCGGAGACGAGTTGCCCGCGCGGGGGCGGGGGAAGGCAAGGCGTCAGGTGAGGTGGGCTGGGAGGTGAGCACGCGGCATACGGCACAGACCGCGGCCGGCACCACCCGTGGGTGGTGCCGGCCGCCGCCTTGGTATGCCGCGTGGTCGCCGCTAGCGGTTCACCGGCTCCTCGACCTTGTCGCCGTTGGTCTCCTCGCCGGGGACGGCGTCGGTGGCCGCGGGCGTCACGGCGCCGGTAGCCCCCTGGGTGTCGGCGTCGGGAGTGACCGCCTCGACCGGGGCCGCGGTCTGCCCGTCGTCCTCGCCGCCGATCGCCAGGTCGCGCGCCTTCGAGACGGCAACCGCGGCGATGACGACCACGAGCGCGATGGCCGCGATGCCGTAGCGCAGCAGCGCGTTCTCGCTCTTGCCGACCGTCAGGGTCACGATTGCCGGGGCCACCAGGACCGACACCAGGTTCATGACCTTGATGAGCGGGTTGATCGCCGGGCCGGCAGTGTCCTTGAAGGGGTCGCCGACGGTGTCGCCGATGACCGTGGCTGCGTGGGCGTCGGAGCCCTTGCCGCCGTGGTTGCCGTCCTCGACGATCTTCTTGGCGTTGTCCCAGGCGCCGCCGGAGTTGGCGAGGAACACCGCCATGAGCGCACCCGAGCCGATCGCGCCCGCCAGGAACCCGGCCAGCGCGCCGATGCCGAGTCCGAAGCCCACCGCCACCGGCGTCAGCGCGGCCAGCAGGCCCGGGGTCGCCAGCTCGCGCAGCGAGTCCTTCGTGCAGATGTCGACGACCTTGCCGTACTCGGGCTTGGTCGTGCCCTCCATGATCCCGGGGATGTCACGGAACTGGCGGCGCACCTCGAACACGATGGCACCCGCAGCCCGGGTCACGGCGTTGATCGCCAGCCCGGAGAAGAGGAACACGACCGAGGCGCCGAGCAGCACGCCGACCAGGACGTTCGGTGAGACGACCTGGAGGTCGAACAGGCCCTGGATGTACTTGCTGGGCTCCTCGGTGATCTCGCCACCGTTGAGGATCCGGGAGAGCTCGGTCTGCCAGGCGTCGCTGAACGAGCCGAACAGCGCGCTCGCCGCGAGCACGGCGGTCGCGATCGCGATGCCCTTGGTGATCGCCTTGGTGGTGTTGCCAACCGCGTCGAGGTCGGTCAGGATCTGTGCGCCCTCACCGTCGACGTCGCCGGACATCTCCGCGATGCCCTGGGCGTTGTCCGAGACCGGCCCGAAGGTGTCCATCGCCACGATGACGCCGACGGTGGTCAGCAGGCCACAGCCGGCGAGCGCGATGAGGAAGAGGGACAGCGCAACGGAGCCGCCGCCGAGCAGGAACGCGAGGTAGACCGCGCCACCGATGATGACCGCCGTGTAGACCGCCGACTCGAGCCCCACGCCGATGCCCGACAGCACCACGGTCGCGGCGCCGGTCAGCGAGGTGCGGGCAACGTCCTTGGTCGGCCGCTTGTCGGTGCCGGTGAAGTAGCCGGTCAGCCACAGGATGATCGCGGCCAGGACGATGCCGATGATGACGGCCAGGATCGCGGTGCGGCGCGGGTCGCCGGTGAGGTCGGCCGTCGCGTCGGTGCCGAAGTCGGCGAAACTGCTCGGCAGGTACGTGTACGCGGCGATGGCGCACAGCACGGCGGAGATCGCGGCCGCGATGTAGAAGCCGCGGTTGATCGCCTTGAGGGCGTTCTCGCCCGGCTTCACCCGGGTGATGAAGACACCGATGAGGGCGGTGATGGCGCCGATCGCCGGGACGATCAGCGGGAAGACCAGGCCGTAGGAGCCGAACGCCACGGAGCCCAGGATCAGTGCGGCGACCAGCGTCACGGCATACGACTCGAACAGGTCGGCAGCCATGCCGGCGCAGTCGCCCACGTTGTCGCCCACGTTGTCGGCGATGGTGGCCGCGTTGCGCGGGTCGTCCTCGGGGATGCCGGCCTCGACCTTGCCGACGAGGTCGGCGCCCACGTCGGCGGCCTTGGTGAAGATGCCGCCGCCGACTCGCATGAACATCGCGAGCAGTGCGGCACCGAAGCCGAAGCCCTCGAGGACCTTGGGGGCATCGCCCTTGTAGAGGAGGACGACGACGGAGGCGCCGAGCAGGCCCAGCCCGACGGTCGCCATGCCGACGGTGCCACCGGTGCGGAACGCGATCCGCATGCCGGAGTCGCGGTCGCCCGCGCGGGCGGCCGAGGCGACGCGCACGTTCGCCTTCACCGCGAGGCTCATGCCGAAGTAGCCGATCGCGGCGGAGAACAGCGCGCCCACGACGAAGAAGCCCGAGCGACCGAGCTTGACCCCCCAGTCGGGCGCCGGCAGCAGCAGGAGCAGCCCGAAGACGAGCACCACGAAGATGGCGAGCGTCTTGAACTGGCGGGCGAGGTAGGCCTGCGCCCCTTCCTCCACTGCCGCACCGATGGTCTGCATGTTCTCGGTGCCGGCGTCGGCGGCCAGCACCTGCCGGCGGAAGAAGACACCCATGGCCAAGGCGATGAGTGAAATCACGAGCACCGCGACCACGTAGGCGAGATTGGCGCCGCTCAGCTCAAGGGCTGAGGCGGCTGGCGCAAGGCGCGACATTCCATCCTCCTCGATGGGTAGACACAGGGGAACCGCTCACGGGCACGCGACTGGCTTGACGCACCGCGGGAGGGACGTTGCAGGGAGGGTAACTCACGTAACAGGAGTTGTGACACGCAGGATGGAACTCGTCACAGCGAATTCGTCAGGCGTTAGATGCCGCGAGCGCCTCGTCGACGGTGGCGTAGATGTGGAACACCTTGTCGAGCCCGGTGATCTTGAAGACCTTGAGGATGCGCTCCTGGGCGCTGACGATTCGCAGCGCGCCGTTCTGGCCGCGGACCAGCTTGAGCCGCCCCACGAGCACCCCGAGGCCGGTGGAGTCCATGAAGGTGACCTTCTCGAGGTCGACCACCAGGTCGGTGCGTCCGGCGGCCACCTGCTTGTCCAGGACCTCGCGGAGCAGCGGAGCCGTGTAGACGTCGATCTCGCCCTCCACGTGGACAACGGTGACCGAGCCCCGCTCGCTGCTGGAAACCGAGAGATCCACGAGGATTACCGTAGCGGCAATGTCCACCGCCGGCCGCACTGCACCCCCGCGCCGGGACGCCTTCGACCCCGAGGCGGCACTCGCCGCGCTCGCCGGGGGCGCCCGGGCCGGTCGCCTCCTGCACGTGCACCAGGTGCCCGCGCGCCTCGCGTCGCCTGCTGAGTTCCCCGACTGGGTCCACCCCAGTGTGTATGCCGCGTGCGTGGGTTCCGGGGTCACCTCCCTGTGGGCGCACCAGCGGGAAGCGGCGGAGCTCGCCCACGCCGGGTCGCATGTGGTCATGGCGACCGGGACGGCTTCGGGCAAGAGCCTCGGCTACCTTTTGCCGGTCCTGACCGCAGTGGTGCAGGGAGCTGCGGCACCGACCGGACGGGGGGCAACGGCGTTGTACCTCTCGCCGACCAAGGCCCTTGCGGCGGACCAGCTGGCCAGGGTGCAGGCGATGGCGGTGCCCGGTGTCCGCGCCGCGACCTACGACGGTGACACCCCCACCGAGGAGCGCCGCTGGATCCGCGAGCACGCCCAGCTGGTGCTCACCAACCCCGACCTGGTGCACCACTCGTTGCTGCCCATGCACGAACGGTGGGCACCGTTCCTGCGCGCCCTGCGCTACGTCGTCGTGGACGAGTGCCACGTCTACCGAGGGGTCTTCGGTTCCCACGTCGCCGCCCTGCTGCGCAGGCTGCGCAGGGTGGCGGCCAGGTACGGCTCGCACCCGGTCTTCGTCCTGGCCTCGGCGACGGTTCGTGACCCGGACGACCACGCGACCCGGCTCGTGGGCGAACCGGTTGCAGCGGTGACCACCGACGGGTCGCCCCGTGAGGCCATGACGTTCGCCCTCTGGGAGCCCGGCGAGCTCGCGGACGGGTCGGGGCGTCGCAGCGCGACCTCCGAGGCGGCCGACCTGCTGGCCGACCTCGTGGCAGAGCATGTCCAGACCGTCGCCTTCGCCCGCTCGCGCGCCGGCGTCGAGGCACTGGCGAGCAGCGCGAGGCGCTCACTGGGCGAGGCACAGCCGGGGCTGGAAGGTGCCGTCGCGGCATACCGGGGTGGCTATCTGCCCGAGGAGCGCCGCGAGCTGGAGCGCGCGCTGCGCGCCGGGTCGCTGGTCGGTCTGGCCGCCACCAACGCACTGGAGCTCGGCGTCGACGTCAGCGGGCTCGACGCCGTGCTGCTCGCCGGGTGGCCGGGGACCCGCGCGTCGATGTGGCAGCAGGCCGGCCGGGCGGGGCGAGCCGGCGCGCGGTCCCTCGCGGTGTTCGTCGCGGCCGACGACCCCCTCGACACCTACGTCGTGCACCACCCGGAGGCGGTGCTCGGCCAGCCCGTGGAGGCCGCGGTGCTCGACCCCGACAACCCGCACGTGCTCGGCCCGCACCTGGCGGCCGCCGCGGCCGAGCTGCCGCTGCGCGAGGCCGATCTCGGGCTGTTCGGGCCGCGCACCCGCGAGCTGCTCGATGCGTTGGTGGCCAACGGAATCCTGCGGCGTCGGCCAAGCGGGTGGTTCTGGGCGCGCACCGACCGGGCCGGTGACCACGTCTCGCTGCGCGGGTCCGGTGACGTCGTTGGCATCGTCGAGCAACGGACGGGCCGGGTGCTGGGCACCGTGGACGAGGCGTCCGCGCACTCGCAGGTGCACACCGGCGCGGTGCACGTGCACCAGGGCGAGACGTACGTCGTCACCGAGCTCGACCTCGGCGGCGGGACCGCCACGGTGGTGCGCGGCGACCCGGGCTGGAGCACGTTCGCCCAGTCGGTGAGCGCCTTCGACATCGTCGGCGCCCAGCGGTCGGTGCGGTGGGGTCCGGTCGAGGTGTGCTTCGGCGAGGTGCGGGTGCACACCCAGGTGACCTCGTTCCTGCGCCGCCTGCCATCGGGCGAGGTCATCGGGACCCACCCGCTGGACCTGCCGCGGCGCACGCTCGCAACCCGGGCCGTGTGGTGGACCATGCCGGTCGGGTTCCTCGCTTCGGCGGGGGTGGCCGAGATGGACATCCCCGGTGCCGCCCACGCCGCCGAGCACGCAGGAATCGGCTTGCTGCCGCTGGTGGCCACCTCGGACCGGTGGGACATCGGCGGGGTCTCGACCGCGGAGCACCCCGACACCGGGCTGCCGACGATCCTCGTCTACGACGGGTACCCCGGTGGGGCCGGCTTCGCGGAGCGGGCGTTCGGGTCGTTCGAGACATGGCTGCGTGCCACCGCCGAGGCCATCGAGTCGTGCGGGTGCGAACGTGGTTGCCCCGGTTGCGTGCAGTCGCCGAAGTGCGGGAACGGCAACGAGCCGCTCGACAAGCAGGGTGCCGTGGCCCTGCTGCGCGCCGTGCTCAGGCAGGCTCCCCCAGCCCTGCACGAAGACGTGACAGAACGGGCGAACCACCCCGTCGCCCGTTAGGGTCGAAGTGGCGACAAAGGCGCGACCGCGCCCCGGCCCAATGGAGGTGTGCCCCCGTGGTTCTCATCGGACTGCTGCTCATCCTGGTCGCGATCGCGGCGGCGGTGTGGCTGGTCATCGGGACCCAGTCACTGACGACGCCGATCGACCTCGACACGCCAGGTTTCCACGTCAGTGCAACCCCACTGGCACTCCTCATCGCGGGCGCCGCAGTGCTGTTCGTGCTGTGGCTCGGGCTGGCGGCGATCCGCGGCAGCGTGAAGCGCCGCCGTCGTCCCGCCCGTGAGGCCAAGGATGCGCAGCGGCAGGCGGAGTTCGAGGAGAACATCCGCGCCGACGAGCGGGCTCGCACGGAGGAGGCCCACCAGAGCGCGATGGCCGAGCGCGATCGCGTGCGCGAGGAGGAGTTCTCCGCGAAGCTCGGCGAGCGCGACCGCATCCGTGACGCCGACGAGCGGACCCGGCTCGCCGAACACGAGCAGCGGGTGCGCGCCGACGAGCGCGCCCGCGTCGAGGAGGAGCACAGCCGGCGGAACGCCGAGGCGGCACGCGCGGCCGCTGCCTCTGCCGGGGCAGCGGGCACGGCTGGCGCGGCTGGCGCCGGCGTCACCAGTACTGGAACTGGGACACGCGATGATGCCCCCGCGGAGGCCTCCGGCCGTCATGCGGGTCGGGACCACCTCGAGGGCTCCGCGCCGGACGCGGTGTACGACCAGCACTCGGACCCTGACGCCACGCACGGCGACACCGTCACCGCCGGCAGCGACACCAGCGGCACCGACACCGGGAGCTACGCCGACACCGACGGCACCAACACCGACGGCACCGACACCGACGGCAACGACACCCACGCGAGCCACGCCGACACGGCGGCCGCCGGGCCACGCGCCTTCTCGTCCGACGTCGACGCGGACGACAACGACGGTGGCCGCACGGACGACGACGGAACCGACGCCGTGGCGCAGGATCCGCCGGCCAGTGGCGCGCCCGACAGGGATGTCGCGACGAACGACGACGGTGCGGACGACAGCTCACCCCGTGGCCCGAGCGAGGAGAGCGACGACGAGGGTGACAAGTTCAGGACGGTGGCCGACAGGCTCATGGGCCGGGCGCCCACCGGCCAGGACTGAGCGGCCCACCTGGACCTGCTCGAGCCTGTCCTCTCGCTTGCAGGCGGCCGAGCCCTGACAGGCTCAGGCCCACGGGACTGGATGTCATCAGCACGACGGTGCCGTCCGCACCTGCACGGCAGTCGCGGACTCGAGCCGCGTTGAGGGCGGCCACCGTTGCGCCCCGGGCACACGCCTCCCCTGCCGCGCCACCACGTTGGAGCACGAGTGCCGCTGCAAGCGCGCCGAGGTCGGCGGCCGCCCGCGCTCGATGAGCCGCGACCGTCGCGGCGGCGAGGCACATCCCGCCGCAGAGGACGAGCAGCGCCGCCGCGATGACGCCGGCCAGCGCGACGGTCATCGCTCCCCCGTCGCCGCCCCGGCGCCGAGGGGACGAGCGCCCCATCACGGGGACACGTCCTCACGAGCCGCGACGGCATGACCACTCGGCGCCGCCCTGGCCCCTAGCCAGCCCAGCCCGGGTCGAGGCCGAGAGACGACGCGGACCGTCACCTCGGCGCCCGAGCCGCCAACGGTGAACGTCGCGCCATCCGGGGCGAGCCGCCTGCCCTGCGCCATGGCCGAGCCCATCGAGTCGCCACGGGCGAGCAGGCGGGCCGTGGCCCGGGCGGCATCGATGCAGCGCACTTGGTCGCTGACGGTCGAGATCGCCGCGAGCGCCAGGACCACGACCAGGATGACCGCCGGGAGGGCGACCGCGAACTCTGCGGTCGCCATCCCTGCCTCCCTCGCTAGGACGTCGTGCCGAGCGCCGCGGTGATCACGGCTGCGAGCGCCGACTTGATCCCACCCGAGCGCACGACCCCGAGCAGCACCGCGGCGAAGGCGCATGCCGCGAGTGTGCCGACGGCGTACTCGGCTGTCGTCATGCCCGACTCGACGCCCCGACGCAGCTGGGAGAACCTGTGGACCAGTGCACATTTCACGCTGAGCTCCTCTGTCGTTGACCAGCGGGCTGGATCCCGCTGCCGTGGTCACCAGCCCAGCCGTCGGGCGGCCGGCGCTCAACCGTCGCGATGGGGCTTGTGGAACGACACCGGCGACGAACACGTGGTGTGGACCACCGGTGCCGGTGTCGGGACGCGTCGGGTGGCCATCCATGACCTAGCCACCGACCACGCCGGACGCGACCGCGAGGACCACCGGCACCACCGCGGTGCAGACGAAAGCCGGGAGGAAGCCGAACCCGAGCGGCAGGACGAGCAAGACTCCGGCCCTGGCCGCCCGCTGCTCGCGGTCCCGCTCCTGCGCGTCCCGCAGGCGCTTCGCCACCAGCTCGACCTGCTCGGCCGGAGCCGAGCCCGTTTGGACGGCCACCTCCCAGGCCTGGGCCACCTGCCGCCACACCGGCGAGGCGAACGCCCAAGCCTCAGGGGCGGGCTTGCCCCACTGCAGCGCGGCCACCACCGAGGCCAGGTCGCGGCGCACCGGGCCACGCGAACCAACGGTGACCTCGTGCAGGGCTTCGGCGAGTCCCAGTCCGGCGCGGAGGGCGAGCGCGAGCAGGACGAGCGCGTCCGCGACGTCACCAAGGTCGGGAGTGCCGGCCTGGTGTCGGTGCCCCAGGCGATCCAGGAGCCGGCGTCGCCACCTGCCCCGGGATGAGGGTGGCCACCCGTCGCCCGGCGACCACCCGAACCCCGGCGACCACCGTGTCTCGGGGCGCCTGACTTCGCGCAGCGTTGACATCCGCGGGGTGTACCGCAACGGCCACAGGAGAACTGCGACAGCCGCGACGATGGCCAGGACGGGCGTGCTCACCGGGCACCGATGCGACCGGTTGCGGCGCCACTGGTCGCGGCACTGCCGGTGCGCAACGCTCCGCTGATGATCCGCCTGGCCCACACCCACGCCACCAGGCCGAGGACGACCCCGAGCGCCGCCGAGGCGCACGCCGCCGCCGATGAGCCGTACAGCGCGACCGGGCCGATGCCGAACGTCAGGCCGACCAGCGGCCCGGCACACGGAAGAGCCACCAGCACCGCCATCGACGACCTCGGGCCCGCGGCTGCCGTGGCCACCCGTTCGCGTGCCCGCTGCCTCGTCCGCAGGACACGTTCGACGCTGACGAGCGCCTCGGCCAGGGGAGCGCCAGTTCGTTCGGTCAGCTCCCAGGCGCGGCCCACGAACCGCAGGTCCTCGCTGTCCAGCCGCTCGGCGTGCCTCTGCCACACCGCGCTCAAGCCTGGTCCGGCCGGCTCGGACGCGACCAGGTCGACGAGCACGGGCAGCAGCTCCGGCCCGGGGGACATCGCGCGGGCCACCGTCGCCAGGGCGAGTGCGGGCGTGGCGCCTGCCCGCAGCGGGGCCGCAAGCAGCGACAAGAAGTCGGCAAGGTCGCCCTGGAGCCGCGCCTCCGCCCGGCGCCTACGGCCAGCGCGGCCAGCGCGCGGCCGGGCGGCGCGCCCCCGGTCAGCGCGCCCCCCGTCAGCGCGACCCCCGTCAGCGCGACCCCCGTCAGCGCGGCCATGGGCCGCTCCGGCACGTCCAGCCTCCCCACCGTCTCGCCGCGATGGTAGCGCGTCCCGACCCGGCCGGAGCACCAGCGCGCCGCCGCGGGGCCACAGCACCGTCGCGACCGCCACCAGGCAGAGCGCCATCGCGGTCAGCACCGGGTCTCCTCGAGGAGGCGAGCGAGCACGGGCCAGCCCGGCCCGCGCTCACCGGTGTGGGCGTCGAGTGCCGGCACGCATCGCACTGCGGTCTGCCCGACTTCACCACGCACCACCGTGGACACCGAGGCGACCACCCGTCCAGCGGTGCGGCGCTCGACGTGCACCGCCACCTGCACGGCGCTGGCCAGCTGCGCGTGGACCGCCTCGCGCCCGAGCCCGGCGAGGGCGCCCAGTGCCTCGAAGCGGGCGGGCAGGTCGGCGGGCGCGTTGGCGTGGACGGTGCCGCAGCCTCCCTCGTGCCCGGTGTTGAGGGCGGCCAGCATCTCGCGGACCTCAGGCCCGCGCACCTCGCCGACGACCAGCCGGTCGGGCCGCATGCGCAGGGCCTGCCGGACCAGGTCGACCAGGGTGACCGCGCCCCTGCCCTCGACGTTGGCTCCGCGCCCCTGCAGCCGCACCACGTGCGGGTGCTGGACCGCCAGCTCCCGGACGTCCTCGACCACCACGATCCGCTCGCTCGGCGGAACCTCGGCCAGCATGGCGGCCAGCAGTGTGGTCTTGCCACTGCCGGTGCCGCCGGTGACGACGAACGAGCGGCGCCGCAGCACCAGGGCCCGAAGCAGTCGCTCGACCTCACCGGAGAACATCCCGCCTGCTCCCAGCGCCGGCAGCGCCGGCGCGCGCACCCGAGGCACCCGCAGGCTCAGGTGCACCCCACCGTCGACCAGCGGGGGAAGAACGGCGTGCAGCCGCACCCCTCCGGGTAGCAACCCATCCACCCACGGCTGGCTCTCGTCGAGCCGTCGGCCGGCCAGCCCGGCGAGTCGCACGGCGAGCCGTCGAGCCGCCGCCGCGTCCGGCAGCCGGGTCGGCCACACCTGCAGGCCGCCGCCACGGTCCACCCAGATCGAGCCGTCGCCGTTCACCAGCATGTCCGTCACGGCTGGATCCGCCAGGCAGGGCTCGAGCGGCCCCAGCCCCAGGACGTCCGAGGCGAGCGCCTCACGCGCGACGGCCACTCCCTCGCTGCCGAGGCGCGCGGTCTCGGCCGACACGACGCGCTCGACCACGACCGCATCCGGCCCGCGTCCCTGCGCGATCTGCCGCGCGATGAGCACCGACTGGTTCACGCGCCCACCCCGAGCGCGGTCTCGTCGGCCAGTGCCACCCAGTCGAGGATGCGGTCGGCGACCCGGGTGAGCCCGCTGGACTGCCGGGTCCCCGGCACGCGCGCGCGGTCGGCGTCCGCGCCGACTCGCGGGTCATCAGTCAGCGCGGCAACCAGCGGCAGGTCGAGCCGCGTCGCCAGCTGCTCGGGTTCGAGGGCCTCGCGCCGAGCGGTCCGCAGCACCAGCCCCACACTCGGGACCCGAGCCAGGCCAGTGGCCCGGTGGGCAGCCACGACCCCGTCGGCCAGCCGCCTCGCCGACGTGCCCACCAGCAGGACGACGGCGGTGCAGGCGTCGACGAGCGCGGCTCCGGGCGGCGGGCCACCGTCACGTCCGAGGTCGACCACGGTGACGGCACACAACCGACCGAGCGCCTGCACAGCGCGCACCGACAGCTCCCGACCCGCCACGACGCCAGCGATCAGGTCATTGCTCTCCAGCGCCGCACCGCCGGCACCCAGTGGGCCGCCCGCGGCCAGGACCGCGATCCCGTCCTGCGACGGGAGCTCGCCCAGGAGGGCCGCGCCGTCGAGCTCGCCCGAGGCCCCGGCCAGGTCGGCCCACCGCAGACCCGGCAGGTGCTCGATGCACGCCGTCACGTCGAGGCCCCCACCCCACAGCTGCCCGTCGACGCACGCGGTGACGCCCGACCGGCGGGCCGCGCGCACCCCCAGCGCAACCGCCAGCGTCGAGGCACCCAGGCCCCCGGACGCGCCCAGCACTCCGATGACGTGGTGGTCCATGCCGACCACCCCAGCGCCCCGGGGCGCGTCCGGACCACCGCCGTCGTCCACGGCAGTGGACGGACGGCGGCCGAGCAGGGTGCCTGTGGACCGGGCGCCCCGCACCGGGGGTGCCGAAGCGGCGCCCACGCGGCATACAAAGGCGCGTGGAGAAAAGGGGACGGCCCCGGTCGGGGGGACAACCGGGGCCGTCGACGCGCCGAGCTCCGGGGGGGAGGAGCTGGTGCGCCGGTTCGCTCGACCCCGAGGGGGAGCGAACAGCACCATGGTGGACCATCAAGGCGTCAATCGCAACTCAGTCGGTTGGACACGCCGCGCCGCGTCTCGGGACGAGTGATGGCACCCCGCGAGACGGGGTGCCATCGACCGTGGTCCGGCCCGGGTTACCAGGCGTGCACCTGTCGTTTGTCGCACCGGGACAAGCCCGTCACGATCGGTCCATCAGTGGACTGCCCGCGCGTGGGTGCCCGTTGGGATCACGGTGGTCGTCGGACTCGCGTACGTCGACTTACCGTCCTGTGTACCCCGCTTCCCCGACAAAGTGAACCCTTGACATTTCGGCACCGCTGGCGGCGGGCGTGTCTCAGCGCAGCCGGCCGGCGCGCACCGCGTCACACACCTGTTCGCCCGCCCGGGCGGCCGCCACGAGCGCGTCGGCACAGTGCCCCAGCCAGAGTCCCAGCCCCTCCGGGGACCCGGTCGTGTATGCCGCGAGGGCGCCGAGGTAGGCCGGCCCACCCTGGGTGGCGTGCCCGGCCTCGGTGACGGCGACCCCGGTCGGGTCGAGCCCGGCGGCCTGGACGACGGCCCGCTCGAGTGCGCGGGCAACGACACCGTTGCCGCGGGTGAACGGACGCACCACGCAGACCTCCGCGTGCGCGACCGCGGCGACGACCAGGGCCGGCACCCCGCTCGCCGTCGCCGCGGTCAACACGTCCACGAGGCCGGCCAGCCGGGCTGCCACCTCTGAGGAGTCAGGCGCCGGGCCGAGGTCAGTGAGCTCGGCGGACGTCTCGTCGCCGGTTCGCGGCCGGCCCAGCTGCGCGTCCCCGACCACGCCGGACGCCGCCGCGACGTGCAGGCGCGCCAGTGCCTGGAGGGGGGCCGTCGTCACGAGCGATCGGACGTGCTCGGTCTCGGCCGTCGCCTGGACTGCGCCCCGCGCCACCTGCTGGACGGGGTCGGGCTCGCGGGGCCACGAGCCGGCGCCACGCATCACGTCTCGCACCAGGTCCAGCGGCACCGTGGCACCCTCGAGGGCAGCGCTCGCCTGCGCACCGCGGACCCGCGACTCCGCCGACGCCTCGGGAATCCGTCGTCGCAGCGCCTCGTGGAACCGCAGCCGCTCGCACGCGCTGCGCGCCGACGCGACCTTCTCGGGGACTCCGGGCAGGCTCGCGAGCGCGCTCAGCGAGGCGACGACGTCCGGCACGCGGCCACTCTAGGGCGCCGAGGGGATGTGCCCGGAAACGGTCCGTGGCCCGTTCACGGGCCCTCGACTGCCTCTACAGTGCCCACCATGTCGGGCAGCTTCGACGTCCCCACCGCCGTCTTCGTGGCAGGCGCGATGCTGCTCCTCTACGCCCTGGTGCGGCTGGTCCGGCACGGTCGCAGCCGCTCCCGCGGCTTCGTCTCCGACGTCGACCAGGCCACGCACGCCACGCTGCACACCGCCTCGCTCGCAGCGCGCCACCTCCAGGACGGGCTGACGCCCGACGAGACTGCCAAGGCGGCGCGGCACCTGAGGGAGCTGCTCGGCTCGGCCGCGGTCGCCGTGACCGACCCCACGACGCTGCTCGCCTGGGACGGCGTCGCCGACCACCACAGCGACCAGGCAGAAGGGCACGCCGCCGAGGTGCTGCGCAGCGGGCGGACCATCGTGCTCGGGCCCAAGGACGTGGCCTGCCCGGACCCCGGCTGCCCGGTGCGGACCGCCGTCGTCGCGCCGGTCGTCAGCGGCGAACGGGTGGTGGCAGCCGTCGCCGCCTACGGGCCGCAGGCGACGGCCGGGCTCGCCCGGGCGACCGAGGAGGTGGCCCGGTGGGTGGCCACCCAGGCCGAGCTCGCCGAGCTGGGTCGCCAGCGCACCCGGACCATGGAGGCCGAGCTCCGTGCGTTGCGCGCGCAGATCAGCCCCCACTTCATCTACAACGCGCTCGCCGCGATCGCCTCGTTCGTGCGCACCGACCCGGAACGGGCTCGTGAGCTGCTGCTGGAGTTCGCCGACTTCACCCGCTACGCCCTGCGGCGCGGTGGCTCGTTCACCACGCTCGCCGAGGAGCTGCGCAACGTCGAGCGCTACCTGGTCATCGAGCAGGCCCGCTACGGCGACCGGCTGCAGATCTCCCTGCTCATCGCACCGGAGGTTCTCCCGGTCACGGTGCCGTACCTGGCGATCCAGCCTTTGGTGGAGAACGCGGTCCGGCACGGGCTCGCAGCAAAGGAGGGCGGCGGCCACATCACCATCACCGCGGCGGACGAGGGCGCGCACGCCTCCATCTGCATCGAGGACGACGGAGTGGGCTCGGACCCCCACGACATCCGAGCCGCCCTTGATGGCGGGTCCGACCGGGACAGCCTCGGGCTGGGCAACGTCGACGCCCGCCTCCGCCAGGTCTACGGAGACGACTTCGGCCTCGTCGTCGAGACCCAGGTCGGGGCCGGGACGAGGGTCAGCTTCCGGGTCCCCAAGTACGCGCCGGGCGTGCACCCCACGCCGTAGGCTGCCCGTCATGGCCGGCGCCACCTCCGACAGCCGCACCGAGGGCAGCGGCCTGCGCGCCCTCGTCGTCGACGACGAGGCACCGGCCCTCGAGGAGCTCTCCTGGCTGCTCCGACAGGACTCCCGGGTCGCGGACGTCCGCACCGCCGAGAACGCGGCGGAGGCCCTCAAGCTGCTCGAGCCCGGCGACGTCGACGTGGTGTTCTCGGACATCTCGATGCCCGGCCTGGACGGCATGGACCTGGCCAGGGTGATCGCACGGTTCAGCCAGCGGCCGCAGGTGGTGTTCGTGACCGCCCACGACCGGCACGCCGTCGACGCGTTCTCGCTCGACGCCACCGACTACGTCATGAAGCCGGTTCGCGCGGACCGGCTCGCGGAGGCGGTTCGCCGCGTCGTGGCCGGCATCGCCCAGGCGGAGTCCGGCACCGTCGCACCCGACCCCGAGGACGAGACGATTGCGGTCGAGCTCGGCGGCGTGACACGGTTCATCAGCCGCAGCCAGATCCGCTACGCGCAGGCGCAGGGTGACTACGCCCGACTGCACACCGCCACCGGCTCCCACCTCGTACGCATTCCGCTGTCGACCCTCGAGGAGCGCTGGGCCCCAGCGGGTTTCGTGCGAATCCACCGCAGCACGCTGGTCTCCCTGGCGCACGTCACCGAGGTGCGCACCGAGCACGGAAGGTGCACGGTCCTCCTCGACGGAGCGGAGCTGCAGGTCAGCCGCCGGCACACGCGTGAGCTCAAGGACCGGCTGATGCGGGCCGCACCCCGCTCGGGGTCGTGACCGACCAGCCGCCGCCGCGGGTGCGTGTGACCAGCACGCGACGGGACGCGGCCACACGCGGCGGCCTGCGCCCACTGACCCGTGACCTCGACGAGCAGAGCAACCTCGGCGAGGTCTACATGTCCGGCCTGATGTCGGCCCAGCTGCGCCTCGCGCTGCTGGTGCTGGCCTTCGGCGCGGTCGGGCTCGGCGGCCTGCCGTTGCTGTTCCTGCTCGTGCCGGCCACCCGCAGCCTCGAGATCGGGCCGGTCCCGCTGCCCTGGCTGGTCCTGGCCGTGGTCGTCTACCCGGTCGCCCTCGTCGTGGCGCGCTACTACGTGGGCCAGTCCGAGCGCATCGAGCGCGAGTTCTCCGAGGTGGTGCGACGCCGGTGAACACGGCCTACGGCGTCGTCGCCATCACCCTCATCTGCACGGTGACGCTGGTCATCGGCGCGTTCGGGCTGCGGCTGTCACGGACGACGAGCGACTTCTACGTCGCCGGACGCACCGTGTCCCCTCAACGCAACGCGAGCGCCATCGGTGGCGAGTACCTTTCTGCGGCAAGCTTTCTCGGCATCGCCGGGCTCGTCTACACCAACGGCCTGGACATGTTGTGGTTCCCAGTCGGCTACACCGTCGGGTACATCGTGCTGCTCGTCCTCGTCGCCGCCCCGCTTCGTCGGTCCGGCGCCTACACGCTCGCCGACTTCGCGGAGGCCCGGCTCGAGAGCACGGCCGTCCGCCGCCTCGCGTCGGTGCTCGTGGTCGGGATCGGCTGGCTCTACCTCCTGCCCCAGCTGCAGGGTGCCGGCCTGGCCCTGCGCACGGTCACCGGTGCCCCGGGCTGGGTGGGCGGACTCGTCGTGGCGCTCGTCGTCGTCGCCAACGTCGCGGCGGGTGGCATGCGCTCCATCACCCTCGTCCAGGCGGTGCAGTACTGGGTCAAGCTCACGGCGATCGCCGTGCCGGCCTTCGTGTTGCTGTGGGCGTGGTTCGGCGACGGCGGCCCGGCCCCACAGATCGCATCCAGCGCCCAGTGGAAGGAGCCCTTGAACGGCCTTGCAGGACAAGGACATCCGGTCTACGCGACCTACAGCCTGCTGCTCGCCCTGGGGCTCGGCACGATGGGGCTCCCCCACGTGCTCGTGCGCTTCTACACCAACCCCGACGGCCGGGCCGCGCGACGCACGACGCTCACGGTCGTCGCCCTGCTCGGGGTGTTCTACCTCTTCCCGCCCCTCTACGGCGTGCTCGGTCGGGTCTACCTCCCCAGCCTGCCGACCGGGGTCGCCGCCGACAGCCTGGTCCTTCGACTACCCGGCGAAGTGTTGCCCGGCGGGCTGGGCGAGCTGCTCTCCGCCGTCCTCGCGGGCGGTGCGTTCGCCGCCTTCCTGTCCACAGCCAGCGGGCTGACCATCTCCGTCGCCGGCGTCATCGAGCAGGACCTGCTGCGCGGACGCCTCTCGCGCGTCACCGGGGACGACGCCACCGTGGTGCAAGGGTTCCGGCTGGCGGCGCTGCTCGCGATCGTCGTGCCGTATGCCGCGTCGAGACTCATCGAGCCCGTGGGCCTGGCGACGATGGTCAGCCTGGCGTTCGCCGTGGCCGCCTCGACCTTCTGCCCCCTGCTCGTGCTCGGCGCCTGGTGGCGTCGGCTCAGCACCGTCGGGGCCGCGGCCGGGCTGCTGGTGGGCGGCACCCTGGCGACGCTCGCCGTCGGGGTCACGGTGCTGGCGGGACCGCTCGACGGGTGGCCCGGTGCGCTGCTCGGGCAGCCGGCCGCGTGGACGATCCCGGCCGCGTTCGCGACCGCCATAGTGGTGTCGATCGCCACGCCAGGGCGGGTGCCGCGGCACACCGCGCGGACCATGGTGCGGCTGCACACCCCCGAGGACCTGGCCCTCGACCGCAGCTAGTCGAGCCCCAGACGTCGCACGATGTCGGGCAGGTCGGCCGTGCCCTCGGCCACGTCCATCACGAGGGTGAACGCGTCGTCATCCTCGACGTCCACGTGGATGTCGTTGATGTCGAGGAACACCAGGAAGGCCAGCCAGCCCAACCGCTTGTTGCCGTCGACGAGTGCGTGGTTGCGGACGATCGAGTGCAGCAGCGCAGCCGCCTTGAGCGGCAGCCCGGGGTAGGCGTCCTCACCGAACAGCGAGGTCTGGGGTCTGGCCACAGCGGCTTCGAGCAGGCCAGCGTCGCGCATCGGTCCGGCACCCAGGTCCCTGACCAAGGCAAGAAGGTCCTCGAGGTCGAGGTAATGGGTCTCGCCACTCACACGGAGCCCAGGCGGTCGAGGACCTCGGCCCACCGCTCACGCATGCGCTTGCTGGCATCGGCCACCAGCTCGACGTGCACCTGTCGCTGGTACCTGTCGATGATGGCCCGTCTGATGACCTCCTGTCGAGACAGGCCCTCCGTCTCCACGAGCGCGTCGAGCGCCTTCTCGAGCTCACTGTCGGTGCGGAGTGTGAGTGCCATGTGCACACGGTACCACTTCGATACCAAGGGCAGCGGGCCGCTCGGCGCGCGCTGGCGGCCGTTCGGCGCAGGAGCCGGGACCACCCACCGACGCGTCGCCCCGCACGGCGCGGGACCACGCGGCATACCTGCCCATCGTGGGCCGACGACGGGACAGTGGCCCGCAGCGTGGGAGCGGCCCACGCACCCACCCCTGGAGGTGCACCCGTGAGCAGCGACGCTCGCACCCACAGCGGCGAGACCTACCTCGAGCTCCAGCAGTCCCCGGAGTTCGGCGAGCTGCGTCGACGCCACCGCAAGTTCGTCTTCCCCATGGCCGCGCTGTTCCTGGCGTGGTACTTCCTCTACGTGCTGCTCGCGGCGTACGCGCCGGACTTCATGAGCCACAAGGTCTTCGGCAACGTCAACGTCGGCATCCTGTTCGGGCTCGGCCAGTTCGTCTCGACGTTCCTCATCACGATCCTCTACGTCCGCTGGGCCGACCGCGAGTTCGACCCGCGTGCGCAGGCCCTGCACGACCGCCTCGAGGAGGCCCCCCGGTGAACGCCCTCGCACCCATGGCGACCAACGTCGGCAACGCCACCCTGAACATCACGATCTTCGCGGTGTTCGTCCTGGTCACCCTCGGCATCGTCCTCAAGGCGTCGCGACGCAACGCCACTGCGGCCGACTACTACGCGGGCGGCCGCGCGTTCACCGGCCGGCAGAACGGCATCGCGATCGCCGGCGACTACCTGTCCGCCGCGTCGTTCCTCGGCATCGCGGGAGCGATCGCGCTCAACGGCTACGACGGCTTCCTCTACTCGATCGGGTTCCTCGTCGCCTGGCTCGTGGCCCTGCTGCTGGTCGCCGAGCTGCTCCGCAACACCGGCCGGTTCACCATGGCCGACGTGCTGAGCTTCCGGCTCAAGCAGCGCCCCGTCCGGATGGCCGCCGCCATCTCCACCCTCGTCGTCAGCTTCTTCTACCTGCTCGCCCAGATGGCCGGCGCGGGCGGCCTCGTCTCGCTGCTGCTCGGCCTGGACGGCAAGACCGCGCAGAGCGTGGTCATCGCGCTCGTCGGCGTCATCATGATCGCCTACGTGCTCATCGGCGGGATGAAGGGCACGACCTGGGTCCAGATCGTCAAGGCCAGCCTGCTCATCGCCGGCTCGATCGTCATCACCGTCTGGGTGCTCGGGAAGTTTGGGTTCAACCTGTCCTCGCTGTTCGGCGCAGCCGTCGACAACTCCCCCAAGGCGGGCGAGAAGATCCTCGGCCCAGGCCTCAAGTACGGCAAGTCCGACCTGACGAAGGTGGACTTCATCTCGCTGTCGCTGGCCCTGGTCCTCGGGACGGCGGGCCTGCCGCACGTGCTGATGCGGTTCTACACCGTCCCGTCGTCCAAGGAGGCGCGCAAGTCGGTGGAGTGGGCGATCTGGCTCATCGGCCTGTTCTACCTGCTGTCCCTCGTCATGGGCTACGGCGCCGCCGCCCTCGTCGGGCCCGCGGAGATCAGCGCGGCACCGGGCAAGGCCAACTCGGCCGCACCGCTGCTCGCGTTCCACCTCGGCGGGGAGATCCTGCTGGGACTGATCTCGGCGATCGCGTTCGCGACGATCCTGGCGGTGGTGGCCGGGCTGACGATCACGGCCAGTGCCAGCCTCGCCCACGACATCTACGGACAGGTGATCAAGAAGGGTGTGGGCGGGGCCGATGCGGAGGTGCGGGTGGCCCGGATCACCGCCGTCGTCATCGGTGCCCTGGCCATCGTCGGGGGCGTCTTCGCCAAGGACCAGAACATCGCGTTCCTCGTCGCCCTCGCCTTCGCGGTCGCCGCGAGCGCCAACCTGCCGACGATCCTCTACTCGTTGTTCTGGAAGCGGTTCAACACCCGCGGCGCGCTGTGGTCGCTCTACGGCGGCCTGATCTCGGTGGTGACGCTGATCGTGTTCAGCCCGGTGGTGTCCGGCAAGCCCGCCGACCCGGTCACCGGCCTGTCGCCGTCGATGATCACCGACCCGGACGTGGACTTCAGCTGGTTCCCGCTCGACAACCCGGGCATCGTCTCGATCCCGCTGTCCTTCCTCCTCGGCTGGCTGGGGACCATCACCAGCAAGGAGCGCTCGGACCCCCAGAGGTTCGCCGAGATGGAGGTGCGTTCCCTCACCGGTCACGGTGCGGAGAAGGCTGTCGTGCACTAGCGCCGACCCACCAGACCATGGTGCCGCGTCCCCGCACAGGGGGCGCGGCACCGTGCTGTCCTTCCGGTGTGCCGCGGTGGCACCCGCGTGAGTGGCGCACCGATGGCGCCGAGCCGGCATACCCGGACTGCCTGTCAACCAACGGCAAGGACGTGGCGTCAGTGGGGTGTCCCGAAGGGAGGACACCATGAACACCACCAAGTCTCCACGATCTCGACTGGCCATCCGGTCGCTCGTCGTGGCCGTCGCCGCCGGGGTGCTCCCCGCGGCTGCCGCCACCTCCTCGGCGCAGGCCGCGCCGTACTGCGGTATCCGGTGGGGCTCCCTGGCCAAGAGCACCTCGACCATGGTGCAGGGGCCGGTCGCCAACGTGCGCGCCGGACGGCACACCTGCTACGACCGGCTCGTCGTCGACCTGCGCGGTCGGGCGCCGGGCTACACGGTGAAGTACGTCAGCAACGTCTACACCGAGGGGCGGGGCGCGCTCGTGCCGTTGCGCGGTGGCGCCAAGCTGCTCGTCGTGGCCAAGGCACCGGCCTACACCTCGAGCGGCAGCGCCAGCTTCACGCCCCGCAGCCGCACCAACGTCGTCGACGTGACGGGCTACCGGACCTTCCGGCAGGTCGCGTGGGCCGGCACCTTCGAGGGGCAGACGTCACTGGGCCTCGGGGTGCGGGCGCGGCTCCCGTTCCGGGTGTTCACGCTCGACGGGCCGGGCACCGGCAGCCGCCTGGTCATCGACGTGGCGCACCGCTGGTAGGGGACTGGTCGTGCCCGGGCGCTGACCGCCTCGACAGACCCCCGGTCAGCGCCCGCACGGTCACGATGACGACGGCCAGGGCGGCGGCGACCCAGAACCACTGGACGTTGTCGCCCAACAAGTGCTGGGAGTGCTGCCACCACTGCGTCCGGACGTAGTCCCACGCCGCGTCGAGGACGAGCCGCGCCTCGCCCCGTCGCGACCCGACGTTCATCCGTGGGTGGAGCACGTCCCAACCGCGGGACAGCGCTGCCGCGGCGAGGGCGAAGACGAGCCAGGTCAGCAGGATCCGCGCGACGCCCAGCAGGGTCGGCGCCACCCGCTGCCACGTCGCCACCGCGAACGGCAGGGCCAGGGCGACAGCCAATGGTATGCCGTGTGGCCAGGTCGCCGGCGACAGGCCGGCCACGATGGCCAGCACCGTGGCGGCCCCGAGCGGCCCCTTGTGCCCGCGGGCGCCGAGGACGATCCCGGCGAACGCCGCGAGCCCCAGCAGGATGGCCAGGGACTGCCGCTCGTCCGGGTACGTGTCGGACTGGGGCGCGCTGAGCAGCCAGCCGAGCCCGCTGAACACGAGCACGACGAGAAACCGCGGCCACGGCGATCGGACGAGCAGGGAGACCGAGGCCGCGGCCGCGGTCGCGCCGAGGAACAGGACGTCCCCGTCGAGCGGGCGCACGGGCAGGTGCAGCCAGGACTCGACCCCGAGGAAGCCGGCCGGCCACCACAGGAGCGCCCCGAGCAGGACCGCGAGCTGGGGCCAGGCACGACGCACGGCCCCGCGGACCCGCTGCCAGAGGTCTGGCCGCGGGCGTTCGGTGTCGGTCGTGGTGTCGACCTCCGATGCGCGGTTCACGCCGTGAGGGTAGCCGCTGGGCGTGCCCGTCGGCCGTCCGACGCCCCGAGTGACCGGCCGTCCGGTGGGCCACCCGGCGAGCCTTGAAACCGGGAGGGGGTTCCGGGTTGGCTGGGAGCAACCGCCGCCGCCCGTGGCGGCTCGCCGTCGCCAGGAGGAGACCCGTGTCCCAGACCACGTCCTACGAACCCAGTGCCGACTTCGCCGCGCAGGCCAACGGGAAGGCCGAGCTCTACGACGAGGCGGCCCAGGACCTCGAGGGCTTCTGGGCGGGGCAGGCCCGCGACCTGCTCACGTGGTCCAAGGACTTCGGCGAGACCCTTGACTGGAGCGGGGCGCCCGTCGCCAAGTGGTTCGTCGGCGGTGAGCTCAACGCTGCCCACAACTGCGTGGACCGGCACGTCGAGGCCGGCAACGGCGATCGCGTCGCCTTCCACTTCGAGGGCGAGGGCGGCGACACCCGGACGATCACCTACGCCGACCTGCAGCGCGACGTCTGCAAGGCGGCCAACGCGTTGGAGTCGCTGGGGGTCAGCAAGGGCGACCGGGTGGCCATCTACCTGCCCATGATCCCGGAGACCGTGGTGGCGATGCTGGCGTGCGCCCGCATCGGCGCACCGCACTCGGTGGTCTTCGGCGGGTTCTCGGCTGACGCGCTGCGAACCCGCATCGCCGATGCGGAGGCCAAGGTTGTCATCACCAGCGACGGGCAGTTCCGCCGCGGCAAGCCCTCGCCGCTCAAGGCCGCCGTGGACGACGCGGTGACCGGCGAGACCCCGGTCGAGAAGGTGGTCGTCGTCCAGCGCACCAAGCAGGACGTCGCCTGGGACGACGCCCGCGACGTGTGGTGGCACGACGTCGTCGACTCGGCGTCGCCGGAGCACGAGGCGGTGCCGCACGACAGCGAGCACCCGTTGTTCATCCTCTACACCTCCGGCACCACCGGTAGGCCCAAGGGCATCTTCCACACCACCGGTGGCTACCTCACCCAGTGCGCGTACACCACCAAGGTGGTCCACGACGTGCACCCCGAGTCCGACGTCTACTGGTGCACCGCCGACGTCGGCTGGGTGACCGGCCACTCCTACAGCGTCTACGGCCCACTGGCCCTCGGGGCGACGCAGGTGATGTACGAGGGCAC
>DASUKI010000305.1:0-16503 GCA_036278855.1 Pedococcus sp.
GATGGTCACGGGGTTGGAGATCATGCCCGTCTGGGTCCGCTTGACCAGGTCCACCTGGTACGCCTGGTCGTCGATCGACAGGTTGCGGTGCAGGATGCCGATGCCGCCCTGGCGCGCCATCGCGATCGCCATGCGCGACTCGGTGACGGTGTCCATCGCTGCCGACACCAGCGGGATCCGCAGCGAGATCTCCCGCGTGAGGCGGCTCGTCGTGTCGACGTCCGAGGGGATCACGTCGGTCTCGCCGGGCAGCAGCAGGACGTCGTCGTAGGTCAGCCCGATCTTGGCGAAGGGGTCGGGTTCCCCTGCTGCGTCGGTGGTGTCCGCATCGTCGGGGAGCTCTGCGGTGGCGTCGAGCTGGTTCAGTCTGTGGTCCACGCCAAGGCTCATTGCCCAATCGTAACCGGGGGCTGTGGGCTCGGCGGCGACGGTGTCGGCGTCGTGCTGACGGCGTGCTGCGGGCTTGCTCAGGGGGGTCGGTCGGTGTTGATCGTTCATCACCGGAGACGACAGGTGTAAGCGTTTACCTACTTGAACAAGTTCTTACCTTCCGTTCCTGTTTCCGCAGGTCAGACCGTTGTAGCGTCCAAAGCACGCGGCACCGTGCCGCAGAGCAGGAGGGGTCGACATGGCTGAACTGTCGCGGCTTCCGGGGCCCGTTGCAGATCTGTGGGACTGGCAGTTGGAGGGATCCTGCCGCCAGGTGAATCCCGAAGTCTTCTTCCACCCCGAAGGCGAGCGGGGCCCAGCCCGCCGCTCCCGCGACAGCAGGGCCAAGGAGGTCTGCCTCAGCTGTCCCGTCCTCCAGCAGTGCCGCGAGCACGCCCTGCGGGTCCGTGAGCCCTACGGCGTCTGGGGCGCCATGACCGAGGACGAGCGCGAGCTCCACTACGCCGGTCAGTCGGTGGCGGCGGCTGCCAGCTGAGCGACCCTAGGCTGGTGGGGTGAGCGACCCCATCGACGTCCCGATCCGCGACGAGTCCATCCGGCTCGGCCAGCTGCTCAAGCTCGCCGGCGTCGTCCAGGACGGCGCGATGGCGCGCATGGTCATCGAGAACGGCGAGGTCACCGTCGACGGCGCGCCGGTGCTGCGTCGCGGCGTCCAGGTGCGTCCCGGCCAGGTCGTGGAGTATGCCGGTGAGTCGCTGCACGTGGTCGGGCGCACCTGAACGCCGTTCCCCTCACGCGTGCACGGGGGCGTGCCGGCGGTGGGCACCAGCCAGTACCAGCGTCCCCACACCGGCGAGCGCAGCCCCGCCGAGCGCCCCGAGCCCAACCTGGACCAGCTCGATGCGGTCGCTGGCGATGCCGACCAGGCCCTGCGGAGCCGGGGCCACCTGCCCGGGTGGCGTGTAGCCGGGCCAAGTGGAGTTGTACGACGGCGGGCCCTGCTGGCTGTTGGGTGCGCCCGTGGCGTCGTCGCCCGGTCCGGCCGGCTTGGCCAGTGCCGGTGCGGCAACCCCGAGCGCCAGCGCCCCGGCGAGGCCGACGCAGGCGGCCAGCCGCTGGGCGGCGGTGTGGTGCGTGTGTGCAGTGTGCCATGACATGACGGTCCCCTTTCGAAAAGACCTGATGTGGTGTTCCTTCCCTGCACGTCGTACGCGATCGGCGGGTGGAGTGGGGCGACAGTCGTGGTGGCTAGGGGAGCAGGTCGCGGATGACCTGGAGGAGGGCTGGACCCAGGTCGATGGTGTCGTCCGCCGTCCAGTCCACCAAGGCTGTCGGGTTGTCGTAGGCGCACGCCTGCGACAACGTCACGGCACGGCCCTCGGAGGTGACGGCGTGGATCACCAGAATGCCGTCCACGGGAGCCGGACAGGTCCGGTGTGGTGTCTTCGTGGACCCGTGTCGGGCGAGCTCGGCATCGAGGGCGGCCAGCTGCAGGTCACCGAAGGCGGCTCGACCGACGACCAGCGCGTCGGACGTGGGCGCCCTGTGCGGGTCGGCGAGCGGGTGGTAGCACACGGTCGCCCCGGTGAAGGTCGTGCCCTTGGCGAGCGAGGGCGGCCCACCGGATGCCGGACGCACCAGCTGGTGGAGCACGGAGGTGCACCGCGGGAAGGGGTCGTCAAGTTGGTCAGCTCGCTCTCCGGCGGTTTGGTCACCCAGCGCCACGAGGTAGCGGTCCAGGGCGGGCCAGCCGTTGCAGCGCAGCTGGGTGTTGTCCGTTGCGCTCACCCGTCCGTCCGCGAGGAGCAGCAGGAGCCGGTAGCTGCGACCAGGCCGAGCCGACGCACAGCCGGCGTCCGACCCCCGTGGCTCGAAGGACAGGTAGTCGAGCTGGGGCACTCCCGAGACCGGCTGGTCCTCGTGGAGGAACCCGGGCCACACCGACTGGGGTGTGAGGTCCGGACAGACCAGGGCCTCCCGCACCTGGTCGCTGAGCCGAGCAGCGTCGTCGAGCGCCACGGGTCCGGCGTGGCGGCCCGCACCGGCGCAGTCGAGGTGCTCCACGTGGTGCGCAGGTGGCAGCGCGCGGTTCCTGAAGGACTCGGCAGTGGCCAGCCCTCCCGCGAGCACGGCCACGGCCAGTACCGCGGCGGTGACCAGCCGCGCGCGCCGGGCCCGGACGGCGTACCGGCGGGCACCAGCGACGAGACCATCGGTGGTCGGGTCCTGCGGGGCTGCCGCCTCGAGGATGTCGCGAAGGCGGGTCTCGAGCTCACTCATGGCGGGTCTCCTCCCCTGCGAGGATGGGGCTGTGGCGCAGTGCGGCGAGGGCGCGGGCGGACTGGGTCTTCACCGCGCCGATGCTGCAGCCCAGGGTCTCGGCAACCTGCGCCTCGGTGCGGTCCTCGAAGAACCGGAGCACCACGACGGCGCGCTGGCCGCGGGGCAGCCGGGAGAGCGCGGTCAGCAGGTCGCGCCGCAGGTCGGTGATGTCGGTGTCCATTGACGGTGGCTCGGGGAGGACTTCCGTCGGGTACTCGGAGTTCCACCTCCGCCGCCACCATGCGATGTACGTGGTCATCATCACCCGTCGAACGTAGGCGTCGTAGGAGCCCGAACCCTCCTGGGTGATGCGGTTCCAGTGCGGCCAGGTCTTGCCGAGCGCGGTCTGGACCAGGTCCTCGGCGCGCTGGTGGTCGCCGGTGAGGAGCCAGGCCGTCCGGAGCAGGTCGCCGCCACGAGCCACGACGTACTCGTCGAAGCTCGGCGCTGAAGCCGATCGCTCCATGACGACCACCTCTGGGTACACCTGCACCTTCCGCACACCCCTACAAGCGGTGAGTGACCCCTCAAGGTTGACAGCCTGCCGGGATGTCCGGCTCCGCCAACCGGATCAGGCGCCCAGCATCCAGTCGACTGCCTCGTCGGCGTGGATGGCCGTGGTGTCGTAGAGCGGCACCGGTGAGTCCTGCTCGCCCACGAGCAGGCCGATCTCGGTACAGCCCAAGATGATCCCCTCGGCGCCCCGGTCGGCGAGCGTCGCCATCACCTCGCGGTACCGGTCGCGCGACTCGTCGCGGACCACGTCGAGGACCAGCTCGTCGTAGATGATGCGGTGCACGTCCGCCCGCTCATCCTCCTCGGGCACCAGCACCTCGAGCCCGAGGTCGCGCAGCCGCCCGGTGTAGAAGTCCTGCTCCATGGTGAACGCCGTCGCGAGCAGCCCGACGCTGCGCCGCCCGTCGGCGAGGACGCGCCGCGCCGTCGCGTCGGCGATGTGCAGGAGCGGTATGCCGGTTGCTCCGGTGATCTCGTCGGCCACCTTGTGCATCGTGTTGGTGGCGACGAGCAGGCCCTCGGCGCCGGCTCGCTCGAGACCTTGGGCTGCCTCGACCAGCACCTTCGCGGTGCCGGCCCAGTCGCCGTCGTGCTGCATGTCGGCCACCGGCCCGAAGTCGACGCTGTGCAGCAGCAGCCGGGCGGAGTGCAGCCCTCCGAGGCGCTGCGCCACCGCGCGGTTGAGCAGCCGGTAGTACTCCGCCGTGCTCGTCCAGCTCATCCCACCCAGCACCCCGAGAAGCCGCATCGGGCCAGCGTAGGCGAGCACGCGGCATACCGGGAGCAGGCGAAAGGGGCGCCCCGGGTGGGGCGCCCCTTCGCTGGGAGTGGTCCGGCTCAGTGGCCGTGGCCGTGCCCGTGACCGCCGGTCTCGGGCTCCTCCTCCTTCTTCTCCACGACGAGCGTGTCGGTGGTCAGGACCATCGACGCGATCGAGGCGGCGTTGACGAGCGCGGAGCGGGTGACCTTGACCGGGTCGATGACGCCGGCCTTGATGAGGTCGCCGTACTCGCCGGTGGCCGCGTTGAGGCCGTTGCCGGGCTCGAGGTCGCGGACCTTGGAGACTGCCACGTAGCCCTCGTGACCGGCGTTCTCGGCGATCCAGCGCAGCGGCTCGGCCGCGGCCTTCCTGACGATGGTCGCGCCGGTTGCCTCGTCGCCCGACAGGCCCAGCCCGTCGATCACGCTGGAGGCGTGGACGAGGGCGGAGCCGCCACCGGCGACGATGCCCTCCTCGATGGCCGCGCGGGTCGCCGAGATGGCGTCCTCGATGCGGTGCTTCTTCTCCTTGAGCTCGACCTCGGTGTGGGCGCCGACCTTGATGACGCAGACGCCACCGGCCAGCTTGGCGAGGCGCTCCTGGAGCTTCTCGCGGTCCCAGTCGGAGTCGGTGCGCTCGATCTCGGACTTGAGCTCGTTGACCCGGCCCTCGACGTCGGCGGCGGCCCCGCCGCCGTCGATCAGCGTGGTGTTGTCCTTGGTGACGACCACGCGACGGGCCTGGCCCAGGACGGACAGGTCGGCCTGGTCGAGCTTGAGCCCGACCTCCTCGGCGATGACCTGGCCACCGGTGAGGATCGCCATGTCCTGCAGCATCGCCTTGCGGCGGTCGCCGAAGCCGGGGGCCTTGACCGCGACCACGTTGAACGTGCCGCGGATCTTGTTGACCACCAGGGTCGACAGCGCCTCGCCGTCGACGTCCTCGGCGATGACCAGCAGCGGCTTGCCCGCCTTGACGACCTTCTCCAGCACCGGCAGGACGTCGGCGATCGCGGAGATCTTGCCCTGGTTGATGAGCACGTAGGCGTCCTCGAGGACGGCCTCCATGCGCTCGGCGTCGGAGATGAAGTAGGGCGAGATGTAGCCCTTGTCGAACTGCATGCCCTCGGTGAACTCGAGCTCGGTCGTCGCCGTCGAGGACTCCTCGACGGTGATGACGCCGTCCTTGCCGACCTTGTCGAACGCGTCGGCGATGGTCGAGCCGATGGTCTCGTCCTGGGCCGACAGCGCGGCGACCTGGGCGATCTCTTCCTTGCCCTCGAGCTCGCGGGCGGTCTTGACCAGCTGGTCGGACACCGCCTCGACGGCCTTGTCGATGCCACGCTTCAGGCTGGCCGGTGCGGCGCCCGCGGCGACGTTGCGCAGGCCCTCCCTGACCATGGCCTGGGCGAGCACGGTGGCGGTGGTGGTGCCGTCACCGGCGACGTCGTTGGTCTTGGTGGCGACCTCCTTGGCGAGCTGTGCGCCGAGGTTCTCGTAGGGGTCCTCGAGCTCGACCTCACGGGCGATGGTCACGCCATCGTTGGTGATCGTCGGGGCGCCCCACTTCTTGTCGATGACCACGTTGCGGCCCTTGGGGCCGAGGGTCACCTTGACGGCGTTGGCGAGCGCGTCGACGCCGCGCTCGAGCGCCTTGCGGGCGGAGTCGTTGAACTCCAGCGTCTTAGCCATGAAAGTCCTTCTCTAGCAATGCGGTATGCCGGGTGGTCCGGCTGGTGGGAAACGCAGCACGCCCCGGCGCGGTGCCCCAGCGGGGCCCGCCGGGGCGTGCTGTCGGTGCTTCGTCGTCAGCCGACGATCGGACACGTCGGCTTCCGCGCCCCGTTGCGGGCCTCGCAAGCTCGTGTCCTCACGGGGCTGTCAGCCGACGACGGCGAGGACGTCGCGCGCGGAGAGGATGAGGTACTCCTCGCCGCTGTGCTTGATCTCGGTGCCGCCGTACTTGCTGTAGATGACGCGGTCGCCGACCTTGACGTCGAGCGGGACGCGGTTGCCGTTGTCGTCGATGCGGCCCGGGCCGATCGCCAGGACCTCGCCCTCCTGGGGCTTCTCCTTGGCGGTGTCCGGGATGACGAGGCCGGATGCGGTGGTCTGCTCGGCCTCGACGGACTTGACGACGATGCGGTCTTCGAGCGGCTTGATGGAAACCGACACGATGGTGACCTCCCCTTCGGGAATGTCGGAGTGGACAGTGTGACAATGCTGGTTCAAGCTTCCGCAGCGTGAGGTCGCCGTCGCGGGGGTCGGCCTGCTGGCTGCGTTAGCACTCGGCGAACCGGAGTGCCAACGCAAATCTATGACCGTCGTTAGCACTCGGTCAACTCGAGTGCCAGAACTTCGACGGCCGTTCGCCGAGGGCGGACGAGGTTCGATCACGAATGGGGCAAAACCCAGTTGTGGCGGGCGGCTCGCTGCGCGAGGGTCGGCGCCGTGACCGACTCCCGCATCAGCGACCCCGCCACCCTCCTGCGCGCCTACGACGCCCAGCTGCGCGAGGAGCTGTCCTCAGCCCTGACCACCCCCCGGCTGGGCCCGCTGGTGCTCGCCGCGTACCTCGGCGGCCGAGGCTTCATCACCTACAAGGACCTCGACATCGACGGACGGCCAGCCGACGAGGAGTCGGTCCGGCAGCTCGTCGAGCAGGCGCTCGCGCACTACGAGGCGATGCCCGAGATCGTCAGGGTCGAGTGGAAGACCCGCGGCCACGACCGGGCGCCGGGGCTCCACGACGCGCTCCTGGCCCACGGGTTCGTCCCGGACGAGGCCGAGTCGGTCATGATCGGCGAGGCGCGGCTGCTCGCGGTCGACGTCGACCTCCCCGCCGGTGTGGTGGTGCGGCAGGTCACCGACGAGGACGACGCTCGGCGGATGATGGCGATGCAGGCCGAGGTCTTCGGCGACGACCCCCAGCGTGCCGAGGAGATCGCCCAGCAGGTCCTGCACCGGCTGCGCACCCGTGACGACATGGAGCTGTGGGTGGCCGAGGCCGACGGGGAGGTCGTGAGCGCGGGCCGGCTCGAGCCCGTCGAGGGGACCGAGTTCGCGGGCATCTGGGGCGGGGCGACCCGGCCGCAGTGGCGCGGTCGTGGCATCTACCGGGCGCTCACCGCAGCGCGGGCACGCTCGGCCATCGCGCACGGCAAGCGCTACATCAACAGCGACTCCACCGAGTTCAGCCGACCGATCCTCGAGCGCTCCGGCCTGGTGAAGGTGACCACCACGACCCCGTACGAGTGGAGCCGACCCGCGCCCGCTGCCGCCAGCCTCTGAGGGGTCCTGCAGGTCCCGGTGCGCCAAGCCCTCACGGGGTCGCGGGGGTGGCAGTAGGGAACAATCCGGGGCATGGACCTCGCCTTGCTGCGCCAGCTGACGACGGGCGAGGGCTGGGGGCTCCTCCAGTCGCTCCCGCCGTACGACGAGGACACCGCGCTCGGCCTCCAGCGCCAGCTCCGGTCCGCTGGGTTCGACCCCGACCTCGTCGCGGCCGCCCTCAACCAGTCGCGGCTGCGCGCGAAGGCGGTCGACAAGTTCGGCGAGTTCGCCCAGGGCATGGTCTTCACCAGCGACGGGCTCGAGCAAGCCACCCGGCTGCAGGTCGGGGCCCAGCACGCCCAGCGCTTCCGCGCGGCCGGGATCCACACGGTGCACGACCTCGGCTGCGGGATCGGCGCCGACGCAATGGCGCTGGCCGGTCTGGACCTGCGGGTGCGGGCCGTCGACGCCGACGAGGTCACCGCCGCCCTCGCAGCGGTGAACCTGCGCCACTGGCCCGACTCCAGCGCCGTCCACGGCCGGGCCGAGGAGTTCACGCCGCCGGCCGGCGAGGGCCGGCGTGGGGTGGGCGCGTGGCTCGACCCGGCACGGCGGGTGCCCGGCGTGGCGGACGCGGCAGGCCGCACTCGCCGCGTGTTCCGCCTCGACGAGGTCTCCCCCTCGTGGGACACGGTGCAGTCGGTGGCCCGCGCGCTGCCGGCCACGGGAGCCAAGCTCAGCCCAGCCTTTCCCCACGCGGCACTGCCGGCGGGGGCCGAGGCCCAGTGGACCTCGTGGGAGGGGGAGGTCGTCGAGTGCGCCGTGTGGTGGGGACCGCTCGTGCGGACCCGTGGCCGCACCGCCGCCGTCCTGCGACGCAGCGGCGCGGGTGTCACCGTCAGCGAAGCCGACGGCGAGGGCAGCGCGCCCGCCCTGCTCAACCTCGCCGACCTGGGGTCGTGGCTCTACGAGCCCGACCGCGCGGTGCTGCGTGCCGGCCTGGTCTCGGCACTGACGGCTGCGACAGGCGGCGCCGAGCTGGACGCCGGCGTGGGCTACGTGGGCTCCTCGACGTGCATGGACGTTCCCTACGCCAAGCGGTATGCCGTGGTGGAGGCCATGCCCTTCAACGTCAAGGCGCTGCGTGGCTGGCTCCGCGACCACGGCATCGACCGGCTGACCGTGAAGAAGCGGGGCGTCTCGGTGGACGCGGACCTGCTGCGCCGCCAGCTCCGGCTGCCACCGAAGGGGACGAGCGAGGCGACGGTGGTGCTCACCCGGGTCCGCAGCAACCAGGTGGCCCTGGTGGTGCGGGCCGCCTGACGCCACTCGACCGCGACGCGCCGTGACCTGTTTGTGACCACGAGGGGTCACCGGCTACCGTGGCCGACGGCCCCCGCCCCCTTGCCAGGAAATCCGCATGCCCCGCCCCCACCGCCACACCGGACGCCACCGGCAGCCCGGACGGCACCGACAGCTGCGCTCCCGACACCCGCTGCGCGCCGCGCTGACCCCGCGCGTCACCGTCGGCAACGGGGTCAAGGCCCTCGGACTGGCCGCGTCCGCGCTCGGTCTCGCCACGGCATACGCCGTCCCGGCCCTGCCGGGCCTGCAGCTCACGGCGGAGACCACGGTCCAGGCACCCCAGGAGATCTCGGCGGCAACCGTCACGGGGCCGGCGCCGTCACCGCAGTTCGGGGTGATCGGGTTCTCCGCGAAGGCGAGGGACAAGGCCGCACCCGCCAAGGCGTCCGACCGGGGGGAGAAGGTTGCGTCTCGCGGCATCAGGCGCACCGGGCTGCGAGGCGAGCTCGGCCTCACCCAGCACGGCCTGATCGTGCTCAACGCCATCCGCGACCACTTCCCCCAGATCCACTCCTTCGGCGGCTACCGGCCCGGCGACATGGACCACGGCAGCGGAAACGCGGTCGACACGATGATCTCCTCGCGGGCCCAGGGCGACGCGGTGGCCGCCTACGTCATGGCACACGCCTCCGAGCTGAACGTGAAGTACATCATCTGGCGCCAGCGCATCTGGTACCCCAGCAGCGGCACCTGGCGCGGCATGGCCGACCGCGGCAGCATCACCGCCAACCACTACGACCACGTGCACGTCTCCGTGCGCTGACCCCGGCTCGGCGCCCCCACCCCTTCCGCCGATTCGATGTGAACACGCCCGCAAAACCCGGCGTGTCTGCATCGAGTCGGCGGGCTCACCGCGCTCACAGCGCCGGATCGGGCTGGGCACCCAGGCGGCGGACGGCCGCCGCCCCGGCTGCAGCCGCTCGCTCCATCGCCTCCCGCCGGCCCGCACCATCGGCCAGGGCCGCAGCGAGCGCACCGCAGAACGCGTCGCCCGCGCCCGTGGAGTCAACGAGCTCGTCGTCGGGCACCGGTGTGCCCTCGAGCTCCTCGCCGTCCCAGCTGCACCCGGCACCACCGAAGGTCACCAAGAGCGAGCGCGGCACCACCTCGGAGTCCGCGAGCAACAGCGCTTCGTGCTCGTTGACGACGACCGGGTTGGCCACGGCCGCCAGGTCGGGCGGCAGGGCGGCATACGGAGCGGCGTTGAGGACCACCCGAGCACCCGCCGCGTGGGCGCCCGAGGCGGCCGCTGCCACGACCGCCAGCGGCACCTCGAGCTGCGCCAGCAGTACGTCCCCGTCCGCGAGCTCCAGCTCGAGCTCGCCCACGTGCGCGTTGGCGCCGGGGACGACGACGATCATGTTCTCGGCATCCGTGTCCGACACGGTGATCCACGCCTGGCCGGTCGGTTGGCCGGGCACCACCCGCACCCTCGAGACGTCGATGCCGCGCCGCTCCAGCCGCGCGACGTAGGCGCGGCCGGCGTCGTCGTCACCCACGGCCCCGACCATGGCAACCTGAGCCCCTGCCTCGGCCGCGGCCACCGCCTGGTTGGCGCCCTTGCCGCCGGCGTAGCGGCGCAGGTCCTCCTGGGCCAGGACGGTCTCGCCCGGCCGGGGTTGGCGGTCGACCACCGCGACGAGGTCGACGTTGAGCGAGCCGAGCACGACGACCCGGCCCATCAGCGCATCCCGCCGCTGACGGTGTCGAGCCAGAGCGTCGCGTAGCGCTGTCCGTCGACCTCGAGGCACACGTCGACCTGGGACCTGGCCTGGCCGTGCGGGTCGTGCGCGAGGCTGCCGTCCCAGTCGCGCAGGTCGACGATGGTGCGCCCGCGCGACCAGGTGCCGGCCAGCTCGACGCGGACGGGCAGCCGCTGCCTGCGCACACCACCCGGCTCGATGACCGAGCAGACCGCGCCGGCGTCGCCGATGGTCGCGCTGTCGGCGCCGAAGCGGTCGCACTGGAACTCCAGCAGGCGCCCGGCGAGCTCGCACGCCCGGTGCCCTCCGGCGCTGACGAGCTTGCGGGCGGTCTCCAAGCTGACGCGCGGCTCGTAGAAGACGTCGAGGCCGTACATGGTGACGGGGACTCCGAGGTCGACGGCGGCGTCGAGCACGACCGCGGCGGCCTCCGGGTCGTGGAACACGTTGAACTCCGCCGACGCGGTCGCATTGCCGGTCTGCGCCGCCCCGCCCATGAACACGATCTCGCGAAGGCCCTTGGCGGCACGGGGATAGGTGCGCAAAAGCAGGGCGACGTTGGTGAGCGGGCCGAGGGGGACGAGGGTCACCAACCGGTCGTCCGTTCCGTATGCCGCGGCGTCCAGGAGGACGTCGCGCAGCACCTCGACCGCGTGGCGCGGATCAGGCACCCGCCGCGACTTGGCCCAGTCGAGGTCGCCCATGCCGTCCAGGCCGTGGACGTGGCGGGCGTCTGCGGGGTCCTCGAGGAGTGGGCGCTCGGCGCCGCGAGCCACGACCACGTCGTGGCGTTCGGCGGCGTCGAGGACGGTGAGGGTGTTGGCGACGACGGCGTCGACCGCGGCGTTGCCTCCGACGCAGGTGACGGCGCGCATGTCGAGGGCCGGGTGGAGCGCGGCGAGGAGCAGCGCGCACGCGTCGTCGACACCGGTGTCGACGTCCAGGACCACGGGGAGGGTCATGCGCTCGATCCTGCCAGCCGGGGTGGCGGCAGGCGCGCGTGGTTGGCCCTTCGCCGGAGGTTTGGGCGCAGCCGAGCAGTTCGGTCAACAGCGAGCAAGAGGGCCCAGCCCAGCCGGTTACTCCGCACAGATAGGGCGCGTCGCCGGGCCGCTGCCCACCGCCCAGAAGGACTTGTTCATGGCTGCTGCGAGTTGGTCTGCTACCACTGCCCCGTAGCGACACTTCAGTCACCGCAGTCTGCTTCGGCACCAAAGCGGCGGCCCAGGGTTGCCGTACGTAGGTCGACGCCCCTCGTCAACACCGCGCTCACGACAGCGTAGGACATTTGCGTGTGGCTGCCGGTTGATGCGTCACGCGAGACTGCGTCAGACGTCCGAATCGCAGAGGTGCGCCATGTCATTCCAGCGGGCGAAGTTTGTCCCCTCAGAACGTCCCGGCCGCGGCTTGTTTGTGCGGGTGACCGCTGCCGTGGTGTGCGCAGACTTGGGCTCGAAGGCGGTCGCCTCTGCCTCCGGCTTTCCGAGCACAGGCAGCAACCGGGACCTCAGCTTGGGGCTGGTCCGTGGATCCCCCGGGCTTCTCGCCGGACTCATGGCGATTGGCCTGCTCTTCATTGGCGGGGTGTCCTGGCTTGGCGTAGATCGCGCGAAAGTTGCTCCATGGACCTTGGGGCTCGTCATGGGTGGCGCCGTTTCCAACTTCATGGACCGACTGATCCATGGGCTCGTGCATGACTTCATCCCGCTTGGGCCCGTGCTCTTCAACGTCGCGGACGTCGCTGTACTGCTGGGTCTTGTGGCCGCCGCTGTCTCTTGGCGCAACGCTGGTAAGCCACGTCGCGGCAACTCCACTGAGAACCAGAGCAACGAGGGAGGTGAATAGACATGTCGGAACGCCTCCGCAGAATCGCCGCCCTGGCAGCGGTAACCTGTGGCGCTGCTTTCGTGGCGCTGATCGAGACCGCCCCTAGGCTTAGGAACGGCTGAGGTTGCTTGGATGGCACCCGCTGGCCGCCGGCTGGCGGGTGCCGCCGCCGCGGTCGGTATGCGGATTATGAGAATCATGCGGCTTGCAAAGCAGTAGATCACCGGTGTGTCCTTTCCGCCGCATGAGGTGATAGGGACGCACCACCTGTACGAGTTCCAGCTGCGGGAGTGGTTCTCCTGGTGTGAAGTGCGTGGGCTGGATCCGCTGGTCGGGGTGCAGCGGGCTCACGCGGAGCTGTACATCCGGAGCTTGGGCGAGCGAGGGCTGATGGACTCCTCGGTGGTGACGATGATGCATGGGTGCGCGGGTTCTTCCGCTTCGCCCACATCGACGGCCTGGTCCCGGCCGATCCGGCGGTGTACGCGCGGCTGCCCAAGGTCCACCGTGACGAGTCCCGCACCCGGGGGCTGGATCGGCTCGAGCTGATCCGGGGATCGCGAAGGCCGCGGGGATCCCGCGGCACATCAGCCCCAACTCGCTGAGGCATGCCGTCATCACCAACGCCCTCGATGCCGGGGTGCCGCTGCGCGACGCGCAGATCCTGGCCCGGCATGCCGACCGCGGACCACCGAGCACTACGACCGCGCCCGGGGCGATCTCGACCGGCACGGCGTGCACTTCCTGACCGCCTACGTCGCCGGAGTTGACCGCACGCGCGCGGACACTGCCTCGGCGTCAATGCGTTGGGCCAAGGCCTCGGCGGGTTGTCCTGCGATTCCGCAACACGCTTTTCGTTATACGATTTTGGGTATGGGGCATGAGGACGACGTTCGCGAGGACCGGATCCGGAAATGGGCGGACGAAGCCGAGGCAGGCTACGACGTCGAGTCGCTGAAGCGGCGTGGTCGCGGGCGCCCGGGGCGCGGTGCTGAGCCGATGCAAGTCGTGGCGGTGCGTCTCACCGCGGAGGAGCTGGCGGCGCTGGACGCAGTCGCGGCGAGGCGGCACGTGTCCCGGTCCGAGGCGATCCGGCAAGCCCTGTCCGACTTGTCGGTGTGAGGGTCCACGACAGCGCGCTGAAGCACGGTGTCCTTGCCGAGGACGCGGCGCAGGCGGCGTCTTGGTCTCAGTGGATCGAGCCACTCGAGGACGACGACTGGCCCCACCGCGAGCTGCGTCTCGGCTTCAACACACAAGCTCGGCTGCTCGAGACCGTCGTCCTCTTCGACAGCGGCGACGAACTGGTCATCCACGCGATGCCTGCACGGCGGCAGTACTGGGACCTGCCGCCCTGACCGCTTATGCGCAACCCAGTGTTGCCGCGACCCCTGTGACTCATTTCGTCGCTTGCGGTGCCAGCAATCCGCGGCTTGGTGGCTGTGTGGGTCACCGCCACCAAGCCGCGTGTAGTCCGGGAGCTTCCTCGACGGAGAGAGCATCCCGGTGCGCTGGCCGGTCTTTGGCAGGGGCCACTCCACCGGTTCGCACAGAGTCCCCCAGGCCCACCCCATGACGGTCTGCAAGCGCTAGGCGCTCGGGTCCCAGGCGACCAAGCGGTCGAGGACGCGCGGGTCACCTTCGATCTCCAGCGAGCGGGGAGGAATACGGCCGTACATGGACAGGACCAGTTCTGATGCCGAACCTCGAGCCGAGGCGTCAGCAGGTTCAGGCGCCGCCTCGGTGGCAGGGAGCCGGCTGAACCGAGCCCCCTCTGGCGACAGGAGCAGACGCCAGGACCGTCCCTCCGTGGCGTGGTAGTCCAGGACCGCGGGCGGGTGTGGCCAGGGCGAGGTCGTGGCATTGCAGGTCGACAGGAACTCCTCGACCCCGTCGAGGGCCACCTCGTCGGGGAGCGGCTGCGGTGCGCCGAGGGCGAGCTGGGCGTCGTGGGTGTGCACCGCCACCTCCTGCACCTGGTGTCGCGCCACCGCACCAGCAGTCTGGGGTGACTGCGAGTCAGGCCACCAGGTCCAGCAGCCGCGGTCCGGTCCGGCGTCCCTTAGTGCCGTGTCCAGCTCATCGACGGAAGCGGCCAACCATGCGTGCATGGCTTCCTGCTCGCGCGGCGCGGCCACCGCATCGGAAGGCGCTGTACCAGTGGGTCGCTGATCGGCCGGGCCTGCTGCCACGATCGCGGCCCACCGCAGGCGCCCCTGGCCGACGTGCTGGGCGAGGTCGAACAGCGTCCACCCCGGGCACGTCGGCACGGGCACTTCGAGATCGGCCGCGGCTGCCACGAGCGCAACGAACGCGTTCGAGCGCTCCTCGATCAGTCGCACCAGGTCGGGGAACTCCAGCGTCAGGTGCACCCCGAGTGTCTATCAGTGCCCGAAGCCGATGGATACCGGATTTCAGCCGGCATCGATACCAAGCAACGTCGAGATGAACCGCCCGCACATTGACAGATGCAGCCGCTCTTGTGGTCGGGCTGTTGTGTGCCTTCGATCTCAACGGGCGCGGTGAGTCGAACGTCCGCATCTTCCGCGGCCGACTGTGGGTCACACCGCCGCGTTGAGGTCCCAGCGCCAAGCCGGCCTTTGGCCGCGGCCCGGTGGCTGTTCTCCTGTCGGGTGTGGGATCCGGCGGGATAGGTACAGACTTCGGGGCACGGCACAGTTACCCAGAACGCGGAGGCAACCGTGGCTGCTGACCAGACCCGCCAGGTCATGAGCGCCTACTTCGAGGCGTTGGACACCGGCCGATTCGCCCGGTACTTCACTGACGACGTTACCTGGACGACGATCGCGAACGACACATACGTGCAGGGCTCGGACGCGGTTGAAGCGGCAATCAACGGCCTACATGCTCGGCTCCAGGACCTGCAGACACGGCAACTGGTCATCGGTCAGGACGCCGCCTACATCGAGGGCAGCGCAGCGAGTGTCAACGGTCAGGGCCGGATCCCGTACTGCGTCGCCTACGACATCGTGGGCAATCGCGTCGCAGCCATGCGGGCCTATGGTGACATCGCAGAGTTCATGCCGCCTTCGAGCTGAACACCGCGTTAGCCAGCAACGACCCAGAGGCCACTGGCAAGGTCAAGGACGATCATGGAAGGGGTGCCGGTGCCAGAACTCATGGTCGACGTCATCACCTCGCTCGACGGTTTCGCGTCGGCCGAGGGCTGGCCAGGTCTGTGGGGTATGGGCGGCCCGGAGTACTTCGCCTGGCTCGAGCAGGATGCCGCTGCGAGGCACACGATCCTGATGGGGGCCGCTACCTATCGCCTGTTCGCCGGCTTCGTCGAGTCGGGCGAGGAGGACATGGGCAGCCTGACCGCGATGGACAAGATCGTGTTCTCCTCCACACTGGAGGATCCGCTCACCTGGGCGAACAGCCGCCTCGTGTCCGGCGACGCGGTGGAAGTGGTCCGCGGGATGAGGCAGGACGGCGAGACGTCGCTGCGCACCATCGGCAGCCTCAGTCTGTGTCGGTCACTGTTGCACGCCGGTCTGGTGGACCGGTTCCGGGTCGTGGTCTTTCCCGTGATCAACGGCGCGTCCGGCCGCGAGCACTTCTACACCCAGTGGCCCGATGTTGCGCTCGAGACTGTCGACCACCGCACCTTCGACGGGCGACTGCAGATGATGGAGTTCGTCCCCACGGTGCTGGACGGCCCGCCCGCCTGATCCAGCGATCAGCTGCCGGATGCCCCACGGCAACTGACTGGTTGCTCGTGCCGCTGCGATGTGCCCTGACACGTGTGTCACTTCGGCGACTGACGGCTATTCGGACTTGTGGACGCGTCCGGCCTTACGGTTAGCGAATGGGCGGCTCCCCCAGTCCAAGACAAACTGTGCGATCAGCTCAGACTCGACGTCTTCGGGGTCAGCATCGGCGGTTGCATACCACGCAACGAGCAGACTCGGGCTCTCCGCCAGCTGCCACAGGAATCTGCCACCCCAGTGGCCGACCGGGTCGCCGGCGCCGTGCCGACGGAACTCATCGAGGCGCTTCGCCAAGCCGCGCCTGCCGGACGCACCAGCGCTCGCCTTCCCGATGTAGAGAACCAGCGCCCCGGGCACCCAGGCGCTATGCAGAAGTGCCCGAGCCCACACCAACGAGCGTCATTTCGGCACCCGTCAGGTGGAAGGAGTCTCAGGCCCCTCCTGGACGGGCCCAGCTCAGGAGGTGGTGAGTGCGTCGATGATGGCCTGGGTGAGCCACTGCCGGTAGTTCTCGAGGGTCCACTCCCTGAGCATCACCAGCCGCTCGTAGTGGTCGATCGACAGGTAGTTCCACAGCAGGTCGGCCACCTCGTCGATGGTGATTCCTGCCCGGAGCT
>DASUKI010000306.1:0-2408 GCA_036278855.1 Pedococcus sp.
GTCGCGGGCTTCGCGCAGTACAAGGTCAAGGACGGCCACGTCGTGTTCACCCACACCGAGGTCGACCCCGCCTTCGAGGGCCAAGGCGTCGGCAGCGTCCTGGCGCGTGAGGCGCTCGACGACGTGCGCGCCAAGGGTGAGCACGACGTCGTGGCGCTGTGCCCGTTCATCGCCGCCTGGATCGAGCGCCACCCCGCCTACCAGGACCTGCTCGCCGCCTGAGTGGCGTCGAGGACGGTCGTGCATGCATAATGCAGGCATGCCCGCGATCACTATCCGCGACGTTCCTGACAACACTCGCGACGACCTCGCAGCCAGGGCTGCCGCTTCCGGACGATCCCTCCAGGAGTACCTGCGGACAGAGCTGATCGAGCTCGCTCGCAGGCCGGACATGGCCACCCTGACGACCCAGGTCCGGGTCCGCAAAGAGGCGGCGCGGTCGAAGCTGCCCGCGGACCGGATCCTCGAGCTGCGAGACGCTGATCGTCGATGACCCTGGTCGTCGACGCATCCGCGGTTGTCGCTTACCTGGTTGATGACGGTTTTGACGGCCGATGGGCCGAAGATGTGTTCGCGGGGAGCCCTCTCGTGGCGCCACAGCTGCTCCACGCCGAAGTGGCCAACGTACTGCGCCGTGCCGAACTGGCCGGCGACATCGACGCCGAGACGGCGTCGGCGGCCCACGACGACCTGCTCCTTCTCCGGGTGGACCTCGCTGGTTATGCCACGTGCGCCAGACGAGTGTGGGAGCTGCGGCCCTCGTTGACGGTGTACGACGCCTGGTACGTCGCCCTCGCGGAGGAGATCGGGGCGCCGTTGGCGACGCTCGACCGTCGGCTCGCCCGCGCACCCGGACCGCGTTGCGAGTTCACCACACCGGCCCGAACCGGCTGACGGACGCTGATCTCTGCGGCGCCTGACCCGAACGCCCTCACCCGGATGCAGGTGCTACACAGGTGCTACAGTGGACGCATGAAGACCATCAGCCAGCGGGAGCTGCGCAACGACTCCGCCGAGATCATGCGGGGACTCGAGCGTGGGGAGTCCTACCAGCTGACGCGACGCGGCAAGGTCGTCGGTCGGGTGATCCCTGACACGGGTACGCCGATTGACGACTTGATCATTCGGCGTCGGCGGCGCGACATGGACTTCGCAGACCTCGAGAGCGTCAAGATCAATGAACGGACCGAGGACGTGCTCCGGGAGCTGCGCGGCGACCGGTGATCTGCCTCGTTGACACCTCGGCGCTGGCGAAGCTCGTCGCCGTCGAGCCGGAGAGTGCCGCTCTCAAGGCGTACCTCCACGCGGCCACCGGGGACCAGTTCGTCATCTCCACACTTGCCCTCGTGGAGCTGCGCCGCTTCGCCACCCGGGTCGGCCTGCACCCCACGCTGCCGATGGCGGCGGCGGAACGTTTCGACGTCCTGGCGCTGACCGAGCCGATGCTCCACCTCGCCGGCACCTTCCCGCAGGCCAACCTCGGCACACTCGACGCCATCCACTTGGCGACGGCCGTGATCGTCGGCGCGGACACGTTGGTCACCTACGACTCCCGCCAGGGCGATGCCGCTGCCCAGGAGGGTCTGAACGTGGAGGCGCCCGCCTGAGGTGCCCGGCGCACGGGTGGTGCCCACGCGGCATACCACAACGCCTTGGTATGCCGCCAGCGCGCGGAACGTGCGCCCGCGGCGGTGCGTTGAGGGCTGGGGAGTCGACTAACCTAGAGCGGTCCGGGCCACAGGGATGGCCCGGCCGCGAACTTTCCAGGAGATGTTGCGTGTCCAAGATCGTCGAGAAGCTGCTGCGTGCCGGTGAGGGCCGCATCCTCAAGAAGCTCCATGGCATCGCCGCCCAGGTGAACTCCATCGAGGAGGACTTCGAGAAGCTCACCGACGCCGAGCTGAGGGCCGAGACCGACACCTTCAAGAAGCGGCTCGCGGATGGCGAGACGCTCGACGACATCCTGCCCGAGGCGTTCGCGGCGGTGCGCGAGGCCTCCAAGCGCACCCTCGGCAAGCGGCACTTCGACGTGCAGCTCATGGGTGGCGCGGCCCTGCACCTCGGCAACGTCGCCGAGATGAAGACTGGTGAGGGCAAGACCCTCGTCGCCACCCTGCCGTCCTACCTCAACGCACTCGAGGGCAAGGGCGTCCACGTCGTCACCGTCAACGACTACCTCGCGGAGTACCAGTCCGAGTTGATGGGCCGGGTCCACCGCATGCTGGGCCTGGAGACTGGGGTGATCCTGGCGTCGATGACTCCGGAACAGCGGCGCGTGGAGTACGCCAAGGACATCACCTACGGCACGAACAACGAGTTCGGCTTCGACTACCTGCGCGACAACATGGCCTGGACCATGGAGGAGCTCGTCCAGCGCGGCCACAACTTCGCGATCGTCGACGAGGTGG
>DASUKI010000307.1:0-12628 GCA_036278855.1 Pedococcus sp.
CGCCTACCGTGAGGACGCCGACCTGGCGACGCGACTGCGCCGGCGGGGCTGGCGGCTGCAGGTGGGGCGGCGCACCACCACCCACCCGGTGCGGCCCGACCCCGGGTGGTGGGGCAGCGTGCGGGCCCAGCGCGGCAACGCGGACGACGCGCTGATGCGGCGGCTGCACGGGCCGGCCTGGCGCGACCACACGGGGGCGGGGCACGGGCGCCTTCCGTGGCACCTTGCCACCACCGCTTGCGGACTCGCTGCGGCCGTCCTGACGGGCGCGGCTGCGGTGTGCCGAGGCAGTGGGCGCCGGGCCGTGCGGGCCGGTGCCGGCGTCGCCGCCGCCGGCTGGCTCGTGCTCACTGCGGACTTCGTGTGGAGGCGGGTGGCGCCGGGCCCGCGGGACCTCGTCGAGGTGGCGCGCATGGTCGGCTCGAGCGTGGTGCTGCCCCTTGCCGCCACCTGGCACCGGGCGAGCGGTCACCGCCGCCACCGGCAGGCCGAGCCGTGGCCGCCCAGGGCGCGGGCGGTCCTGCTGGACCGGGACGGGACCCTCGTCGTTGATGTCGCCTACAACGACGACCCCGACAAGGTCTCGCCCCTCCCGACCGCCAAGGCAGCACTGGACCTGTTGCGGGAGAACGGCATCCGGCTGGGAGTGGTGACCAACCAGTCCGGCGTCGCCCGGGGGCTGATCAGCCGGCCGGCGCTACGGGCGGTCAACGCCGAGGTGCGTGCCCAGCTCGGACCGTTCGAGACCTGGCACGACTGCGTCCACCTCGAGGAGGACCGCTGCGACTGCCGCAAGCCGCGTCCGGGCATGGTGCTGGACGCGGCGGAAGCCCTCGGCGTCGACCCGGCCGACATGGTCGTCGTGGGCGACATCGAGAGCGACCTGCTCGCCGCGCGGGCCGCCGGGGCGCGGGCGATCCTCGTCCCCAACGCGCTCACCCGGTCCGAGGAGGTGGCGGACGCGCCCGTCGTCGCCGACTCGCTGCTCGAGGCCGCCGAGCTCGTCCTCGGGGGGCAGGTGTGAGGTCGGTGCTCGCCGTTCGGACGGACTCCGCCGGTGACGTGCTGCTCATGGGGCCGGCCGTGCGGGCCCTCGCCCGCGGCGCGGACCGGGTCGACCTGCTCGTCTCGCCGCGCGGCGCCGAGGCCGCGGCCATGCTGCCCGGTGTCGCCGACGTCATCGAGTTCGACCCGCCCTGGGACGGCGTGCCACCCGCGCGGTTCGAGCCGCACCGAGTGGCCGGGCTGGTGGACCGCGTGGCCGGCAACGGGTACGCCGAGACCATCGTGTTCACCTCCTACCACCAGAGCCCGCTGCCCATGGCGATGGTGGCCAGGCTCGCCGGCATCCCCCGCGTGGTCGCGTCCAGCGACGACCACCCGGGGACGCTGCTCGACGTGCGGCACCGACGGATGGGCGACGGCAGCGACGACGACGGCACGCAGCGCGGTGGGCACGAGGTCGTGGCCGCCCTCGAGCTCGTGAAGGCGGCCGGCTACCGGCTCTCGCCGGGCGACGACGCACGCCTGCGGCTCCGCGAGCCGCTTCCTCCCCTCCCGGCCGGCCTGCCGGAAGGGCCGTACGTCGTGCTCCACCCGGGGGCGGCGGTGCCGTCCCGCAGCATCGAGCCTGCCCAGGCCCGGGCGATCGCCGCCGCTCTCGCCGACGACGGCTGGGCGGTCGTGGTGACCGGGGGCGCGAGCGAGCTCGAGGCGGCGCGAGAGGTGACCCCCTTCTGCGGCACCAACCTTGCCGGCCGCACGAGCCTGGCAAGCCTCGCGTCCGTGCTGGCCTCAGCGGCTGCCCTGGTCGTGGGCAACACCGGACCGGCGCACCTCGCGGCCGCCGTGGACACCCCGGTGGTCTCGCTCTTCGCACCCGTGGTGCCGGCCGCGCGGTGGGAGCCGTGGAAGGTGCCGTGCGTGCTGCTCGGTGACCAGCAGGCGCTCTGCGCCGGCACCCGGGCCCTGGTGTGCCCCGTGGTCGGCCACCCGTGCCTGGCGCACGTCTCGGCGGCCGAGGTGGTGGCCGCGGTTCGCGCCCTGACCGGGCGCAGGCCAGACCGGAGGGTGGCATCGTGAGGGTGCTGGTCTGGCACGTGCACGGCTCGTGGACGAACTCGTTGGTCCAGGGCGCGCACGACTACGTGCTGCCGGTCACGCCGTGGCGGGGGAGCGAGGGACGGGGACGCGCGCAGACGTGGGACTGGCCGGCGTCCGCCCGCGAGGTGCCGGTGGCCCAGCTGCGCTCCGAGCCGGTCGACATCGTCGTGCTGCAGCGACCCGAGGAGCTCGACTGGTGCCGCAAGTGGACCGGGCGCGAGCCCGGCATCGACGTGCCAGCGGTCTTCCTCGAGCACAACGCCCCCCACGAGCACGCGGTCAGCACCCCCCACCTGATGGGCACGGCCGAGTGGGCACCACGCGGCATACGGCTGGTGCACGTCACCCACTTCAACGCCATGGCCTGGGACAACGGTGATGCACAGGTCTCGGTCATCGAGCACGGCATCCCCGACCCCGGGCCGCGTTGGACGGGCGAGGACGCCAGCCTGGCGGCGGTGGTCAACGAGCCGGTGCGTCGCTGGCGCGTGGCCGGCACCGACCTGCTCCTGGACCTGGCCGCGCGGGTGCCCACGCACGTCTACGGCATGGGTATGCCGCCGCTGCAGGACGCGGCCGATCGTGCCGGTGTGCGCTTCGCCGGGCTCCACGAGGACCTGCCCCAGGCACGGCTGCACGAGGCGCTGTGCATGCACCGGGCCTACCTGCACCCGTACCGGTGGACCAGCCTGGGCCTGGCGCTGCTGGAGGCCATGGCGCTGGGGATGCCGGTGCTCGCCCTGGCCAGCACCGAGGCGCCCCGTGCCGTGCCGCCCGGGGTCGGGCTCGTGACCTGCGACATCGGGGCGCTGCAGGAGCGCGCGCGCCAACTGCTGGACGACCCGTCCGAGGCACGCGAGAACGGGCTCGCAGCCCGGGCGCACGTGCTGGAGCACTACGGCCTCCAGCGGTTCCTCGACGACTGGGACGAGCTGCTCAAGGAGGTGGCCTCATGAGGATCGACATGGTCTCTGAGCACGCCAGCCCGCTCGCGGTGCTGGGCGGTGTGGACGCCGGTGGCCAGAACGTGCACGTCGCCGCTTTGTCCGAGCACCTGGCCCGGCTCGGCAACCGGGTGCGCGTGTACACCCGTCGTGAGGCCCCCGCCGAGGTGGTGCCCGAGCGACGAGAGCTGTGCGCGGGGGTCGAGGTGGTCCACGTGCCGGCCGGCCCGCCCGAGCCGCTCGCCAAGGACGACCTGTACCCCCTGATGGACGAGTTCGCACGCTGGCTCGAGCTCGACTGGCGCCGCCACGGCCGGCCGGACGTCGTGCACGCGCACTTCTGGATGTCCGGCCTGGCCGCGCTGCAGGCCGGCCGGGCAGCCGGTGTGCCGGTGGCGCTGACCTTCCACGCGCTCGGGAGCGTCAAGCGGCGCCACCAGGGGGCGGCCGATACCAGCCCCGAGGTGCGGGTCGGGCACGAGCGCGCGCTGGCCGCTGCCGTCGACCTGGTCGTCGCGACCTGCGCCGACGAGGTCGACGAGCTGTGGGCCATGGGTGGACCGGTCGGGGCGGTGGAGGTCATCCCGTGCGGGGTCGACACGGCCCTGTTCCGACCCCGTCCGGCACGAGTCGACGAGTCGGCATCGCGGATGGTGCTGGCGGTGGGCCGCATGGTGGAGCGCAAGGGGTTCGACACGGTCGTGCGCGCCCTCGCGGAGGTGCCTCGGGCGACCCTGGTGGTCGTGGGCGGGCCCCCGGCGGAGGGCCTGGCACGCGATGCGGAAGCGCGTCGGCTGATGGAGATTGCGCGGGACAGCGGTGTCGCGGACCGGGTCCACCTGGTCGGCGGACTGGCGCACGACCGCCTCCCGGCGCTCTACCGCTCTGCCCGGGTGGTCGTGTCCACCCCGTGGTACGAGCCGTTCGGCATCACACCGGTCGAGGCCGCGGCGTGCGGGCGGCCGTTCGTGGGCAGTGCGGTGGGCGGCCTGCTGGACACCGTGCAGCACCGACGCACCGGGCTGCTCGTGCCACCGCGTGACCCGTCCGCACTGGCGGCTGCCCTGCGTGAGCTGCTCGACAACCCGCAGTGGGCTGCCAGCCTCGGCGACCTCGCGGCCCGGCGCGCCCACGCCACGTACTCCTGGCCGCACGTCGCCCGGCGGACCGAGGAGGCACTGGCCGCCGTTGTCCAGCGGACGGCGAGCACCCGCCGAGAGCGCGCAGCCGTCGGGACCAGCCGCTCCTGGCTGCGTGCCCACAGCCAGGAGGTCCGCGCGGGGCTCGTCGAGGCGACCCGCCAGAGCGATCGGGTGGAGTCCTGGGGGCGCCGCCTCGCGGTGCACCTCGGCAGTGGCGGGCGGCTGCTGGCGGCCGGAAACGGCGGGAGCGCAGCGGAGGCTCAGCACCTCACCGGTGAGCTCGTGGGCCGATTCGTGGACGACCGGCGTCCCCTGTCGGCGGTCTGCCTCGGTTCCGACGTCGCCAGCCTGACAGCGATCCTCAACGACTACGGGCCCGACGAGGTGTTCGCCCGGCAGGTCGCGGCGCACGGCCGGCCGGGGGACGTCCTCGTCCTGCTGTCGACCAGCGGCTGCAGCCCCAACGTGCTGGCCGCCGCGCGGCGGGGCCGCGACCTCGGCCTGCGCGTGTGGGCCATGACCGGTGCCGCCCCGAACCCACTCGCGGACCTCGTGGACGAGGTGATTTCCGTGGCTGCCGGGTCGACCGCGGCCGTGCAGGAGGTCCACCTTGCCCTCGTCCACGCCGTGTGTGCCGCGCTCGACGAGGCCTTGGCGGAGCTGGACCAGGGCGGGTCCTGCATCTCCGACACCGACTCCCCCCGGGAGCTCCCGGCATGAGGGGCCGGCGCGGCATCACGGTCGTGGGCGACGTCGTCCTCGACCACGACGTCGAGGGCTCGGTGGACCGGGTCTGCCCGGATGCCCCGGTGCCCGTGGTCGACGTGGCGCGCGAGCTCGAGGCACCGGGCGCGGCCGGCCTCGCCGCGGTGCTGTGCCGCGCCGGCCACGACGACGTGGCCCTGGTGGCGCCGGTGGCCGAGGACCCTGCAGGCCGACGGCTCGTCGCCGCCCTGGAGGACCTCGGCGTCACGGTCTTCCCGCTGGGACACCGCGGGCCGACCAGGGTGAAGACCAGGGTCCGGGCGGAGGGCCAGTCACTGCTGCGACTCGACACCGGTGGGCCGGCCACACCTGAGGGCGACATCCCGGCGGCGGTTCGCGACCGGATCGCTGCGAGCAGCACCGTGCTGGTGTCGGACTACGGCGCCGGCACCGCCGCGCACCCGGGCCTGCGGGAGCTCCTCGGGGCGATGCTCTCCGGGCCGCGCATCCTGTGGGACCCACATCCCCGCGGGCCCCGGCCCGTGACCGGAGCCGCGCTGGTGACTCCGAACCTCGCCGAGGCTGGTGCGGCCCTGTCCGGTGCGGCCCTGCCCGGTGCGGACCAGCCGGGAACGGCGGCGGCCCGGCTGCGTGAGCGGTGGTCCGCCGCCGCGGTCGCGGTGACCTGCGGCAGTGCGGGTGCCTGGCTGTCCAGTGGGGCCGAGGCGCCGCTGTTCGTTCCCGCGCCGGTTGCCTGCGTCGGCGACTCGTGCGGCGCCGGGGACCAGTTCGTCGCGAGTGCAGCCGTGGCCATGACGCACGGGGCGTTGCCTTCCGAGGCCGTCATCGAGGCGGTGGCGGCTGCCTCCCAGTGGGTCGCCTCCGGTGGGGCCGCCTCGTTCCACCAGGACCGGGCGAGACTGTCGCGCGGCCCGGCCAGCTCGGACGCCGTTGCCGACGCCGGTGCCGACGCCCGCGCCGTCGTCGCCCGGGCGCGCGCCCTCGGGGGCACGGTGGTGGCAACGGGTGGGTGCTTCGACCTCCTGCACGCCGGCCACGTGGCCTCGTTGTCCGCCGCCCGTGCCCTCGGCGACTGCCTCGTCGTGCTGCTGAACTCCGACGACTCGGTCCGGCGGATCAAGGGGCCCGGCCGACCCGTGCACACCGCCGCCGACCGGGCCGCGGTGCTCACCTCGCTGCGCGCGGTCGACGCGGTGGTCCTGTTCGACGAGGACGACCCGACGCGGGCGCTGCGCGAACTGCGGCCCGACGTGTGGGCCAAGGGCGGCGACCACGACGTCGACACCCTGCCCGAGGCGACGGTGGTCCGCACCTGGGGCGGGCGGGTGGTGAGCCTGCCGTACCTCGACGGTCACGGGACCACGCAGATCCTGGACGCCATCACCTGAGGAGAGACATGACCGAGACAGCACTGGAGAACGTCTACGTCACCGGCGCCGCGAGCGGGCTGGGGCAGGCCGTCGCGCGGGCAGTGGTCAAGGCCGGCGGCAGGGTCGCCGTCCTGGACCGGACCGAGCCGGAGGACGACCTGCCGCACGTGGTCGTGGATCTGGCCGACGCGAGGGCGGCCGAGGAGGCAGTCGCCGAGCTGGCCACCAGGTGCGGGCCGCCGACCGCCGTGGTGACCGCGGCCGGCACCGACGCCTGCGGGCCGCTGGCCACCGTGCCTGCCGAGGACTGGGAACGGACCATCAAGGTGAACCTGATCGGCACCGCCGCGGTGGTCCGGGCCGCCCTTCCCCACCTCGAGCAGGCGCATGGCAGGGTCGTGACTGTCGGCTCGACGCTTGGCCTGCGGGCCGCTGGTGACGCCACCGCATACTGCGCCAGCAAGTTCGGCGTTGTCGGCTTCACCCGGGCACTGGCCCTCGAGCTCGCGGGCCGGGTCGGCGTGACGATGTTGGTGCCGGGAGGCATGCGGACCCACTTCTTCGACGGACGGGCCGAGCAGTACCGTCCCGGGCCGGACGCCCAGCTGGCCGATCCCGACGACGTGGCCGCGGCAGTCGTGCTGGCCCTCCAGCAGCCGCCCGGGCTGGAGCTGCGCGAGCTGGTCGTGACGACGTCGACCGAGCCGTCCTGGCCCTGAGCGGTGGGCACCTTCCCGGCCACCGTCCTGGTGCTGCGGGCGTTGGGGCTGGGTGACGCCCTGACCGGCGTCCCCGCCCTGCGGGGTCTGCGACGTGCGTTCCCGGGGTCCCGGCTGGTGCTGGCGGCGCCCGAGCCCCTCGGCGCCTGGCTGGTGCGGCACGCGCTGGTCGATGCGACAGTCTCGGCGGACCAGGACCTGCTCGGGGTGACCGGGTTGCCCGAGCCGCCCGATGTGGCCGTGAACCTGCACGGGCGTGGCCCGCGCAGCCACCGTCTGCTGCTCGGCCTCTCGTCCGCGCGACTGGTCGCCTTCGCCTGTCCGGAGGCCGGCCATGTCGACGGGCCGCCGTGGCCCCGCCAGGCCCACGAGGTGGACCGCTGGTGCGCGCTGGTGCAGTGGGCAGGTGGCCCGTGCGGCCCGTCCGACCTGCGGCTCGCGGAGTGGGCGCAACCACGAGGCCGGTATGCCGTGCTGCACCCGGGTGCCTCCGCCCCGGCCCGGGCGTGGCCGGTGGAGAGGTGGGGCGCGGTTGCGCGCCGGCTGCAGGGGGATGGGACACCAGTGGTGCTCACCGGTGGGGTGGCCGAGCGCAGGCAGTGTGCGGGCCTGGCCGCGCTGGCGCCGGGTGCCGTGGACCGTTCCGGGCGCACCGGCCTCGACGACCTCGCGCGCTTGGTGGCGGGGGCGGCTCTGGTGGTGTGTGGCGACACCGGCGTGGCCCATCTCGCCACCGCCTGCCAGACGCCCTCGGTGCTGCTCTTCGGGCCCAGTGCACCGACGGAGTGGGGGCCGCACGTCGACCACCACCTCCACCGGGTCCTCTGGCACCCGGAGGTGCCCAGCGCTGCGGATCCGCATGCGCCAGTGGTCGATCCGCGACTTCAGGCGATCACCGTCGACGAGGTGTCCCACGCCGCGGCCGACCTGCTCTCCGCGGCGGCGTGACGGTCAGGCGCTGTCCTGCAGCTGGTCGGCGAACCAGGCCACCGTGCGCTGGAGCCCCTCCTCCCAGGACACTCGCGGCTCCCAGCCGAGCAGCTCGCGTGCGCGGGTGGTGTCCGGTCGACGCACCTGCGGGTCGTCGACGGGGCGATCCACCAGCTCCACGGCGGACGAGGAGTCGGTCGCCGTGATGACGTCTTCGGCGATCTGCCGGACACTGAGCTCGCACGGGTTCCCGAGGTTGACCGGTCCGGGCTCGTCGCTGCCAGCCATGGCGAGGATGCCGGCCACGAGGTCGTCCACGAAGCAGACCGACCGCGTCTGGCTGCCGTCACCGGTCACCGTGAGCGGTGCGCCGGCGAGTGCCTGGCGGATGAAGGTGGGGATGGCACGGCCGTCTCGGGGACGCATGCGCGGCCCGTAGGTGTTGAAGATGCGCACGATCGCCGTGTCCACGCCCTCGCTGCGTCGGTAGGCCGTCGTCAACGCCTCGCCGTACCGCTTGCCCTCGTCGTAGACCCCCCGGGGACCGATGGGGTTCACGTTGCCCCAGTAGTCCTCGTGCTGGGGGTGCACGAGCGGGTCGCCGTACACCTCTGACGTCGATGCGAGCAGGAAGCGGGCGTCCTTGTCCTTGGCCAGGCCCAGCGCGTGCCAGGTGCCGAGCGCGCCCACCTTGAGCGTGTCTATCGGCAGCTGGAGGTAGTCGACCGGCGACGCCGGCGAGGCGAAGTGCAGGACCAGGTCGACCCGTCCCGGGACGTGCACGAAGTCGGTCAGGTCGCAGCGCACGAGCTGGAAGCCGGGGTCGGGCATGAGGTGTGCGACGTTGGCCGCCCCACCGGTCAGGAAGTTGTCGAGGCACACGACCTGCCGTCCCCGCGCCAGCAGGTGTTCGCACAGGTGGCTCCCCAGGAAGCCGGCGCCACCGGTGACGACGACCCGCTCGGACCCGTTGCTCGCCGCACCCACCACGCCACCGCCTTCCTCGCCATGGCGTACCCGCATCGGCACCTCGGAAACGTCCTCAGCGCCGGCCCTCAGCGCCGCCCCTCGGTGCCCGCTGCGGCCACCCGCAGGTCGGAGACGAGCGCGGCCAGGTCCTCCTCGCGCCGCCTGGACCGCAGGACGGATGACGGGTGCGCGGTAGCCACGACCAGGCCGGGCGCCGGGCCCGGCAGCGTCGGGGGCCAGTCCAGCGGCTTGCCCCTGCTGGTGCCCACCCGGAACGAGGAGCCGTAGACGCTCTGCCCGGCGGTGGCGCCCAGCAGGACCACCGTGTTGGGGTTCAGCGCCTCCAGCTCGGCCAGCAGCCAGGGCTGGCACTTGGCCACCTGCCACCTCGCGGGCGACTTGTGGACTCGCTTGTGGCCGCGGTCGACGAAGCGGAAGTGCTTCACGGCGTTGGTCCGGTACACCGACGCAGGCTCGATGCCGGCAGCCTCGAGCGCGTCGTCGAGCAGGCGTCCCGCCGGCCCCACGAACGGCTCGCCGGCGAGGTCCTCGCGGTCGCCGGGCTGCTCGCCCACCACCATGGTCGTGGCGCCCGGAGGGCCGCTGCCCATCACCACCTGGGTCGCGTGCTCCCACAGGTCGCACCCGCGGCACTCGTGCGCTGCCGAGGACAGGTCGTCGAGGTCGGCACCCGTCGGGACCCATGCCACGGCCCCCGGCCAGCTCGATGGGGTGCTGCGCGTCGCCACGGCTCACTCCTCCGGGATGACACGCAGGCGCTGGAGGAGGAAGAGCAGGGCCGCGGCGAAGTCGTTGCCGCCACACTCACGGCGCACACGCGGCCAGTCCACCTTCTCGCGGAGCGCCCGGACGGCGGGCAGCAGCGTCGCGAAGTCGCAGTAGTGCTCGTCGAGCGCCTGGAGCTTGTGGATCACGAGCTCGGTGGGCAGCAGCACCGGCATCTGCACGGACAGCACCTGGAGGTCCTGGGAGCGTGCGACATCCTCACGGTCGGCCCAACCGCGGTCGGCGGCCCGGAAGATGACGTCCACCAGGGCCTGGTCGAGGTACGCCTTGAGCAGCCAGTCCTCCGGGGGCTGGAGCACGGTGAATCCGCTGTCACACAAGGCCTGGGCCGCCTCGGAGGCGTCCTCGCGGGCAATGAGGAAGTCGACGTCGTGGTCGGGCTCGGGTCCGCCCCAGGCCCACAGGGCGTAGCTGCCCAGCAGCGCGAAGGGCACCTCGGCGTGCTTGAGCGACGAGGCGGCGAGCTTGAGCGCCTCCCTCAGGTCGAGCTGCTGCTGCGCCTCCATGCCCTACCGCTACCCCGCCCCCGGGCTGCCGAAGCGCGGACGAGTGCTGTGGCGCGGACGGGGTAGGGGGCAGGGGTGCGTGTGGCGACCTTCAACATCCTCAGCGGGCGCAAGCCGTCCGGACCGCGGGCCGACCTCCACGAGCTCGGCGCGGCGGTCCGCGCTCTGGACGCTGACGTCCTCGGCCTGCAGGAGGTGGACCACAACCAGCACCGCTCGGACCTGGCCGACCTCACCGCGGTGGCGGCGGAGGCCATGGGCGCCCCCGAGCACCGGTTCGTGGCAGCGATCGCCGGCACTCCTGGTGCCACGTGGGTCGCGGCGACGGGGAAGGAGGAGCCGGGCACGGCGGCATACGGCATCGCGCTCCTGTCGCGCCACCCGGTGCGGGGCTGGCAGGTGGTGCGGCTCCCACCGGTGCCGCTCCGGGCACCGATGCGCTTCGGCGACCGCATCCGCCCCTACCTGGTGCACGACGAGCCCCGCGTGGCCGTCGTGGCGTCGGTCGAGACGCCGCACGGGATGGTGTCCGTCGTGAACACGCACCTGTCCTTCGTCCCCTGGTGGAGCGGGCGACAGCTGCGCCGCCTCATGACGAACCTGCGGGGCCTCGAGCCACCGGTCGTGTTCCTCGGCGACCTCAACATGGGACCGGAGCGCGCCACCCGGATCACCGGCATGCGGGCCGCTGCGCACCACCTCACCTTTCCCGTGGACCGGCCCCGCGAGCAGCTGGACCACGTCCTGCTCGGCGGTGCGCTCACCGCGGGGGCCAGCGCCGCACCAGAGCTGCCGGTCTCCGACCACCGGGCGCTGTGGGTGGACCTCGAGCCCGGCTGACGGGTTTCGCGGCGGACGCCTCGGGTACGGCACGACCGAGCCGAGGAGGACCCAGTGGAAAGCGCCGAATCACACCTGAGGCCCGACGGGACCGTCTGGCCGCCCGTCACACCCGAGACCCCGCCGCCACCGGGGTACCACGACCCGATGGAGGACGACACCGTCGACCCGGCCACGGGCGACGTCGTCGTCGACCCGACCGCGGACGAGGAGACCTGACCCGTCGCATGGGGCACACCGCCATCCTGGGGAGCCGCGGCCGGTGCTACCGCGACCACGGGTTCACCCTCGACCAGCAGGGGTAGGGCTCGCCGCATGGACGAGAACACCAGCCCCACGCTGTCCGACGTCGTCCCCGCCCGCGCCTGGAACGCGCCGGCTGCGGTGCGGCTCATGCACCGGGTGGAGTCCACGCCGGTCCTCGACCGGGTCAGCGGTCTCCTCGGGGCACTGTCGTCGCCGTTGGCGATGGAGCCGCTGCGGTCGGTCCTGCTCGGAGCCGGCACCGGCCACGCCCTGCACCCCGTGCTGACCGACCTGCCCATCGGGCTGTGGACCTCCACGACGGTGCTCGACCTGTGCGGTGGCCGCAGGAGTCGTCCCGCGGCGCAGGTCCTCGTCGGCGCCGGTGTGCTGGCCGCAGTGCCCACCGCCCTCACGGGGCTGGCGGAGTGGCGCGAGACGCGCCAGCCGGAGAGCAGGGTGGGAGCGTTGCACGCAAGCCTCAACGTGGTCGCACTGGGCCTGTATGCCGCGTCGTTCAGCCTGCGACGCGGTGGTCGCCACGGCCGCGGGGCCGTTGCCGCACTTGCTGGCATGGGGATCGCGTCGTGCTCGGGCTACCTGGGCGGACACCTCGCGACGGTGCGTAAGGTCGGGACGCGCGACGCGGCATACGAGGACGACGGGGTGGGGCCGGCGCTCAGCCGGCCCGCCACCCCCTGATTCCGCCGGTGGTGCGCACCGCTGCCTCGGCGGCGTCCTGCCCGGAGCGGTCGTAGGCCGCGACGAACGCATCGAGGCAGCGTCGCGCGGAGACTGCCGCAGCGCCGGCGACGAAGCGGCTCTCACGGTGCGGGAACTCCTCAGACTCCACGGCGTCCAGCAGTCCGGCGATCTCGCGCTGCACCTCCTCGACGACGGCGCCATCGGGCGCCACCCCGTCCGGCAGCTCGAACAACCTCGCCAGGGCGTCGAGCAGGGTCGCGGTGCGCGCGCGCAGATCGGCGCCCAGGGGTGCCGCGTCGTCGCGCTCGAGCATGACCACCGCCACGGCCTCGACACTCGAGCTGCACCGCTGCAGCGCCTCGCCAAGGTCGAACAGGGCCCGGTGGACCGGGGTGGCCCGCCGCGCCCGCGGGTTGCCACGCCGCGCCCGGCGCCCCTCGGCGATCGCCGTGCGGACGCGCTCGCGGGCGGGCGTCAGCTGCGGCAGCCGCTCCAGCGTCAGGTCGGCCGAGTCGCGGTCCTGCCCCTCCAGCCCGGCGACCAGGTCGTGCAGCTGGCGCGCGAGCTCCCGGCGCAGCCCGCGAACCGCCGTCTCGAGCTCGTACACGGGCAAGGGGGTGAAGA
>DASUKI010000308.1:0-5475 GCA_036278855.1 Pedococcus sp.
CCTGCTGCCGGTCGAGACCGCCCGAAGCCTCAAGGACTCCGCCGAGGCGACGCGCGACGTGTCAGGCCTGCACGTCAACGTGGCCGTCGGCTACGGCGGTCGGCGCGAGATCGCGGACGCGGTGCGGGCGATGCTGCTCGAGCAGTCGGCGCTCGGCATCCCCGTGGACACCATCGCCGAGAACGTCAGCGTCGAGGAGATCGACGCGCACCTGTACACCAAGGGCCAGCCCGACCCCGACCTGGTGATCCGCACCTCTGGCGAGCAGCGGCTCGGCGGGTTCCTGCTGTGGCAGAGCGCCAAGTCCGAGTTCTACTTCTGCGAGGCCTACTGGCCCGACTTCCGGCACGTCGACTTCCTGCGCGCGCTGCGCTCCTACGCCGAGCGCGAGCGGCGCTTCGGCCGCTGACCGCGAGCAGGCGCGGGGCCTCCGCGCGCCCGGCCGGCCACGCGGCATACCAACTCCTGATGGCTGCATCGGGCGCCCGGGTGAACTCTCGGCGACACACCGCAGACCTTCCCCGCAGAGGCGCTGACCGGTCGTACCGTCGGATGTGACGCAGGGCACCCGCCTGGCGCTCGGGAGGCCCACCACATGGAGCGAGACGTGCTCCGAGCGGAGGGCCGGCACCGGTCCCACCGCGGTGGGAGGGCCCGGTCCCGGCACCTCGTTCGCGAGTAGGCGCACCGCGCCGAGCGGCGCGCTGTGCCAAGGAGAGACATTGGCCTCGACACCAGACCCGACCCGTCGCACGTCCACTGCCTCGAGCCCGAGGAGTCCGAGGAGCAGGGCCAAGGCGCTCCCGCGCCGCACGTTCGTGCTGGACACCTCGGTCCTGCTGTCCGACCCACGCGCCATGTTCCGGTTCGAGGAGCACGAGGTGGTGCTCCCCGTGGTGGTCGTCACCGAGCTGGAGGCCAAGCGGCACCACCCCGAGCTGGGGTTCTTCGCCCGCAAGGCGCTGCGCCTGCTCGACGACCTCCGGGTGCGCGAGGGACGCCTCGACGCCCCCGTGCCGCTGGGCGAGGCCGGCGGCACCCTGCGCGTCGAGCTCAACCACACCGACCCGAGCTCGCTGCCCGCCGGTTTCCGGCTGGGGGACAACGACACCCGCATCCTGGCAGTGGGCAAGAACCTCGCCGGCGAGGGCCACGACGTCACGGTGGTGAGCAAGGACCTCCCGATGCGCGTCAAGGCGTCGGCGGTCGGACTGCGTGCCGAGGAGTACCGCGCCGAGCTCGCCGTCGACTCCGGTTGGACCGGCATGACCGAGCTCGACGTCACCGTCGAGGAGATGGACGCCCTCTACGAGAACGGCCGGGTCGAGCACGCCGCCGCCGCGGAGCTGCCCTGCCACACCGGGCTGGTCCTGCTGTCGCCGCGCGGCAGCGGGCTGGGGCGGGTCGGCGCAGACAAGCAGGTGCGGCTGGTCCGCGGCGACCGTGACGCCTTCGGGCTGCACGGTCGCAGCGCCGAACAGCGCGTTGCCCTCGACCTGCTGCTCGACCCCGACGTGGGGATCGTCAGCCTCGGCGGGCGGGCCGGCACCGGCAAGTCGGCGCTCGCCCTGTGCGCCGGTCTCGAGGCGGTCATGGAGCGCCGCCAGCACCGCAAGGTCGTGGTCTTCCGACCCCTGTACGCCGTGGGCGGCCAGGAGCTGGGCTACCTGCCCGGCAGCGAGTCGGAGAAGATGGGCCCCTGGGCGCAGGCGGTCTTCGACACGCTCGGGGCGCTGGTCTCGCGCGAGGTGGTCGAGGAGGTGCTCGACCGCGGGATGCTCGAGGTGCTGCCCCTGACCCACATCAGGGGGCGCTCGCTGCACGACGCATTCGTGATCGTCGACGAGGCACAGTCCCTCGAGCGCAACGTGCTGCTCACGGTGCTCTCCCGGGTGGGCCAGAACTCCCGGGTCGTGCTGACGCACGACGTGGCCCAGCGCGACAACCTGCGCGTCGGTCGTCACGACGGTGTCGCGGCCGTGATCGAGGCGCTCAAGGGGCACCCGCTCTTCGCCCACGTCACGCTGACGCGCAGCGAGCGCAGCCCGATCGCAGCGCTGGTCACCGACCTGCTCGAGGGCCTCGAGGTGTGATGCGGACGACGTGTGCCGGACGGCCGACCGGCACACGTCGCCCCCGTCCGCGGTATCTCGAGACACTCAGGCACCACAGGTCACAGCAGCCACGTGCGGAAACCTCTCCGGCGGCGAGGTTCCTCGTACGAACGGACGAGGCGCTTTGGGTCGAGGCGTGTTTGTCCGGTAAGGTCTCGGATTCATAACGTGCCGGGATCGCCCGCAGGACCTCCCAGGCGCATGCACTGACCGGCACTGTTCCAGGCCACCTTGGGGGTGGCCTTCGCTTTGGAGGAGACGCATGGCCCAGTCCTACGCGGGTCGGCACCGTCACGGGCCGGCCCACGGCAGGCGACATGCTTCCCGGTCCTCACTCATCGCGCGGGCGATCCGTCGCCCCGTGCTGACCTCGAGCCTGCTCCTGGCGGTCGTCGCCACGACTGCCGCCGGCTACCAGGCTGCCGACGGGCACCAGACCGGCGCCGCGGCCTACACCGTGAGCAGCGAGGCGATCCAGCAGGCCAACGAGCTGTCCGACACCGCGATCGAGGACAGCGCCCGGCTCGCCGCGGCACGCAACGAGACCAACACCGGCATCGCCGCCTCCCAGGAGAAGGACCGCCAGAAGGCGGTCGCCGCCGAGAAGGCCGCAGCCGAGACTCGTCGCAAGGCCGCCGAGAAGGCCGCCCGCGACAAGGCGCGCAAGGCCCTCGAGGCCAAGAAGCAGGCGCTGCTCGCGAACGCCCAGAAGGACCCCAGGGCGGCCGCCCGTGCGCTGCTGGGTGACTACGGCTTCAGCGACAGCCAGTGGGGCTGCCTGGACAACCTCTTCGAGGGCGAGAGCGGGTGGCGCTACACCGCCACGAACTCCTCCTCCGGCGCGTACGGAATCCCGCAGTCGCTGCCCGGCTCCAAGATGGGCACGGTCGCCGACGACTGGCGCACCAACCCGGTCACCCAGATCAAGTGGGGGCTGAAGTACATCCGCAGCTCCTACGGCACGCCCTGCGGCGCCTGGAACGCCTGGCTGAGCCGCTCACCGCACTGGTACTGAGGTTTAGCGCGCCCGCAAGTAATCCACCCAAATGGACTGAGACTTGCGCTCGCCCAGCGCAAGTCTCAGTCCATTTGGGTGGATTACCTGCAAGGCAGGCGGTATGCCGCGTGGTCGCGTCAGTGGGGACCTCGCGTCAGCGGGGCGGGCGTGTCATCGCGAGCACGTCCAGCGCCTCGTCGAGCTGTGCCTCGGTGAGCTCCCCGCGCTCCACGTGCCCACGCTCGAGCACCACGTCACGGATCGGGCGACGCTCCTTGATCGACTGCTTGGCCACCGCCGCCGCTGCCTCGTAGCCGATGTAGCGGTTCAGCGGGGTGACGATCGACGGTGAGCCCTCGGCGAGCTCGCGGGCCCGGTCGACGTCGGCCTCGATGCCGTCGACGCAGCGGTCGGCGAGCAGCCGTGACGTGGTCGCGAGCAGCCGGGCCGACTCGAGGATGTTGCGGGCCATGACCGGCAGCATGACGTTGAGCTCGAAGTTGCCCGAGGCGCCCGCCATGGTGATCGCGGTGTCGTTGCCGATCACCTGCGCGCAGGCCATCAACGTCGCCTCGCAGATCACCGGGTTGACCTTGCCAGGCATGATGCTCGACCCCGGTTGCAGATCTGGGAGATGGATCTCGCCCAGGCCCGAGCGCGGACCGGATGACATCCACCGCAGGTCGTTGCAGATCTTGGTCAGGCTGACCGCCACCACCCGCATCGCGCCGCTGAGCTCGACCACGGCGTCCTGGGCGGACTGCGCCTCGAAGTGGTTCGCAGCCTCGCGGAACTCCACGCCGGTCTGCTGGCTGACCTGGGCGATCACCGCGGCGGCGAAGCCGGGCGCCGCGTTCAGGCCGGTGCCTGCCGCCGTCCCTCCCAGGGGCAGCTCCGCGGTGGCATGAGCGGCGGCCAGCACCCGCTGCGCCCCGAGCTCGACCTGCCGCTGGTAGCCACCGAACTCCTGGCCGAGGGTGACGGGCACCGCGTCCATGAGGTGCGTACGCCCCGCCTTGACGACCTCGGCGAACTCCTGCGCCTTGGACCCGAGCGACTCGGCGAGGTGCAGCAGGGCCGGCGCCAGCTCCTCGTGGACGGCCAGCGTCGCCGCGATGCGAAGAGCGCTGGGGAAGGTGTCGTTGCTGGACTGCCCGGCGTTCACGTGGTCGTTGGGGTGCACCTGCTCGCCGGTGGCGACGTGGGCGAGTCGGGCCAGCACCTCGTTGACGTTCATGTTGGTCGAGGTGCCGGAGCCGGTCTGGAAGACGTCGATCGGGAACTGGTCGTCGTGCTGGCCCTCGGCCACCTCCCGCGCAGCCGCGGTGATCGCCTCCGCCCGCGTGGCGTCGAGCACGCCGAGCCGCTGGTTCACCTCGGCGGCGGCGCCCTTGACCAGGGCCAGCGCGTGCACCACGCCGGGAGGCACGGGCTGCCCCGACACCGGGAAGTTCTCGACGGCACGCGCTGTCTGCGCGCCCCACAGCGCGTCAGCCGGGACCTCGACCTCCCCCATGGAGTCGTGCTCGGTCCGGGTGGCGCTGGCGGCTGCTGCGGTGCTCTCGCTCATGGCCCCATCATGCGCTGGGCCGCCATCCACTGCTACGACGCGATCGCCGCGACCGGCCAGGCCAGCACCGCGAACCTGGCGAGCCGGCCCACGAGCACGGCCACGACGAACACCGCAAGCGGCGTCCTGCGCAGTCCGGCCATGACCGCCACGACCGCCAGGGGCGGGATGCCGCCAGCGGCGCTGGCCAGCACGACCAGGCCGCCCACGACCGGCTGGTCGAGGTGGACCAGCATCCGTTCGGACCAGGCGCGCACCCGCAGCCGCCACCCGCTGGGCGTACGGGCGGCCCGCGGCGGGCGCTCGCGCATGAAGCGGTGGTGCACCCCCTTGCGTACCAGCAGGAAGATCGTGACCTTGCCGACCGTCTGGCCCGCCGTCACGCCGACGACGCCGAGGGCGGCAAGGGTCGTGCCCCCGGCCGCCGCTGCCACCACGACGGCCTCGGCGTTGAGGATCGGGATGAAGGCGGACGCCACGCCATAGCCCAGGCTCCCGAGCAGGAGCGTGAGCAGGCTCGCGGTCACCGCACCAGGGCGTCGTCGAGCGCGCCGTGCGCCCCGCCACCCGGCTGGACGGTGCGCGTCGCGCGGGCGAGCCGCACCAGGGACCACACCTTGACGCCCAGCACGACCAGCGCCACCGCCCCGGCTGCCCACACGAGGTGCAGCAGGCACAGGACGACGACCAGGGTGTTGTTGAGCGCCTTGGCGGGATGGGTCCAGTTCACCCGGTAGATCGCCCGGTCCACGAGGTAGAAGTAGTTCGGGCTCTTGATCCCGAACGGCAGGAAG
>DASUKI010000309.1:0-23290 GCA_036278855.1 Pedococcus sp.
CTGGGTATGCCGGCCCGCCGCCTTGTGCGCGGCCCTCACCTCCCTGCGGCCGTCACCAGCCGCGCGGGTGCGCCTCCAGCCGGGTGCACGACCGCGGCTCACCGGATGCTGGCGCGAACGCAGCAGCAGTCGGGTGAGGGATCGAGTCGCGCCCGCACGTCGTGGCAGCCGAGGGCATCGATGGCTCCCTCGACCAGGGCAAGGTTCATGGTGCAGACCAGGTCGGTGTGCTCACGGGCCAGCCGGTCGAAGGGACAGTTGGCGAGCTCCAGCTCGTGGTCCGCCTCGTCCACGTGGGGCTCGTACCCGTGCCGTGCCAGGACCTCGGCCACCCGGTGCAGTGGCCGGCGTGAACGCGGCGCCGGGGGTTCGTCCGCCATCGTGCGCCCGGCAGCGTCGGCGGCGGCTGCGACCGCGTCCGCCAACGGCGTGCCCTCTCGTCCGGACCGTTCGATGGCCTCGGCGAGCACGGCACCCGCGAGGTCGTAGCGGCGCTCCGGGAGCGAGACCGCCACCTCCGTCGCAGAGCGTCGGTAGAGCTTCGACGGGCGTCCTGCGCCCGGCCCCGAGCGGCCCGAGAGCCGGCGGTAGTCCACCTCGAGCAGCCCCGCCTCGACGAGCCGGTCGAGGTGGAACTTGGCCGAGTGCAGTGGCAGCCCGACGGCCTCGGCGGCCTGCTCGCGGCTCAGCGGCTCCGCTGCCGCCACCACGGCCTCGTAGAGGGAGCGACGAGAGGGCTCGGCGAGTGCGCCGAGGCTGGACAGGTCGTCGTTCATTGCGCACCTCTAAAAGACAAACTCATTGACGTTTCCTTGCTGGGCTACTAACGTCAAAGTATCACTCTTTTAGAGAACTTTGGAGGACATCATGACCGCACTGCGACCTGCTGACACACCGACCGGGACCGGCTCCCGGGGGGCCCACGAGGCCTTCCTGCTGTTGCGCACGGTCTTCACCGTCGCCCCCATCCTCTTCGGCCTCGACAAGTTCGCGAACGTGATGACGGACTGGACGCAGTACCTGGCCCCGTGGATCAACGACATCGTGCCGGGCACCGCCCAGCAGGCGATGTACCTCGTGGGCGTGGTGGAGGTCGTCGCCGGGCTGCTCGTCGCGTGGCGTCCGCGACTCGGCGCGCCGGTCGTGTCGCTCTGGCTGGTCGGCATCATCGTCGACCTGCTCACCCTCGGTGACTTCTACGACGTGGCGCTCAGGGACTTCGGCCTCTTCGTGGCCGCGGTGGCGCTGTGGCGGCTGGCCGAGTCGCGTAGGCAGGGATCGTGAACCGGGGTCGGCGTTGCCAAGCGTCCGCACTGACCCAAGGATGGACGCATGAGTGACGAGCGAACCTTTGTCGTGGTCGGTGGCGGCCTTGCAGGCGCCAAGTCGGTCGAGGAGCTGCGCGAGCGCGGGTTCGAGGGCCGGTTGGTCCTGCTCGGTGCGGAGGCGCACCTGCCCTACGAGCGGCCGCCGCTGTCCAAGGACTACCTCAAGTCGGGCGAGAAGCTCGAGGACGCCTTCGTCCACGACGAGCAGTGGTATGCCGCGCACGACGTCGACGTGCGGACCGGCACCGAGGTGGCGGCGATCGACCGCGACGCCCACGAGGTGGTCACCGCGAGCGGCGAACGCATCTCCTACGACCGCCTCCTGCTCGCCACGGGCAGCTCGCCGCGCCACCTGTCGATGACCGGGGTCGACCTCGGCGGCGTGCTGTCGCTGCGCACCATCGAGGACAGCGACGCCATCCGCGCGACGTTCGGTGAGGGCCGCCGCCTGGTGCTCATCGGCGGCGGCTGGATCGGGCTCGAGGTCGCGGCGGCGGCGCGGGAGGCCGGCACCGACGTCGCCGTGCTCGAGGCCTTGGAGCTGCCGTTGGTGCGGGTGCTGGGCACCAAGATCGCGCAGGTCTTCGCCGACCTGCACCGGGAGCACGGCGTCGACCTGCGCACCGAGGTGAAGGTGGAGGCGATCGAGGGCACGGGCTCGGCGTCGGGGGTCCGGCTGGCCGACGGCAGCGTGCTGCCCGCCGACGCGGTGGTCGTGGGGATCGGCGCGAGTCCCAACGTCGCGCTCGCCGAAGCGGCAGGCCTCGCGGTCGACAACGGCGTGACGGCCGACGCGGTGGGTCGCACCTCGGACCCGGACATCTTCGCCGTCGGGGACGTGGCCAACGTCGAGCACCCGTTGCTTGGCCAACGCGTCCGGGTCGAGCACTGGGCCAACGCGCTCAACCAGCCCAAGGTCGTCGTCGCGGCCATGCTCGACCAGGACGGCCCGGAGCCGGAGCTGCCGTACTTCTACACCGACCAGTACGACCTCGGGATGGAGTACCTCGGCCTGGGCGGGCCGGACGACGAGGTGGTGGTGCGTGGAGACCCGGGGAAGCGTGAGTTCATCGCGTTCTGGACCAGGGAGGGGAGGGTCGTCGCCGGCATGAACGTCAACGTCTGGGACGTCACCGACGACATCAAGGCGCTCATCCTGTCCAAGGCAGCGGTCGACCCTGCCAAGCTGGCTGATCCAGAGGTTCCGCTCGCGGAGCTCGCTGGCCAGGGCTGACCCACGGGCCGGAGCTCCCGACTATCCTGCGCACGTGTCGGGGACCACATCGAGCGCGCTCGACGGGCCGCCTCGACCGGCCTCGCCCGTCGACCACATCGTCGACAGGCTGCTGGACCTCCTGGTCCTGGGCTTCGGCCTGTGGACCGTTCTCTACCACCTCGCCTGCTGGCTAGGAGCCCGCACCACCCCTTTGCTCGTCACCACCGCGGTCGGTACCGCAGCTGCCGGACTCTGGCTGTGGCGCCGCCCGCCGGTGCCTGGTGGCACCGCCGCGGTGGCTCCCACTCGATCTGCCAGGGTGGCTGCAACCGCCTCGTTGGCCCTTGCCGCTGTGGCAGTCGCCATCCTCGCCTGGGGCGACGACGCGGCATACCCCTGGGGGTGGGGTTTGGGGTTGGCATCCCTCGTTCCCCTCGTCGTGATCCTCGCGCGCCGCGACCCCTCCCTGCGGGGGAAGGCCTCAGCGGTCCTGGCACCAGCGGCGCTACCGTCGGGCCGGTGGCCAGCGGTCGCATCGAGCGTGGTCGTGGTCGCTGTCGGGCTCGGCTTCGCGGTGCTGTCGCTGTTCGTCGTCAACGTCTCGTTCGACGACGTCTTCTACGTCAACAAGGCCGTATTCGTCGCCGAGCACGGGACGATCCCGCTGCGCGACACGGTGTACAGCGACCAGGTGCTGCCGGCCCTCCGGGGAGCGGGCACGGTGCCGGTCCAGTCGGTGGAGGTCTTGCAGGGCGCCCTCGCGCACGTGTTCGGAGTCGCCGGGGGCACGGTGGTGTACCTCGTCACGCCCTTCGTCGGAACGCTCGTCGCGACCTGGGTGGTCTGGGCGCTGGTGCGAGCGTGGAGCCGGGGGCCGGCCGTGGTGGCCTTCCTGGTCGCGGCTGCCTACCTCGCCTGGGGTATGTGGTCGCCGTCCGGTGCCACCGGCTCGATCGCGATGAGCTCGATCTTCCTGCGGGCGATGTGGCAGGGAAAGGTCCTCTTCCTCTTCCTGGCCGTGCCACTCTGCCACCTCCTGCTGACGCGCTGGGCCAGGGAGCGAAGGATCGGCGACCTCGTCCTGCTGCTCCTCCTCGGGGCCGGCGCGACGGGCCTCACGTCATCCGCGACCTTTCTCGTGCCGCCCATCGCCGCGGGGGCTGCGGTGGCGCTCGCCGCCTGCCGCAACAAGGGATGGTTCGGGCCGCTGCTCCTGGCCGCCTACCCGGTCGGTGCGGGAGTCTTCGTCGCGGCTCACACAGCCCGTGAGCCGTTCGGGCAGGTCCTCCGGACGCCAGCGCAGGCCTTCCACGGAGTGGTGGGCGCCGGGCTCTGGGGCGCCATCGGCGCCTCTGCGATCCTCGCGGGTCCGATGGCGGTGCGGTCCGGAGCGCCGCGGGTGCTCGCGACGTCGGCGTCTGTGGTGACGATGGTCGTCCTCGCGCCCTTCAGCACGCCGCTGCTCGCCGACCTGACCGGTGCCGGCCCCGTGCTCTGGCGCCTCCCTTGGGTGGTTCCGCTGCCCGCACTGGTTGGCGTGCTCGCGGTCGGTGTGGTGCCGTCCCGGCTGTCCCTGTCCTCCCCTGGGCTCGCAGGGTGGCGGCGGCCGATCTGGCTCGGTTGGCTGGTGCCGGTTGTCGTGGTCGTGCTGATCGTCGTGTCAGGTCGTCTGATCTGGGCGCCGGGCAGTGCCGCGACGCTCGCCGGCCGACCCGTCTGGAAGTTCCCCTCCGCTTCACTGGACCGCGCCGCCTACATTGCCAGGATCTACGCCGGGCCCGGGACCGTGCTGGCGCCGCGGGAGGTGATGAGCGCCTTGGCCCTGACGACGACACGCATCCACGCGGTCGACCCGAGGCCGTTCTTCATATCCTCCCTCGACGAGGACCCTCGGCTGAGCGCAGGGCGACGGCTGCTGAGCCTGTCCATGGCCGAGGACCGGCTCCAGATCCCCAAGTCGTTCGCCGTCTACCTGGACAACCTGCACGTGGGCCTGGTCTGTCCGGGCATCGACAAGGCGCGAGCGCGGCAGGCGGTCGAGGACCTTGGCTGGCAGCCATTGGGCGACGACCCGAGCTTCCCGTGCTACCGACGGCCCGGCTGAGGCGTTCGCCGAAATCTGGACGGTTCTTTACCTTCGGTACGCGTCGCGGCTGTTCCGCGTTCGGCCGGTGCGTGGTTCACTGCCGGGATGCCCGGCCACCCACCGGGTGCTCCGCAGACACCGACGTTGGCTGGAGGATCTCCGTGCGCGTTCACCGCAAGCGACTGACAGGGGCGGTGGGCGCGGTAGCGCTGGCCGCTGGTGCCCTGACGATGGCCTCGACGGGCGCCCAAGCGGCGCCCTCGACCGGGGCGAGCGTCGTCATCAACGAGGTCTACGGGGGAGGGGGCAACGCGGGAGCCGCGTTCGACCGTGACTTCATCGAGCTGGTCAACAAGACGAACGGCCCTGTCGACGTGTCGACGTGGTCGCTGCAGTACGCCTCCACCGCGGGAACCAGCTGGCAGAGGACGAACCTGACCGGGTCCATCCCCGCGGGCGGCCGGATCGTGGTCGGCGAGGCCTTCGGAGCGGACACCTCACTTCCCGACGTGCCCGTGGACATCTCGGGCAGCATTGCCATGAGCGGCTCGGGCGCCAAGGTCGCGCTGGTGAACACGCAGACCGCCCTTCCCGGTACCACCTGCACCGACGCCTGCTCCGACTTGCCCCAGGTCATCGACTTCGTCGGGTGGGGTGCCGCCAACGACTGGGCGGGCGCGGGCCCAGCCCCCGGGACGTCGAACAGCACGTCCGTCTCACGCAACAGCACCAGCACGAACACTGCGAACAACGACGCCGACTTCACCGCGGGCACTCCCACCCCGGGCAGCGCTGCGCCGCCGCCCCCGGGCACCCCGGTGCCGCACACCATCCCCGAGGTGCAGGGCGTTGGCGACACCTCCCCGCTCGTGGGCCAGAACGTCATCATCGAAGGGGTCGTGACCGCCGCCTACCCGACCGGCGGGTTCCATGGCTTCTTCCTCCAGACGCAGGGCACCGGGCCCGAGCTGAACCCGAGCGGCGCCTCCGACGGGATCTTCGTCTTCCAGTCCCTTTCGGGCACCCCGCTGGACGAGGACGCGGTCGTCGGCAACTTCGTCCGGGTGACCGGCAAGGTCAGCGAGTACAAGGGCTCGTCCAGCGACCAGCGCTCACTCACCGAGGTCACTGCTGCAGCAGCCGACATCGTCGACGCGGGCGAGGACTTCAGCCCGGTTCAGGCCCTGACCATCCCGTGGCCGACCACGGACGCCGCGCGCGAGTCGATCGAGGGCATGCAGTTCCAGCCCAAGGGCGACTACACCGTGACCAACACCTACGCCACCAACCAGTACGGCGAGGTCGGCGTGGCCGTCGGCGACCACCCGCTCATCCAGAACACCGAGGTCGCCAAGCCCGGCACCCCTGCCGCCGACGCGGTCGTGGCCGACAACGCCAAGCGCCTGGTCACGCTCGACGACGGCGCGTCGACCAACTTCCTGGCGAACAGCTTCAGCGCCGGCACGTGTGCCCCTCGGCCCATCCCGTGCCTCATCAATGGGGACCTCACTCCACCGTACGTCTCCAACACCGAGCCAGTCCGGGTCGGCGAGGCGGCCACGTTCAGCGCGCCCGTGGTCGTCGACTACCGGTTCGACCTGTGGCGCTTCCAGCCGACCGAGCAGGTCGTCGGACCGGACAATGCCGAGTCGCCGGTGAGCTTCACCAACACCCGGACTGCTGCTCCGGACACCTCGGACATCGACCAGCTGGGCACACCGGACCTCAGGGTCGCGTCGTTCAACGTCCTGAACTACTTCACCGACCTTGGTGACCAGGACCCGGACTGCAACGCCTACTGGGACCGTGACGGCAACGGCAACAACGTCCAGGGTGGCTGCGACCAGCGCGGCGCCTGGGATGCACAGGACCTGGCGCGTCAGACCGAGAAGGAGGTGTCGGCGATCAACGCTCTCGGCGCCGACGTCGTGGGCCTGATGGAGATCGAGAACTCCGCGAAGTTCGGGCACAACCGCGACGCGGCACTCGCCTCACTGGTGGCGGCCCTCAACGGCAAGGCCGGTGCGGGCACCTGGGCCTTCGTCCCGTCGTCGACAGACCTGCCGTCGGTGGACCTCCAGGACGTCATCACCAATGGCATGATCTACAAGCCGGCCAACGTGATGCGCGTCGACCGGTCTCGCGCGCTGGGCGACCAGAGCGCGGAGAACCAGGCCTTCGGCAACGCACGGGAGCCGATCGCCCAGACCTTCAAGAAGAAGAATGGCAAGGGCGACAAGTTCCTGTTCGTCGTCAACCACTTCAAGTCCAAGGGCTCGGCCGGACCGTTCCCCGGCGACGAGGACACCGGTGACGGCCAGGGCGCATCCGTGACGAGCCGCATCCTGCAGGCCCAGGCACTGCGTGACTGGGTGCCGGGTGTTGCCGCGGAGTACGGCGCCAAGGCCGTCGTCATGGCGGGCGACTACAACTCCTACACGATGGAGGACCCGCTCGACGTGCTCTACGACGCCGGCTACACGGACGTGGGCAGCACGTTCGACCCGGACAGCTACTCCTACTCCTTCAGCGGGCTGTCCGGCTCGCTGGACCACATCCTCGTCAACGACTACGCGCTGCGGATGTCGACGGGGGCCGACCACTGGAACATCAACTCCGGTGAGTCGGTGGCGCTGGAGTACAGCCGCTACAACTACCACGCGACCAACTTCCACGACCCCGGCCCGTACCGGTCGTCCGACCACGACCCGGTGGTCCTCGGCCTCAAGGCCTTCGTGAAGTAGCCAGCGCGTCTCGCATGTGCCGCGGGCCCGTCGCCTCCATCGCGACGGGCCCGCGGTCGTGCCGTATGCCGCGTGCGAACGTGCCGTCGCTACGCTTGCCGCCGTGAGCGAGACGATCCGGGTGGCCGTCATCGGCGCCAGTGGCCGCATGGGTGGCGAGGCGTGTCGTGCCGTCGACGCCGCGGACGACCTCGAGCTGGTCGGCCGGTTCGGCCGGGGCGACGACCTGGGCGACCTCGGCGGCGCAGCGGTCGCTGTGGAGCTCAGCGTCCCCGACGCCTCGCCTGCCAACGTGGCGCACTGCGTCCAACGCGGCGTGCACGTCGTCGTCGGCACCACCGGCTGGGACGAGCAGCGCCTGGACACGCTCCGCGACCAGTTGGCCGCGCACCCCGAGGTAGGCGTCCTCATCGCCCCGAACTTCGCGATCGGCGCGATCCTGATGATGCGGTTCGCCCAGGAGGCGGCCCGCTTCTACGAGTCGGTCGAGGTCGTCGAGCTGCACCACCCGGCCAAGGTGGACGCCCCCTCCGGCACCGCAGCACGCACCGCGCGCCTCGTCGCCCAGGCGCGCTCGGCCGTCGGGCTGGGTGACGTCCCCGACGCGACCACCCACGACCCCGACGGCGCGCGCGGGGCCCGCGTGGGCGGCATACCGGTGCACTCCGTGCGGTTGCGCGGCCTGGTCGCACACCAGGAGGTGCTGTTCGGCAACGCCGGCGAGATGCTGACCATCCGGCACGACTCCTTCGACCGTGCGTCGTTCATGCCGGGGGTGCTCGAGGGCATCCGCAAGGTCGGTGGGCATCCCGGACTCACTGTGGGGCTCGAGCACTACCTCGGGCTCGGCTAGTGCGCGAGAAGGTCACCGCCCTCGTCCTGCTGGTCGTGCTCGCCTTCTACTCGGCGACCATCGGCTGGCGTGGGGTCGAGCTGGTCCGCGACGGCCGACCGGTGGCGGTGCTGTTCGGGCTCGCCGTGATCGCCATCCCAGTCGTGGCGCTGTTGGCGATGGTGCCGCTGTTGCGCATGGCTCGTGACGGGTCCCTCATGATGGCCGAGGCAAAGACCGGTGAGCCGCAAGGGGCGTGGCGTGACGAGCTCGAGCTGGCCGAGGCGTGCAGGGTGTCCGGCGACCGGGCGGGGGAGCAGCGCCACTACCGTGCCGCCGTGCGGGCCTGGCGGACCGCGCGCGGCTGACGCCCGGGGAGCCTCGAGGTCCAGCGCACCCGGAGGGGCCCGGCACCATGGATCCACCTCGCCATCGAGTCGGACGACGTCGGGGCGGAGGTCACCCGGGCCTGGGAGCAGCCACCGGGACGGATCGGGGCGAGTCGCGCCTCAGGGCAGTCCGAGCGCCCTCAGCCCCGCCGCCACCACCGCGGCGAGGACCACGACGACGATGAACGGCGCCCGCAGCAGGAGCGCGCCGATCGCCACGGTCACGGCCGCCGCACGAGCGTCGAAGACCACGTGCCCGGAGGAGCTGGTCAGGGTCTGCACGCCGACGAGCGCTGCCAGCAGCGCGATCGGCAGGGCCGAGGTGACCCGGCTGGTGCGTTCCCTGTCGAGCCAGCGGGCCGGCACGACGTGGCCGAGCAGCTTGAGGGCGTAGGCGAGCGCGCTGGCCACCAGCACCGTCGTCCAGGTGCTCATGACCGCGCGCCCGGCTCCGCCGCCAGGTCGTCCTCGCCGGCCCAGTGGTGCGGGGGTGCGGGGTCGTGGTGCGCCCGCCGCCAGAACCCGGCGATCAGCGCGGCCGCAGCGGCGACGAGCACGGGCACCCCGGCCGGGGCGTGCGGGGCCAGCAGGACCGCCGCGATCGCCGCGACCGCCGCGATCGCGAAGGCGTCCAGGCTCTTCAGGCGCGGCCAGAGCAGCGCAGTGAAGGCCGCCGCGGCCGCGGCGTCGAGACCGTATGCCTTGGGGTCCCCGATGGCGTCCCCCACGATGGCACCGGCGAAGGTCGTCAGGTTCCACAATGCGTAGATGCCCAGCCCGGTGGCCCAGAAGCCGACTCGCGCGGCCGCCGCCTCCGGCTGTGCGATACCGACCGCAGTCGACTCGTCGATGGTCACGTGGGCGGCGAGCAGGCGCCTTGGCCCACGCGCACCCAGCAGGCGCGAGACCTGCAGGCCGTAGAGCAGGTTCCGCACGCCGAGCAATGTCGAGGTGGCGACGGCTGCTGCGCCACCGGCCGGGCCGCCCGCGAGGATGCCGACGAGGGCGAACTGCGAGGCGCCCGAGAACAGCAGCAGCGAGAGTGCGCACGTCTGCCACACGCTCAGCCCGGCCGCCACGGACAGGGCCCCGAAGCTGATGCCATAGGCGCCGGTGGCGATGGCCACCGAGGCGGCCTGGCGCAGCACCTGACGTCGACGTTGGGCGCCGAGGTGTGCGGTCACGGCTCGGTGCCGAGGTGCGCCACCAGGCGAACCTCGCGCGCGGTCAGGCCGTCGGGCGAGACCACCCGGTCGCGGAACGCTCCGTCCGGCACCAGCCCCGCCTGCACGAGGAAGGCGCGGGTCGCCTCGTCGTCGGCGAGGACCCAGGTGTGCACCGTCTCCGCTCCCGCGCCTCGGAGGGTGTCGACCGTGGCGTTGAGCAGCCGCGACCCGTGCCCGGCCCGCCTGGCCCGTGGGTGCACCCCGACGGCCGAGAGCTCGCCCGTCTCGGGGGACGCATCGGGGTCCTGGCTGGGGCCGATCGAGGCGAAACCCACGACCTGGTCACCTGCACACGCGACGAGGAGCCGGTAGACACCCTCGGGCGGAGCCGCCAACGAGCGGCGCCACGCGTTGGCGAAGGCGGTGGGCTCGAAGGTGTCGAGGACCTGCGCAGGCAGCACACCGGCATACGCGTCCCGCCACACAGCGGCCTGCACCAGTCCCACCGCGGGCGCGTCGCTCTCCCGCGCCAGGCGGACGCTCGCGTCGGCGAGCGGTCCCGGGGCGTGCTGGTGCCCGTGGTCGTGGTTGGGGGACATGCGCCAATCCTCGCACCGGGCCGGCGATGTGACACCGAAGGCGCACCTTTGCAGCATCGTGTAACAACCGGGCATACTGGGGGCATGTACGGCAACGACTTCGACACCGGTGACGAGCGTCCACTGCCAGGCCCCGACGAGCCGCTCAACGCCGCCGAGTCCAGCCTGTTCGACGACCTCATCGACCACGAGCAGCGCATCGAGCCGCGCGATGAGATGCCCGAGGACTACCGCCAGACGCTGGTCCGCCAGATCGCCCAGCACGCGCACTCCGAGATCATCGGCATGCAGCCCGAGGGCAACTGGATCACGCGTGCCCCGTCGTTGCGCCGCAAGGCGATCCTGATGGCCAAGGTGCAGGACGAGGCCGGCCACGGCCTCTACCTCTACTCTGCCGCCGAGACCTTGGGCGTGGACCGCGAGGACCTGCTCGACCGCCTGCAGACCGGCAGGCAGAAGTACTCCTCGATCTTCAACTACCCCACCCTCACGTGGGCCGACTGCGGAGCGATCGGCTGGCTGGTCGACGGGGCCGCGATCATGAACCAGGTGCCGCTGTGCAGGTGCTCCTACGGCCCCTACGCGCGCGCGATGATCCGGGTCTGCAAGGAGGAGTCCTTCCACCAGCGGCAGGGCTTCGAGATCCTGTGGACCCTCATGCGCGGCACCGAGGCGCAGCAGGCGATGGCCCAGGACGCGGCGGACCGCTGGTGGTGGCCGGCGCTCATGATGTTCGGCCCGCCCGACACCGGGGAGGCCGCCAAGGGCGGTCACACCGAGCAGTCCATGGCGTGGGGCATCAAGCGGTTCAGCAACGACGACCTCCGCCAGAAGTTCGTCGACATGATGGTGCCGCAGGCGGACCGGCTCGGCATCCGCATTCCCGACCCCGACCTCCGCTGGAACGCCGAGCGCGGGCACTACGACTTCGGCCCCATCGACTGGGACGAGTTCTGGCGGGTCCTCAAGGGTGACGGGCCGTGCAACGCGGAGCGGATCGCCTTCCGCCGCAAGGCCCATGACGAGGGCGCCTGGGTCCGCGAGGCGGCCAGCGCGTATGCCGCGAAGCAGGCTTCGCAGGAGGCGGTTGCGTGAGCGCGGGGTCGACTCCGAGGACGTGGCCGCTCTGGGAGGTCTTCGTCCGGGGCAAGCGTGGCCTGTCGCACGTCCACGTCGGGTCCCTGCACGCGCCCGACGCCACCATGGCGTTGCGGAACGCCCGCGACGTCTACACCCGCCGTCAGGAAGGCGTCTCCCTCTGGGTCGTGCGCGCCACGGACATCACCGCGTCGTCACCGGACGAGCGCGACTCGTTCTTCGACCCCGCCGGCGACAAGGTCTACCGCCACCCGACGTTCTACGACGTGCCCGAGGACGTCGAATACCTGTGAACGACAATGCATCTCGTTACGTGCTCGGCCTGGCCGACGACGCGCTGGTCTACGCGCAGCGGCTGGGGGAGTGGATCTCGCGCGGTCCGCAGATCGAGGAGGACATGGCGCTGGCCAACATCGGGCTCGACCTGCTCGGGCAGGCGCGGACGCTGCTGACCCGGGTCGGCGAGCTCGACGGCACGGGCCGCTCGGAGGACGAGCTGGCCTACTTCCGCGACGAGCGCGAGTTCCGCAACGTGCACCTCGTCGAGCAGGAGCGGGCCGGGTTCGGGTTCGAGATGGCGCGGCTGCTGTGGTTCTCCAGCTACCAGTACGAGCTCTATGCCGCGTTGCGGGCTTCCCGTGACCCGGTCCTCGCTGCGGTGGCGGAGAAGGCGCTCAAGGAAGTCGACTACCACCGCGACCACGCGACGCAGTGGGTCCTGCGGCTCGGTGACGGCACGTCAGAGTCGCACGAGCGGATGCAGAAGGGGCTGGTCGAGGTGCTGCCCTACCTCGCTGAGCTGTTCGACGACGACCCCGCCTCGGTGGCAGCGGCCGAGTCGGGTCTGGGCGTGCTGCCGGCGTCGCTGCACGACTCCGTGGTCGCCCACGTCAGCAGGGTGGTGGCCGAGGCGACGCTCGAGCTGCCGACGGAGACGAAGTGGCGCTCCCGGGGCGGGCGCGACGGGGTGCACTCCCGCCCGATGGGCTACCTGCTGGCGGAGATGCAGCACCTCGCCCGCTCCCACCCAGGGGCCCAGTGGTGAGTGCAATGAGCGCCGCGACGACGAAGGTACCGGTGGCACGGGCGATTGCGGACATCCCCGACCCCGAGGTGCCCGTCGTCACCATCGAGGACCTCGGCATCCTGCGCGAGGTCGCGGTGGACGAGTCGGGACACCACGTCGAGGTGACGATCACCCCGACCTACTCCGGCTGCCCGGCGATGGACGTCATCGAGCGGCACATCGCTCACGTCGTAGCCAAGGCCGGGTGGTCCTGCACGGTGCGGACCCGGCTCAGCCCCGCGTGGACCACGGACTGGATGAGCGAGCGCGGCCGCGAGCGGCTGCGCGAGTTCGGGATCGCACCGCCGAGTGGCCGCCGTCCTGCGGTGGCCGGCAGGGTCTCGCTGTCCCTCCAACGGCGGCAGGTCGCCTGCCCCCAGTGCGGCAGCACCGACACCGAGGAGATCGCCAGGTTCGGGTCGACCGCGTGCAAGGCGCTCCGCCGCTGCCTGACCTGCCGCGAGCCGTTCGACGAGTTCAAGACCCTGTGAGGGCCCGCTGATGCCACTGCTGTCCAGCCCGCGCACGGACACCGTCAAGCGTCGTCGCGCGCAGTTCCACGCGCTCACGGTTGTCCACGTCGAGCGGCTCACGGACGACGCCGTGGCCGTCACCTTCGCCGTGCCCGAGGAGCTCCGTGAGGAGTACCGCTACGAGCCCGGACAGCACCTGACGTTGCGCGCCACGATCAACGACGAAGAGGTGCGCCAGTCGTACTCCATCTGCCTGGCCCGCAGCGAGGCGGAACGCACGGGCACCCTCCGCGTCGCCTCGGCACGGGTGCAGGGCGGCCGGATGTCCAACTGGCTCAACGACTCCGTCGCCGAAGGCGACGTCATTGACGTGATGACCCCGCTGGGCAGCTTCACCTGCCCGACCCAGCCCGGCGGCATACGGCATCACCTCGCCATCGCTGCTGGCTCCGGCATCACGCCGGTCCTCTCGCTCATCACCACCGTCCTCGAGGAGGAGCCGCAGTCGCGGGTGACCCTGCTGTTCGGCAACCGGCGCACGGCCTCGGTGATGTTCCTCGAGGAGCTCGAGGACCTCAAGAACCGCTACCTCGGCAGGCTCCAGCTCCTGCACGTGCTGTCTCGAGAGCCACAGGGCGTCGAGCTCTTCAGCGGACGGCTGGACCCTGGGCGGGTCCGGCAGATCCTCGACCTGCTCGCGCCCGTCGACACGGTTGACGAGTTCTACCTGTGCGGTCCCTACGGCATGGTCACCGGCGCACAGGAGCTGTTGCGAGAGGCCGGGGTCGACGGCCGCCACGTCCACCACGAGATCTTCCACGTGGCCGAGCAGGAGAGCCCGCGCGAGGAGGTGGTCGTCGACGAGTCGGCGCCGCCCGCCGCGGTCGTCACGGTGAACCTCGACGGGCGCACCTCGCGCGTCGAGATGCCGTCCAAGGAGGAGACGATCCTCAACGCGACGCTGCGCTCGCGGCCGGACGCGCCGTACTCGTGCACCGGCGGCGTCTGCGGCACGTGCCGGGCAAGGCTGGTGTCGGGCGAGGTTCGGATGGACCGCAACTACGCGCTCGAGCCCGAGGAGCTCGAGGCCGGCGTGGTCCTGACCTGCCAGAGCCACCCGGTGACCGACGAGGTCAGCCTCGACTACGACGCCTGAGCCAGCCAGAGCGCGCCCATCGCCAGGAGCCAGCTGACGAAGCTGCCGACCAGGAAGTACTCGGTCACCGCGTCGATGCTGACGTGGTCCTCGCGCTCGTCGCCGAGGTCGCGCGCCGTGATCCGCAGCTCCGGCCACCGGATCAGGCCCTTCGCCGCGATGACGATGCCCGCCGCGGTCACCTGGCCGGCCAGTCCCAGCCCGAGGATGAACACCCGCTCGAGCGGGCCCAGCAGGCGGCCACCGCGCAGCCGGTCGGAGGGCTGGGGCAGCCCCTGCGGCCGGATGGCGCCGATGCTCGCGAGCACCAGGCGGACCAGCGCGTTGCCGGTGCTCAGCTGGGCGAGGAACACCCCGGACAGCAGCAGGAACCGGTCCGCCGACAGGTCTCGCAGCTGCGGGACCGTGGTCCAGTCCAGCCAGGCGGCGAGTGGTCCGGCTGCGGGACGGGTCAGGCCCGACAGCAGGAGTGGCACGGCGGCGCCGAGGCCGAGGACCGTGACCGCCACGCCGCTGCCGGTGTCGGTGCCGAGGGCGCGGTTGGACAGCAGCACCCAGGCCACGGCCAGCCCGGCTCCGACCAGGAGCAGCAGCAGGCTGCTGCCGTGGGCCAGCCCGGCCAGCAAGCCGACGACCACGGTGACCACGGCGGCGATGACGGCCGACGCGGTGCGGATCCCGCGCCCTCTGAAGCGGTCGCCGCCCCGGACGAGGTCAGCCAGGGCGACCCCGACGAGCCAGGCCGCGAGGACGCTCATCGGATCCGCGAGAGTTCCGACTGGGCGGCGACGATGACGGCCAGGCCGTCGGCCCGCACGCGCTGGGACACGGCTGACCCGCTGACCCCCTCGAGGGCGGCGAGCTCGGTCTGGGGCTGGTGCAGCATGAGTCCTCCCAGGATGCGTAGCGAGCGCTCGTCCAGTGATCCAACCAGCTGGTCCCGACAGAGCAGAGCGGCCGCAATGGCCGCGGTGCCGAGCGCATCCGGCGCATCGGGCACATCCGGCGCATCGGGCGCATCCGGCGCCTCGGAGCGGAGGGCGGTGCGCACCGTGCGCAGTGCCGCCTGCCGTTCGGTGGTGGCCACCCACTCGATGGCTTCCCGGGCCAGCCACCAGCCGGGACCGTCCTCGATCCCTCGGTCCGGGTCGAGGACCTCGACGGCACCCCAGCCGAGGCCGTACCGCGTGTCGACCTCGGGGAGCAGCCGCAGGCGAACCGCAAAGGCCGCATCGACGGCCTGACCGACGTGCTCGAAGCTGCCCTGGAACTCGTCGCCCACCGTGATCGCCAAGGGTCGCACCGGCTCGTGCTCGGCGTTCACCGCGTCCAGGACGCGCTGGATCCGGCGGTGCAGCGCGCCGCGGTCGCGAGCCCGGCGCGATCCCACGACGTCGCCGATCACGGTGGCGCGGCAACCATTGTGCTTCACTGACGGCATATGAAGATCTTAGCTTAATTGGCCAGATCTCAAGCAGATGACTTCACCCGGACCCGACCCTCGACCACCCCGCGGCTCAGGGCGCCCGCTCGTAGGCCACCCAGCTGAACCCGTCGCGCGCCTCCCGGCTCACCTCACGCCAGTCCGAGATGTCGATCTCGGGAAACCGCGCGTCGCCCTCGGGAGACTGGTCGACCTCGGTGATCAGGAGCCGCTGTGCGTACGGCATCGCGTCCGCGTAGACCTGCCCACCGCCGCAGACGAACACCTCGTCGGCAGGCCCAGCCAGCGACAGCGCCTCGGTGAGCGAGTGGGCCGTCTCCACGTCGGGGTGCGTCCAGTGTGGTTGGCGGGTCACGACGATGGTGCGCCGTCCCGGCAGCGCCCGCCCGATCGAGTCGAACGTCTTGCGGCCCATCACCATCGGGTGGCCCATCGTGGTGCGCTTGAAGAACGCGAAGTCCTCGGGGATGCGCCACGGCATCGCGTTGTCGACGCCGATCACGCCGTTGCGTCCCACCGCCGCGATGAGCGTCACGTTCGTCATGGGCGACAGGCTATGCGGTATGCCGCGTGGTCGCCTCAGACGGCGCCCGCGATGCCCGTCGCCGTGGTGTCCCGGTCAGCGCGACCGCAGCTCACACGGCAATGGGGGCCCTGATCGATGGGTGCGCCTCGTAGCCCACCAGCTCGAAGTCGCCCAGGTCGAACTCGTCGATCTGCCTGCCGGACGCAATCTTCATGTGCGGCAGGGGGAACGGCTTCCTCGTCAGCTGGAGCCGCGCCTGCTCGACGTGGTTGGAGTACAGGTGGGCGTCGCCGAGCGTGTGCACGAAGTCGCCCGGCTCGAGGTCGCACACCTGGGCGACCATCATCGTGAGCAGGGCGTAGGACGCGATGTTGAACGGCACGCCCAGGAAGATGTCGGCCGAGCGCTGGTAGAGCTGGCAGGAGAGCTTCCCCTCGGCCACGTAGAACTGGAACATGGTGTGGCACGGCGGCAGGGCCATGTCGTCGACGTCGGCGACGTTCCAGGCGCTGACGATGTGGCGGCGGCTGTCGGGGTTGGTGCGGATCGACTCGATGACCTTGGCGACCTGGTCGACGTGGCCGCCGTCAGGCGTCGGCCAGGAGCGCCACTGGTAGCCGTAGACCGGGCCGAGGTCGCCGTTCTCGTCGGCCCACTCGTCCCAGATGGTGATACCGCGCTCCTGCAGCCACCGCACGTTGGAGTCACCACGGAGGAACCACAGCAGCTCCCCGATGATCGACTTCAGGTGCAGCTTCTTGGTGGTCAGGACGGGAAACCCCTCGGCGAGGTCGAAGCGCATCTGGCGCCCGAACACCGAGCGAGTGCCGGTGCCGGTCCGGTCCGACTTGTCGGTGCCGTTCGTCAGGACGTCGTCGAGGAGGTCGAGGTACTGCTGCACGCAGGCAGCCTAACCCGCGCCGATGGTGCCGCCCGGCGCCGACTTGCCGCCAAACTGGCGACTTCCCGTCGACTCGTGCAGTGGGCGCCGGCGGCCGGGACGATAGCCTGCACGCATGAGCACGCAGAGCCCGTTCGGTCGTCTCCTGACCGCCATGGTGAGCCCGATGCACCCGGACGGGAGCCTCGATCCCGACGGCGTGCGCGGGGTGGCTGAGCACCTGGTCGCCACCGGGCACGACGGCATCGTCGTCAACGGCACGACTGGCGAGTCGGCCACGCTGAGCGACGACGAGAGCATCGAGGTGGTGCGCCTGGTCGCCGGGGCGGTCGGCGACCGCGCCAAGGTCGTCGCCGGGATCGGGTCCAACGCCACCGCGCACTCCGTCGAGATGGCGCGCCGCGCGCTCGACGCCGGGGCGAGCGGCCTGCTGCTCGTCACGCCCTACTACAACAAGCCAACCCAGGCGGGAGTCGTCGCGCACTGCCGCACGGTCGCCGCGTCGACCGAGCTCCCGGTGATGCTCTACGACATCCCCAGCCGCACCGGCATCCCCTTCGACACCGAGACGCTTGTAGAGCTCTCCCAGGTGCCGACGATCGTGGCCGTCAAGGACGCGAAGGGCTCCCCGTGGGCGAGCACCAAGGTGATGGCCGCGACGGACCTGCTCTACTTCTCGGGCGCGGACGAGACCAACCTGCCGTGGCTGGCCATGGGGGCGACCGGCGTGGTGAGCGTGGTGGGCCACGTCGCGGGCAGGGAGTATGCCGCGATGCTCACCGCCGTCGACGCCGGTGACCTGACGGCCGCCCGCGAGATCCACCGGCGACTGATCCCCGCTGTCGACGCAATCATGAGCACGTCGCAGGGAGCGATCATGGCCAAGGCCGCGCTGGTGGAGCTCGGCGTCCTCGAGCACGCCACGGTCCGGCTGCCACTCGTGGAGTCCCCACCGGAGCACCTCGAGGTACTGCGGTCCGGACTGAAGGAGTCGGGTCTCCTGTGAGCCATCCGCACCCCGAGCTGGCCACACCCGCGCCCCTCGACCCCAGTGGCGTCCGGATCGTCGCCCTCGGCGGGCTCGGCGAGGTAGGTCGCAACATGGCGGTCCTCGAGCACGCGGGCCAGCTGCTGGTCATCGACTGCGGGGTGCTGTTCCCCGAGGACCACCAGCCCGGGGTCGACCTGATCCTGCCGGACTTCGAGTACGTCGAGGGCCGCCTCCACGACATCCAGGCGATCGTGCTGACGCACGGCCACGAGGACCACATCGGGGCCGTGCCGTACCTGCTCAAGCTCAAGCCCGACATCCCCCTGGTCGGGTCCATGCTGACCCTCGCCCTGGTCGAGGCCAAGCTCAAGGAGCACCGGATCACGCCCTACACGCTGGGCGTCAAGGAGGGCATGCGCGAGAAGCTGGGGGTGTTCGACTGCGAGTTCGTGGCGGTCAACCACTCGATCCCCGACGCCCTCGCGGTCTTCGTGCGCACGCCGGGTGGGACGGTCCTGCACACCGGCGACTTCAAGATGGACCAGCTGCCGCTCGACGGCCGGCTCACCGACCTGCGGGCCTTCGCCCGGCTCGGGGAGGAGGGCGTGGACCTGTTCATGACGGACTCGACCAACGCCGAGGTGCCGGGGTTCACGACGCCGGAACGGGACATCGCCCCGGCGATCGACAAGGTCTTCCGCGACGCGCAGCGCCGGATCATCGTCGCGTGCTTCTCCTCCCACGTGCACCGCGTCCAGCAGGTGCTCGACGCCGCGGAGAAGGCCGGGCGCAAGGTCGCCATGGTGGGTCGGTCGATGGTGCGCAACATGGGCATCGCCGCCGACCTCGGCTACCTCCACGTGCCGGACGGCGTCCTGGTCGACGTCAAGAAGCTCGACAACCTGCGCGACGACCAGGTGGTGCTGGTCTGCACCGGCTCGCAAGGCGAGCCGATGGCTGCGCTGTCGCGGATGGCCAACCGCGACCACCGGATCGACGTCGGCGTGGGCGACACCGTCCTCATGGCATCCTCGCTCATCCCGGGCAACGAGAACGCCGTCTACCGCGTCATCAACGGCCTGATGCGCCTGGGCGCCAACGTCGTCCACAAGGGCAACGCCAAGGTCCACGTGTCCGGCCACGCCAGCGCGGGAGAGCTGCTCTACTGCTACAACGTCGTCAAGCCGCGCAACGTCATGCCGGTCCACGGCGAGTGGCGTCACCTCGTCGCCAACGCCGAGCTCGCCGTGAAGACCGGCATCCCCCGCGACCGGGTCGTGCTGGCCGAGGACGGCATCGTCGTCGACCTCGTGAAGGGCCGGGCGAAGGTCGCCGGGGCCGTGCAGTGCGGCTACATCTACGTCGACGGCTCGTCCGTCGGGGACTTCGACGAGGCCCTGCTCAAGGACCGCCGCATCCTGCGCGACGAGGGCTTCATCTCGGTGATCGTCGTGATGGACGCGGCCACGGGCAAGATCGCCGCCGGGCCCGAGATCACCGCCCGCGGATTCGCCGAGGACGACGAGATCTTCAACCAGGTCAGGCCCAAGATCGAGCAGGCGCTGGCCGATGCGACGGGCAACGGCGTCACCGACTCCTACCAGCTCGAGCAGGTCATGCGTCGGGCGGTCGGCTCGTGGGTCGGCGGCAAGATCCGCCGCCGCCCGATGATCATCCCGGTGGTCATCCAGGCCTGACGCCTCAGCCCGCAACTCAGCACACGTTGGTGAATGGTGGACACGTTCTAACCTGTCCGCCATTCCCTAACCTGTGCTAGCAAAGGTTAGGGCGGGGGTCCGGGGGGTGGGCTCCTACCAGGGGCGTGCGATGTCGAGGGCGCGGGGGTCGCGGACCGGCGCCCAGCCGTGGGGTCCGTGGACGTACTCGGCGCGAGGTCCGTTGGCGGCCAGGTCGGCCACCGCTGAGAGCAGCCGCTCGACGTGCTCAGAGGTGGTGGCCAGCCCGACACTGGCACGGACGGCGGTTGCCGGCCGCGCGGCATACGGGTCGTCGAGGAGGGCGTCGACGCACAGGTGCGCGCAGAACTTGCCGTCCCGCACCCCGATACCGTGCTCGGCCGACAGGGCCGCGGACACGAGGGACGAGTCCAGCCCGTCGATGGTGAACGTCGCCACGGCGACCCGCTCGTGGTCCCTGGCGAACAGCGAGTAGGTCTCGACGCCCTCGATCGACTCGAGCCCCTCGAGGAGCTGCCGGCCGAGTGCCTCCTCGTGCCGCTCGACCGCCGACCGGTGGGTGCGCAGCGCGTGGCAGGCCGCAGCCAGGGCGATTGCGCCGATGACGTTGGGACTGCCCGCCTCGTGCCGTGCCGCACCCTCGTGCCACACGACCCCGCGCTCGGTCACCGCCTTCGTCGCGCCACCTCCGGCGAGGTAGGGCGTGGCCGCGTCGAGCCAGTCGCGTCGCCCCGCGAGGACGCCGGCCCCGAACGGCGCGTAGAGCTTGTGACCGGACAGCACGACGTAGTCGACGCCGAGCTCGTCGAGGTCGACCGGTCGGTGCGGCGCGTACTGAGCAGCGTCGAGGACGACCCGGGCGCCCGCGCGCCGGGCGATCGCGGCCAGCTCACGGATCGGCCACACCTCGCCGGTCACGTTCGAGGCGCCCGCCAGCACGACCAGCCGGTTGGCCGCCTGGTGCTCATCGAGGGCGGAGCGCAACAACCGTGCCGCATCGTCGGTGCTGCCGGGCACCGGCAGGTGGTGGGTGCGGCGCGCGGGCCAGGGGAGCAGGGCGGCGTGGTGCTCGGACTCGAACACGAACACCTCGGTGTGGCGGGGCAGCACACGGGCGAGCAGGTTGAACGAGTCGGTGCTGTTCCGGGTGAAGACGACCTCGTCCCGAGCCCCGGCGCCGACGAAGGCACGCACCTCCTCGCGAGCCTGCTCGTACCAGGCGGAGGTCACCCTCGAGGCCCACCCGTTGCCCCGGTGCACGGAGGAGTAGGTCCGCAGGGCAGTGTCGACCGCCTGCTTCACGCTGACCAGGGCAGGCGTCGAGGCGGCGTGGTCGAAGTTCGCGTAGTGGACCGCTCCGGTCAGGGTCGGCGCGACCAGCGACTCCGACAGCACGGCCGGGAGGGCTCGCGCCTCGCCGAGCGGGGCGTGACCGGTGTCAGGAACCGGCCGCAGGTGGTGGCGTGCCTGGGCGAGCGGCGCGCTGTCACGCGGCGGGGTGGCATCCGGGGCGGTGGCACGCAGGGCGCGGGTGGGCGTGGTGGGTGGCGTGCTGGCGATCGACATGTGCGACGGCTCCTCGGGTCCGGTGGACCCGGCGTCGCGGGTCCGCGCTTGCCGACCGCGGGTGCAGCCGACCCGGTCGTCACCCGGAGCACCCCACCGCGGAGGAGGGTTGCTGGCCAGCAAGCCGGGGCTTCGCGCTGGCACTCATGACCTGGGGACGACGGTAGCGCCGGCTCGGGCCGGCCATCCAGCCGCCGGGCAGGACTTTCCGTCATCTGAGACGGCGCCCCTGCCGCAGGCAGGATCTGGCGGGGCAGGGAGCCCTGCGCACCTACGCACCACGTCCCCCTTGGGGCCCGGTGCGCCTGCGCCGACGCCGGGAAGGTGGTCCCGGTCGTCGGCGCAGGCCCCGCCAGACGCACTCTCAGGGTCGCACCGTCCTGCTGACGGCACCACGGCTGACCTGCGGTTCTGACCGAACCTCGGCACTGCCGTCGACCGTTCGGGGGAGTTTGGTCCGGCCACATTGAGCCAGGTGAAACGCGTGTGACGCGTGTTTCCGAAGTGACCTTCGCGATAGCCTGCGGACCATGGCGACCCGTCCGTCCACCTCGTCGCGCTCCTCCACCGGTCAGGGGCGCGGCGGCACCGCCACGCGCCCGGCCAACCGGCGCGGCACCGCACCTCGCAAGTCCCCGGCCCGGGGCAAGCAGCGCGGTGGCGGGCTGCCGCTGCCCCTGCGCGCTGTCCGCGGCACCTGGATGGGCATGGCACACGTCGCCGGTGGCGCCGTCCGCAGGGTCGGTCACAGCGCCCGCGACCTCGAGCCCGAGCACCGTCGGGACGGCCTCGGCTTCGCCCTCATCGGCCTGGCCATCGTGGTCGCGGCGCGCGAGTGGTGGTCCTTCAACGGTGCGGTCGGCGACGTGATCCACGCTGTCGTGGCGGGGACGTTCGGTCGCGTTGCCTACGCCGTCCCCCTGGCCCTGCTGTTCCTCGGGGTGCGGCTGCTGCGGGCTCCGCAGGACGAGGCCGCGAACTCGCGCATCGGGATCGGCCTCGGGGCCCTGGCGTTCTCGGCGTCCGGGCTGGTCCACGTCGCCCGCGGCATCCCCACCCCGCCGCAGGGCGCAGACCTCATGCGGGACGGCGGCGGCATCATCGGGTTCCTCGCCTCCAGCCCGCTCGAGGCAGCGGTGTCCGTCTACGGCACCGTCCCGATCCTGTTGATGCTCGGCTTCTTCGGCGTGCTCGTCATGACCGCCACGCCCGTGCACCAGATCCCGACCCGGCTGCGTGAGCTGCGCGACCACCTGCTGCACCGTGGCGCGCCGGCGGACCAGGTGGACCGGACCGTCGAGGTGCCGGACAAGGCGAGGCGGCGGCGCCGGGGTGTGCCGGACCCGGACGGGCCGATGGTGGGCGACGTCGCCTTCGAGCAGGCTGCCCAGGTGGCGCCGGACGGTCGCCGGTTGCGGCCGGGTGAGAAGCGACCCACCTCCCCGGGCGTGCTCGCCCCCTCCTCCACCCTGGAGCCGGGCGGGGCGGCGCAGAGCCCGGCCGTCGACGTCAAGGCGCCGCTGGAGGCGCCGCCCACGAGCCCGCTGCCCCAGCGAGTCGAGCAGCTCGCGCTCGCTGGCGACGTGACCTACATGCTGCCCGACAACGCGCTGCTGGAGCCCGGGTCGCCGCACAAGACGCGCAGCGCGGCCAACGACCGCGTCGTGGAGTCGCTCACCGAGGTCCTCGACCAGTTCGAGATCGACGCCCAGGTCACCGGGTTCACCCGGGGCCCGACGGTGACCCGTTACGAGGTCGAGCTGGGCCCGGGCGTCAAGGTCGAGCGCGTCACCGCACTCTCCAGGAACATCGCGTATGCCGTCGCATCGGCTGACGTGCGCATCCTCAGCCCGATCCCGGGCAAGTCCGCAATCGGCATCGAGATCCCCAACCCCGACCGCGAGAAGGTCAGCCTGGGCGACGTGCTCCGCAGCCAGGCCGCGCGGGGCAACGAGCACCCCATGGTCATGGGGGTCGGCAAGGACGTCGAGGGCGGCTACGTGGTGGCGAAC
>DASUKI010000310.1:0-4604 GCA_036278855.1 Pedococcus sp.
GGATCCGGCCGGTGAGCAGCGCTGCGAACGCCCCGACCAGCAGGACGGCCACCACGATGAACAGCACCCAGATCACGGGGGTGATCGTCGCACGAACCGCTGTGCCGGACCCACTCGGGACGGCTCAGCCTGCGCTGCCCAACCCCTGCGACGGTGCGTCGTCCTCGGTGCGCAGGGCCGCGCGCACCAGCATGGCCAGCATGTCGGGCACGTCCTCGGGGGCCAGTCGCACCGTGGCCCGGCACACGGTGTCCTGCCAGATGGACAGGACGACGCGACCGGACTCGGGATGTCCCGAGACCCGCAGCGTCCGCCCGGCGACGTCGCGCCCGACGACCACGTCGCCGTATCGGGGGAGCGGCGAGACCGTCATCGCCCCATGATGAGGCCCCCACGAGCGCTCGTCCAGCCTCGTTCGGTCCGCTACGAGGACGCCGCCTGCTCGTCGGCCGCCTTCTGTTCCACAGCAGCCTGCTCCTCCGCCGCCTTCTGCTCGGAGGCGATCCGGCGGTCGGAGGTGACGATCGTGCGCACCGCCTCGTCGAGGTCGTCGGTGACCTTCAGCAGGCGCAGGTCCTTCTCGCTGATCGTCCCGTGGTCGAGGGCGGAGGCCTTGAGCCAGTCGAGCAGCCCACCCCAGTAGTCCGTGCCCATGAGCACGATCGGGAACGAGGTGACCTTCTGGGTCTGCACGAGGGTGACCGCCTCGAAGAGCTCGTCGAGCGTGCCGAAGCCGCCCGGCAGCACGATGAACCCCTCGGCGTACTTGACGAACATCGTCTTGCGGGCGAAGAAGTACCGGAAGTTCACCCCGAGGTTGACGTAGTCGTTGAGCCCCTGCTCGAACGGCAGCTCGATGCCCAGCCCGACCGACGCGCCGCCCGCTGCGGCAGCGCCCTTGTTCGCCGCCTCCATGGCACCCGGTCCCCCGCCGGTGATCACGGCGTACCCGGCCCTGACCAGCCGCGCACCGACCTCCTCCGCGAGTGCGTAGTACGGCGAGCCCGGCTTGGTGCGTGCCGAGCCGAACACGCTGACCGCGGGTCCGAGCTCGGCCAGCGCGCCGAACCCCTCGACGAACTCGCTCTGGATGCGCATCACCCGCCACGGGTCGGCGTGCAGCCACTCGGCGCTGCCCTGGTTGTCCAGCAGCCGCTGGTCGGTGGTGCTGCTCGGCACGCGCGACCCGCGCAGGGTCACCGGCCCGGTGTGGTAGTCGAAGAGCGGTTCGCCTTCAGCCGGCTGCGTCGGCTCGCGCAGGTTGCTCAGGTCGCTCTGGTCGGTCAGGTCGGTCACGTCGCCAACCTACGCCGCACGAGCCTGCGGCGTGGGCAGGTACCGGTCAGACGTGGACCCCGTCAGGCCAGCCAGCGCAGCAGCGCCGCCTCCGCGTCGGCCAGCTGCGCCACCGGACAGCGCTCCTCGTCGTGGTGGGCCAGGTTCGGGTCGCCGGGGCCGAAGTTGACCGCCGCGATGCCCAGGTCGGCGAAGCGGGCGACGTCGGTCCACCCCTGCTTGGCGACGACGTCGACGCCCAGCGCCTCGACGAACGCCTTGGCCGCCGGGAGGTCCAACCCGGGTCGCGCCCCGCCGGCGTTGTCCCTGACCGTGACCACGTAGCCGCTGAACAGCTGCTGCACGACGGCGACCGCGTCCTGCGGCGACTTGTCAGGGGCGTAGCGGTAGTTCACGGTCACGACGCAGCGGTCCGGGATCACGTTGCCGGCGATTCCGCCCGCGATCCCCACCGCGTTCATCGCCTCGCGGTACTCCAGTCCGTCGACGACCACCGTCTGCGGCTGGTACTCGGCGAGGCGGGTCAGGACCTCAGCGGCGTCGTGGATGGCGTTGTGCCCGTTCCACGGTCGGGCCGAGTGCGCGGCGATGCCCTTCGTCGTAACCTCGGCCCGCAGGGTGCCCTTGCAACCCCCCTCGACGATGGCGCCGGTTGGCTCGAGCAGCACCGCGAAGTCGGCGTCGGCGAGCAGGTCGGGGCGCTGCTCCTGGATGTGCAGCAACCCGTTGTAGGCGCTGTCGATCTCCTCGCCCTCGTAGAAGACGAAGGTCAGGTCACGGCTCGGCTCGGCCAGCAGTGCCGCCTTGAGCTGGACGGCGACCCCGCCCTTCATGTCGACGGTCCCGCGACCCCACAGGTCCTCACCCCGCCGCCGGGTGGGCAGGTTGGGCGGGTCCGTGGTGAGCGGCACCGTGTCGATGTGACCGGCGAGCACCACGCGCTCACCCCTGCCCAGGCTCGTGCGTGCCACCAGGGAGTTGCCGATGCGCGTGACCTCCAGGTGGCCCAGGGGCGCGAGGGCGGCCTCGATCGCGTCGCAGATCGCCCCCTCGCCGAGCGAGACGGACTCGATGTCGCACAGGGCCGCGGTGAGCTCGACGACGTCTGCGGACGGGTCCAGCACGGGGGTGTTCGCCATGTCCCGCACTGTATCCACCGGGTTGAGTGCCTGAGCCGGGGCCAGGGACTGGTCTCAGGCACTCACCCCGGTCTCGTACGCTTGGGCGCCATGAGCAGCGAGCGCAGCGCCTGGGGGCACGGACTGGCGACCGTCCACGAGGACGGCTCCGTCCTCGACGCCTGGTACCCGCAGCCGGTCCTCGGTCAGCGCCCTGTCGGGTCCAACGCCCCAGCTGAGCTCGAGGCACTGGTCGGCAAGGACGACGTGCGGCGGGTGCGTCGCGAGCTCGTCACGACCGAGCTCGACCTCGACGACCCACCCGCGGACCCCGCAGATGCCTACCTGCGCCTGCACCTGCTCTCGCACTGCCTGGTCGCGCCCAACACGGTCAACCTCGACGGTCTCTTCAGGGTGCTCGTCAATGTCGTCTGGACCACCCAGGGCCCCTGCGCCGTCGACGGCTTCGAGCTGACCCGTGCGGCGATGCGCACCCGCGGCCCCGTCCAGGTCCTCGGGATCGACAAGTTCCCGCGCATGGTCGACTACGTCGTGCCCCCGGGCGTGCGGATCGGCGACGCCGACCGGGTGCGCCTCGGTGCCCACCTCTCCCCGGGCACCACCGTGATGCACGAGGGCTTCGTCAACTACAACGCCGGCACGCTGGGCGCCTCGATGGTGGAGGGGCGGATCAGCCAGGGAGTGGTCGTCGGGGACGGCTCGGACATCGGCGGCGGCGCCTCAACCATGGGCACCCTGTCCGGCGGCGGCACCGAGCGGGTCAGCATCGGCGAACGCTGCCTGCTGGGCGCTGAGGCCGGACTGGGCATCGCGCTCGGCGACGACTGCGTCGTGGAGGCCGGCCTCTATCTCACCGCCGGCACCAAGGTCACCCTCGCCGACGGTCGCGTGGTCAAGGCGCGCGAGCTGTCCGGTCAGGACCGCCTGCTGTTCATCCGCAACTCGGTGACCGGGACCGTCGAGGCCCGCGCGCGCGACGGCCACGGCATCGTCCTCAACTCGGCACTGCATGCCAACGACTAGCCGCCCCCGGGTCGTGCTCGCCGAGCAGGAGCATCACTCGCCGCTTCGCAGGGCCCTCACGCGCGTGGTCCTGGTCCTGTTCGCCGCTGGGCTGGTCGTGGCCGGCGTGCTGGGCGCCAGGGGGCTGATGCACAACCTCGGTGGGCCGCAGTGCCAGGCGACCGCGCTGGGACAGAACGTGACCTTCAACCCGAGCCAGACGGCATACGCAGCAACCATCGACGCGGTGGCAGAGAAGCGTGGCCTGCCCGCCCGCGCGGCCACGATCGGGATCGCCACGGCGATCCAGGAGAGCAAGCTGCGCAACCTCACCTACGGGGACCGCGACTCGGTGGGGCTGTTCCAGCAGCGACCGAGCCAGGGCTGGGGGACGCGCGAGCAGCTGCTCGACCCCGTCTACGCAGCCAACGCCTTCTACGACGCGCTCGTGAAGATCAAGGGCTACGAGGGCATGCGGATCACCGAGATCGCCCAGAAGGTGCAGCGCAGCGCTTATCCCGAGGCCTACGCCGACCACGAGCAGCAGGGCCGGCTACTGGCGTCCACGCTGAGCGGCCACTCCCCCGGAGGGCTCGGCTGCCGCCTCGACGACGCCTCGCAGGGCGACGCGGCCGGACTCCAGAAGGCGCTGAAGGCCGAGCTCGGAGCGGCCGCAGCCGTGTCCGGCCGCAACGTCACGGTGCGGGCGCCCAGCGAGCGGCAGGCCTGGAGCGCCGGCGCGTATGCCGTGGCGAAGGCCGACCAGTTCGGCGCCACCCGGGTGCGCGTCGGGGACCGTGAGTGGACCCGGACGCGCGACAGCGAGGGCTGGTCCTGGCACCGGGTCTCCTCGAACCTGCCGGCTACCAGCGTGGTGGTCAGCTTCCCCTGATGGCCGCGGCATACGACCGCACTCAGCACAGGAAAGTGAATGGTGGACAGGTTAGAACTTGTCCACCAATCACTTTCCTGTGCTGGGACGATGGCTGCCCACTGGTTGTCCACAGGCCCTCAGCGGCGAACCCAGCAGGCAGACCTCGACACCGCCCACGTCTGCCGTGCCGCCGGTGACAACACCCGGCACAGGCGCTCCGCCGTCATCCACCCGAAGGTGGGGGCGGCGCCGGTGCGAACGCCGGATGGTTTCCTGACCGTGCCCGTCGCCCA
>DASUKI010000311.1:0-13701 GCA_036278855.1 Pedococcus sp.
TGACCAACAAGCCCGACGGCTCGGTGGTGACCACCGTGACCAGCGTGAACGCGAAGACCAAGGCGACCACGACCAGCACCAGCACCAAGCCGGCCCCGAAGAAGCCCACCACGCCGGCCACCAAGCCAGCGACGCCCGCCGCGCCGGCGCAGTAGCCGACGACCAGGACCACCCCCAGAGCCAGCCCCCGGACAGAGGTAGACGTGACGCAGACCCGAGGCACCCGCCCCGGAGCCCAGCGCCAGCGACCCTCCGCGACGGCGTCGGGCCGGCGCCAGGCTCCGCCGCACGCCGGCCGGCCCGCCCAGCACCCCAAGGCCGCTGGCACGGCGCGCGCCACCGGTGACGGCAAGGGTGGCCGGCCGAGGACGAAGCGACCCGCGAGGGGCGGCGGCCCGCCGCGTCGCCCGGGCGGACGCCGGTTGCACCTGGACCGGCCGAGCCCGCGTCGGCGGATGCGCACGATGACGGTCCTCGTCCTGTTCGTGTTCAGCGTCTTCGCGGCGCAGCTGTTGCGGCTGCAGGGTTTCGACGCCTCCGCGGTCTCCAAGGACGCGCAGAGCCAGCGCACCGCCACCGTCGCGCTCCCGGCCCTGCGTGGCTCGATCGTCGACCGCAACGGGGTGGTGCTCGCCTCGAGCATCGAGCGCCGGACCGTGACCGTGGACCAGACCGCGGTCCCCGAGTACGTCAAGACGGTCGACGGGGTGCGGACCAAGGTCGGCGTCGCGGGCGCCGCTGCGGACCTGTCCCCGCTGCTGGGCATCCCGGTCCCAGAGCTCACCAAGGAGCTCACCGGCAGCGCCCGCTACCGCGTGCTGCAGAAGAACGTCACCCCGCTCACCTGGCGCAAGATCTCCGAGCTCGGGGTCAACGGCATCTACTCCGAGATCACCGCCGAGCGGATGTACCCCACCTCCACGGCGGCCGCCTCCCTCGTCGGCTTCCTGCAGGCCGACGGCACGGCCGGCGCGGGGCTGGAGGTGCTCATGGACTCCACGCTGCGGGGCAAGGCCGGCAAGACCATCTACGAGCAGTCCCAGGACGGCCGGCCGATCCCGAACGCCAGGCAGGAGACCATCCCGCCGGTGCCCGGCAAGGACGTGCGGCTCACGATCGACTCCGACCTGCAGTGGTTCGCCCAGAACGCCTTGGCGCAGAAGGTGATCCAGACGCAGGCGCTGTCCGGCACGGTGGTCGTCCAGGACGTCCGCACCGGTGAGCTGCTCGCCGTCGCGTCGTACCCCACCTTCGACCCGAACCAGCCCGGCCAGTCCAAGGGCAACTGGACCAACCGCGCCTTCAACGAGGTCTACGAGCCCGGCTCCACCGGCAAGGTCATGACGGCGGCGGCCGCGATCGAGGAGGGCGCAGTCACGCCGTCCACGGTCGTCGAGGTGCCCAACCAGATCTACCGCGCGGACAACAAGGCGTTCCACGACAGCCACCCGCACCCGACCGAGTACCTCACCTTCGCCGGGGTGCTGGCCCAGTCCTCCAACATCGGCACCATCCTCGCGGGCGAGCGGGTGCCGGCGAAGACGATGTACCAGTACTTCCGCAAGTTCGGCCTCGGCCAGACCTCCGGCATGGGCTTCCCCGGAGAGGGACCCGGCCTGCTCACCAACGTCAAGGACTGGAACGGCTCGCAGCGCTACACCGTGCTGTTCGGCCAAGGGCTGTCGCTCAACTCGCTGCAGGCGACCGGCGTCTTCCAGACCATCGCCAACGGCGGCGTGCGGGTCCCGCCACGCATCGTCGCGGCCACCGAGGACGGCCACGGCGACTGGGTCGAGGCGCAGCACCCGGACGGGGTGAAAGTGGTCTCGCCCAAGACCGCTCAGGAGGTCCGCGACATGCTCGAGGGCGTCGTCGGCAAGGAGGGCACCGCGCCAGAGGCGAAGATCAAGGGCTACCGCGTCGCCGGCAAGACCGGCACGGCCGACCGCTACGACGCGCGCGTGGGCGGCTACTCCGGCAAGACCGCGAGCTTCATCGGGTTCGCCCCGGCGGATGACCCCCAGGTCGTGGTCTCGGTGACGCTGCAGCGGCCGATCAAGGGCTACTTCGGCGGCGCCGTCGCCGGCCCGGTGTTCCACGACGTGATGACCTACGCGCTCCAGGAGCTGCAGATCCCACCGACCGGCACCAAGGCGCCGGTGGCCCAGATCCACCCGACCAGGACGCCTGCCAAGAACGACCCAGCGGTGATCCGCGACACCAAGTCGCGCGGCGGGCGCTGAGTGCGCTGACGGTATCCTCCCCTTCCGTGTCCTCACCCCGCCCCGAGCACGTGCGCCCGCGCCTGCTCTCCGACCTCGGGGGCCCGGTCGGCGCGCTCCTCGAGGGCGCGGACCGTGACGTCCGCGGCGTCAGCCTGAGCTCGGCCGACATCGCCGACGGCGACCTGTATGCCGCCCTCCCGGGCGCCAACGCGCACGGCGCCTCCTACGCGGGAGACGCCCTCGCGGCCGGGGCCGTCGCGGTGCTCACCGATGCGGCGGGCGCGCGGCTGCTCGACGAGGCCGGCATCGCGGTGCCACGTCTGCTCGTGGAAAGCCCGCGGTCCGTGGTGGGCCGGCTGGCCGCCCACCTCTACGGCACGACGGACCTGCCGCTGCGGATGGTCGGGATCACGGGGACCAACGGCAAGACCACCACGGCCTACCTCGTCAACTCGGCGCTCGTCGCCCTGGGCCACACCACCGGCCTCGTGGGCACGGTGGAGACCCGCATCGGCGAGGAGCGGGTGACGTCGGTGCGCACGACGCCGGAGGCCACCGTGCTGCACGCGCTGCTGGCGCTGATGGGCGAGCGCGGAGTCGACACCTGCGTCATGGAGGTGAGCAGCCACGCCCTGGCCCAGCACCGGGTCGATGGCGTCGTCTACGACGTCGCGCTGTTCACCAACCTCAGCCAGGACCACCTCGACTTCCACCCCACGATGCGCGACTACTTCCTCGCCAAGGCCTCGCTGTTCACCCCCGAGCGCGCCCGCCGCGGCATCGTGTGCGTCGACGACGAGTGGGGCGCCGAGCTCGCCTCGCTGGCGAGCATCCCGGTGGTGACCGTGTCCTCCACGGACCGCGAGGCGACCTACCGGGTGGAGGTCGACACCGCAGACCACTCCGCCTTCACGGTGACCGGGAACGGGGTGGCGCTGTCGCTGCGCTCGGCTCTGCCCGGCGACTTCAACGTGGTGAACACCGCGATGGCGGCCCTGGCGCTGCTCGGGTCCGGCACGGACCCGGACCAGGTGGAGTCCGCCCTCGCGGCCGACCCGCACGTGCCCGGACGGATGGAGCCGGTCCAGGTCGAGGGCCGCGAGGACCTGCCCCTCGTCGTCGTCGACTACGCACACACCCCGGACGCCGTCTCCGCCGCCCTGCAGGCACTGCGGCCCGCGACCACGGGGCGGCTCGTCGTGGTCCTCGGGGCCGGCGGCGACCGCGACCGGGGCAAGCGCGCGGCCATGGGCGCCGCCGCGGCGCAGCACGCCGACGAGGTGTTCGTCACCGACGACAACCCGCGCTCGGAGGACCCGGGCACGATCCGCGAGACGGTGCTCGCGGGCGCCCGTGAGAGTGGTGGCCGCGCCGCACTGCACGACGTCGCCGGGCGCGCTGCGGCCATCCGCGCGGCGGTCGGCAGCGCGCACGCCGCCGGCCCGGGCAGCGTCGTGGCCGTGGTGGGCAAGGGTCACGAGACCGGCCAGGAGGTCGCCGGCACGGTGCATCCGTTCGACGACCGCGAGGAGGTCCGTCAGGCGCTCGAGGCACTGCCGACGCACGCTGCAGGTGAGGGTTCCGGCCAGTGATTCCCCTGTCGCTCAAGGAGATCGCGGAGGTCACCGGCGGTCGCCTCCACGGCCTGGACGAGACCGCCGCCAGCGCCCTGGTCGTCGACGGACCGGTCGTGACCGACTCGCGCGAGGCCGGACCGGGCGGCCTCTACATCGCCCGGGTCGGGGAGCAGCTCGACGGCCACCAGTTCGTCCGCGGGGCAGCGGAGCAGGGCGCCGTCGCGGCGATGACCACCCGCGAGGTGCCGGAGCTGCCCTGCGTCGTCGTGCCCGACGTCCAGGACGGCCTGGCCACGCTCGCCCGAGCGGTCGTCGACCGCCACCCCGACCTGACCGTCATCGGCGTCACCGGCTCCTCGGGCAAGACCTCGACCAAGGACCTGCTCGCCGCCGTCCTGGCCGTGGCCGGGCCGACGGTCGCCCCCGTCGGCTCGCTGAACTCCGAGGTGGGGGTCCCGCTCACCGTGTTCCGGGTCCGGCCCGAGACGCGGTTCCTCGTCGTGGAGATGGGCGCCCGCGGGATCGGCCACATCCGCTACCTCACCACCATCGCGCCGCCGCGGATCGGGATCGAGCTCAACGTGGGCAGCGCCCACGTGGGCGAGTTCGGCTCCCGCGAGGCGATCGCCACCGCCAAGGCGGAGCTGGTCGAGGCCCTCCCGCCCGAGGGCCTCGCGGTGCTCAACGCCGACGACACGGCGGTGCGCGCCATGGCGGGGCGCACCCGCGCCCGCGTGCAGCTGGTCGGGACCACGGGCGACGCGGCGATCCGCGCCGAGGACATCCGGCTCGACGAGGCCGGCCGACCGGCATACACGGTCGTGACACCCGACGGGACCGCGGAGGTGAGCCTGCCCCTGCACGGCGAGCACCACGTCGCCAACTCCCTCGCCGTGGTCGCCACGGCGCTGGAGTGCGGCCTCGACCTCGACTCGACGGTGAGGGTGCTGGCGTCGGTCCGGCCGGCCTCCCGCTGGCGGATGGAGGTCAGCGAGCGGCCGGATGGGGTCACCGTCGTCAACGACGCCTACAACGCCAACCCGGACTCGGTGCGGGCGGCGCTCAAGGCGCTCGTCGCGATGGGCCGCGGCCGACGGACCTGGGCGGTCCTCGGGTCCATGCTCGAGCTCGGCGACGAGTCCGCCGTCGAGCACGACGCGATCGGCCGGCTAGCGGTGCGGCTCAACGTGGCCCGGCTCGTCGTGGTCGGCGACCTCGCGCGGCCGATGGCCACCGGAGCCCAGCACGAGGGCTCCTGGGGCGACGAGGTGGTGTGGGTCCCCGACGCCGACGCGGCCCACGAGCTGCTCGCGGAAGAACTGCGCTCCGGCGACGTCGTGTTGTTCAAGTCCAGCCGGGACGCGGGACTACGGTGGCTCGGAGACCGGGTGGCCGGAGAAGGGGCCGCAGCGGGCGCCGCCAACCAGACCGACGACGACACCATGGAGGACGCACCGTGAAGGCTGTGCTGCTCGCGGCCGTCGTCTCCCTGGTCGGTGCACTGCTCGGCACCCCGATGTTCATCAAGTTCCTCGTCCGGCGCGGGTACGGCCAGTTCATCCGCGACGACGGCCCGACCTCCCACCACACCAAACGCGGCACCCCGACCATGGGGGGCGCCATCATCATCGGCTCCAGCCTGGTCGCCTACGGCGCCGCCCACGCCGTCACCGCCACGCCGCTCACCTGGAGCGGCGTCCTCGTGCTGTTCCTCATGGCGGGGCTCGGGCTGGTGGGGTTCCTCGACGACTACATCAAGATCTCCAAGCAGCGCAGCCTCGGCCTGAGGTCGGGGGAGAAGCTCGCGGGGCAGACCCTCGTCGCGGTGATCTTCGCGGTGCTCGTGCTGCAGTTCCCCAACAGCAAGAACCGCACCCCGGGATCGACCCACATCTCCTTCGTGCGCGACACCCCGTTCGACCTCGCCTTCGCCGGGACCCTGGTCGGGGTGATCCTGTTCGTGATCTGGGCGAACCTCATGATCGCCGGCACCTCCAACGGCGTGAACCTCACCGACGGGCTCGACGGGCTCGCGACCGGGGCGTCGGTCATGGTGTTCGCCGCCTACGTCCTCATCGGCATCTGGCAGGGCAACCAGAACTGCCAGATCAACCCCGGGCTGAAGTGCTACGAGGTCCGCGACTCCCGCGACCTCGCGGTGGTCGCGGCGGCGGCGATGGGCTCGTGCTTCGGCTTCCTGTGGTGGAACGCCTCGCCGGCCAAGATCTTCATGGGCGACACCGGTGCGCTCGCACTCGGCGGCGCGCTCGCGGGCCTGGCCATCACCACCCGCACCGAGCTGCTCATCATCATCCTCGGCGGGCTGTTCGTCATGATCACGCTCTCCGTGATCATCCAGGTGGGGTCGTTCAAGATGACCGGCAAGCGGGTCTTCCGGATGGCGCCGCTGCAGCACCACTTCGAGCTGCTCGGCTGGGCCGAGGTCACCATCGTCATCAGGTTCTGGATCATCGCCGGGCTCTTCGTGGCCCTCGGGCTCGGGCTGTTCTACGCCGAGTGGGTGGTGGGCGCGGCGTGAGGTCCCACCAGTGAACGCGACACCGGTCGGCGGTCGCCTCGACGGGCTGACCGACGGCGGCGCGGACTGGGGCGGGCTGCGGGTCGTGGTGGCCGGCCTGGGCGTCAGCGGGTTCGCGGCGGCCGACGCGCTGCACGAGCGGGGCGCCCACGTCATCGGGGTCGACGGGGCAGACGTCGAGCGGTCACCCGCGCTCGCCGAACGGGTGCGCATCCTGCAGATCCTCGGCGTGGACGTCAGGGTCGGTGCCGAGCACGTGGAGGGTATGCCGGCCGGCGCGGCTGCCGACCTCGTCGTCACCTCCCCGGGGTGGCGCCCCGACCAACCGCTGCTCGCCGCCGCGGCGGCGGCGGGGGTCCCGGTGTGGGGGGAGGTGGAACTGGCCTGGCGCATGCGCGCCGCCGTCGGCCCTGCGCCGTGGCTGACCGTCACCGGCACCAACGGCAAGACGACCACGGTGCGCATGCTCGCCGCCATGCTGCAGGCGGCCGGGCTGCGCGCCACCGCGGCCGGCAACGTCGGCACGCCGATCCTCGAGGCGGTCCTGCACCCGCAGCCCTACGACGTCATCGCGGTCGAGCTGTCCAGCTTCCAGCTGCACTGGTCGCACTCGCTCGCCCCGCACGCCTCGGCCTGCCTCAACATCGCGCCCGACCACGTCGACTGGCACGGCTCGATGGAGGAGTACACGCGGGCCAAGGGCAAGGTCTACGCGAACACCAAGGTGGCTTGCGTCTACAACGTCCAGGACCCGGCCACCGAGCGGCTCGTCGAGGAGGCGGAGGTGCAGGAGGGCTGCCGGGCCATCGGCTTCACCCTCGGCACGCCGGGCCTGTCGATGGTCGGGGTGGTCGACGACGTCGTCGCCGACCGGGCGTTCGTCGAGCAGCGCAAGACGTCGGCGGCCGAGCTGGCCACCCTGGCGGACGTGCAGGGCACCGCCGCGAGCCTCGCGCCGCACACCCTGGCCAACGCGCTCGCCGCCGCCGCACTGGCCCGCGCCTACGGCGTCCCGCCCACAGCCGTGCGCGACGGGCTGCGGGCGTTCACCCCCGACCCGCACCGCATCGCCGACGCCGGCGTCGTCGAGGGGGTGCGGTTCGTCGACGACTCCAAGGCCACCAACCCGCACGCGGCCGCGGCCTCGCTGCGGGCCTTCGAGCACGTGGTCTGGGTCGCGGGTGGGCTGCTCAAGGGCGCCGACGTCGACGAGCTGGTGCGCGATGCCGCCGACCGGCTGCGGGCCGTGGTCCTGATCGGCGCCGACCGCGCCCAGATCGCGCAGGCGCTGGCCCGACACGCGCCCGATGTCCCCGTCGTCGACGTGCCGAGCACGGACACTGGGGTCATGGACCTCGTCGTCGCGCGCGCGGCCGAGCTCGCCGAGCCCGGCGACGTCGTGCTGCTCGCCCCGGCGGCTGCGTCCATGGACATGTTCGACAACTACGGCGCCCGCGGCGACGCCTTCGCCGAGGCGGTCGCGCGCCACGCCGCGGCGTCAGGCCAGCAAGGAGAGTAGCGACGTGAGCAGCACCACTGCCGCGCCGCAGCGGACCCGGGATGCCGCGCGCGCCGAGGGCTCGGTGTTCTCGGCGTTCCTCAAGCGGCTCGACTCGCCGGTCACCAGCTACTACGTCCTGCTCAGCGTGACCGTCGTGCTGGTGGTCATCGGCCTGATCATGGTGCTGTCGGCGTCCTCGGTGAAGTCGCTCGTGGAGACCGACAACGGCACTCCCTACCTCTTCTTCCGCAAGCAGCTCCAGTTCGCCGCAGCAGGCGCCGTCGTGCTGGCTGTCGCGTCGCGGCTGCGGCTGCGTGTCTGGAAGGCACTGGCCCTGCCGGTCCTGCTGGGTGCTCTGGCCCTGCAGGCGCTGGTGCTGACCCCGCTCGGTGTCAGCGTCAACGGCAACCGCAACTGGCTGGCGCTCGGCCCGGTCACGCTCCAGCCCTCCGAGCTCGCCAAGCTCGGGCTGGTCCTGGTGGGTGCCACCGTCCTGTCGGCCAAGCGCCGCTCGCTCGGTCAGGTCAAGCACGTCCTCGTGCCGTACCTCGTCCCGGTGGCTGGCGTGACCGTCGGCCTCGTGCTGCTGGGCCACGACCTCGGGACCGTGCTGGTCATGGGTGCCGTCATCGCTGCCGTGTTGTTCGCCTCGGGCGTGCCGGTCCGGCTGTTCGCCTGGGCGGGTGGGCTGTTCGCGGCGGTGGCGGTGTTCCTGGTCGTCACCAGCCCCAACCGGCTGGCGCGCTTCGACGTGTGGCTGGGCAAGGACACCGACCCCTACGGCGCGGCCCGCCAACCGCTGCACGGCCGCTACGCGCTGGCCGACGGCAGCTGGTGGGGCGTCGGCCTCGGGGCGAGCCGCGAGAAGTGGTCCTGGCTCCCCGAGGCGCACAACGACTTCATCTTCGCCATCCTCGGTGAGGAGCTCGGCCTGCCGGGCACCCTCGTCATGCTCGGGTTGTTCTGCGCGCTCGCCCTGGTCTGCTACCGCATCGTGGTGCGCACCGACGACCTCTTCGTGCGCATCGCCACCGCCGGGGTGATGGCCTGGGTGGTCTGCCAGGCGATCGTCAACATCGGCGCCGTCATCGGGCTGTTGCCCGTCATCGGCGTGCCGCTGCCGCTGGTGTCCTACGGCGGCTCGTCCCTGCTGACCACCATGCTGGCCCTCGGGATGGTGCTGTCCTTCGCCCGCAACGAGCCCGGCTGCGCCGAGGCGCTGTCCGCCCGGCCGTCGGTCGTGCGCCGTTCGCTGACCGTCCTCGCGGGGCGACGAGGCCGAGGCTGATGGCTCCGTCCGCGCCCAGCTCGGTGCTGCTGGCCGGAGGCGGCACCGCCGGCCACGTCTCGCCGCTGCTCGCACTGGCCGACTGCCTGCGTCGCCGCGACCCGTCGACCACGGTGGCGGCGCTCGGCACCGAGCAGGGCCTGGAGAGCCGGCTGGTGCCGGAGCGCGGCTACCAGCTGCTCACCGTCCCCAAGGTGCCGTTGCCCCGCCGGCCGTCTGCCGACCTCGCCCGGCTGCCCGCCAACCTGCGGGCCGCCGTCGTGGCTGCCGAGCGGGCCATCCAACGCATCGACGCAGAGGTGGTCGTCGGGTTCGGTGGGTACGTGTCGACGCCGGCCTACCTCGCCGCCCGCCGCCGCCGCATCCCGATCGTGGTCCACGAGCAGAACGCCAGGGCCGGTGTCGCCAACCGCCTCGGCGCCCGGCTGACCCGGTTCGTCGCCACGACGTTCCCCAGCACCAGGCTGCCGCACGCGAGGCCGATCGGGATGCCGCTGCGCCGCGAGATCACCAGCCTCGACCGGCACGCCAGCAGGGCCGAGGCACTGGCGCACTTCGGGCTGCAGGACACCTCGCCGACGCTGCTGGTCACCGGTGGCTCGCTCGGCGCGCAGCGGCTCAACGGTGCGTTCGAGGCCCGGGTCGCCGAGCTGTCGCGGGCCGGCGTGCAGGTGCTGCACCTGACCGGTGCGGGCAAGGAGTTCGAGCCCGCCGGCGCCGACGCGGGCGCGCCCTACGTCGTGGCTGCCTACACCGACCGCATGGACCTCGCCTACGCCGCCGCCGACGTCGTGGTCGCCCGGGCAGGCGCCAACACGGTGTGCGAGCTGACCGCGGTCGGGCTGCCGGCGGTCTACGTGCCGTTGCCGATCGGCAACGGCGAGCAGCGGTTCAACGCCGTCGACGTGGTGGCCGCGGGTGGGGGCGTCCTCGTCGACGACAGCGCGCTCACCCCCGGCTGGATCGACTCGACACTGCTGCCGCTGCTCGGCGACCGCGAGCGGGTCGACGCCATGGCCAGGGCCTCGGCGGCCGCCGGCGAGCGCGGTGCCGACGAGCTGCTCGCCGACCTGGTGGGCGAGGCGTTCCGGAGCACTGCCGCGGAGCGCCGGTGAACGGCCAGAACCCGCGCTTCGACTTCCGCGCGCCGGTCGCGCCCCTGCAGGAGCTCGGGGCCGTCCACTTCATCGCCATCGGTGGCTCGGGCATGTCCGGCGTCGCCCGGGTGATGCTGGCCCGTGGGTGCCGGGTCAGCGGCTCGGACGCCAAGGAGTCGCCGGTGCTGACGGCCCTCGCAGCAGAAGGCGCCGAGGTGCACGTTGGCCACGACCCTGCCCACCTCGACGGTGTGGACACGGTCGTGGTGTCGTCGGCGATCCGTGAGGCCAACGTCGAGCTGGCGGCCGCGCGCGAGCGCGGGCTGCGGGTGCTCCACCGGGCCCAGGCGCTGGCCAGCACCATGGCCGGCAGCCGCCGGGTGGCCGTCGCCGGCGCCAACGGCAAGACCACGACGACGTCGATGCTGACCGTCGCCCTGCAGCACTGCGGTCTCGACCCCTCCTTCGCCGCGGGTGGGGAGCTGGCCAAGCACGGCACCAACGCCCACTGGGGGACTGGCGAGGTGTTCGTCGCCGAGGCGGACGAGAGCGACGGCTCGTTCCTCGTCTACCGCCCCGAGGTGGCGGTGGTGACCAACGTGCAACCGGACCACCTCGACTTCTACGGCGACTTCGAGCACGTCCAGGCGGCCTACGCCGAGTTTGCCGACTCGGTCGAACCGGGTGGTCTGCTCGTGGCGTGCCAGGACGACGAGGGCTCGCGGGCGCTGGCCGAGCGCGCCCGGAGCCGGGGCGCGCGGGTCCTGACCTACGGCTGGGCGCAGGGTGCCGATGTCACCCTCGCGGACGCCGTGTCACGGGGGATGCTGAGCCGCGCCACGCTGACCGGTCCGGACGGCGAGGAGCGCAGCCTGCGGGTCAACATCCCCGGTCGGCACAACCTGCTCAACGCCGCAGCGGCCTGGACCGCGGCAGTCGAGGGCCTCGGCCAGGACCCGACCCGCGTCCTCGACGGGTTGTTCGGGTTCACCGGCACCAGAAGGCGTTTCGAGCCCAAGGGCTCGGTCGCCGGGGTCACCGTCGTCGACGACTACGCCCACAACCCCGGCAAGGTCTCCGCGGTGGTCGAGACGGGGGCTGCCCTCGTGGGGGACGCCGGACGGCTCGTGGTGGTGTTCCAGCCGCACCTGTTCTCGCGCACCCGTGACTTCGCCCGCGAGTTCGCGGCCGCGCTGGCACCGGCCGACGTGGTGGTGCTCATGGAGGTCTACGGCGCCCGGGAGGACCCGCTGCCGGGCGTGTCCTCGCACCTGGTCGCGGACGCCCTCCGCGAGGAGCGCAGCGACGCCGACGTCACTGTCGTGCCGTCGTGGTCGGCGGTGGCGGACGCCGTCGCCGACCGGGTCCGCGAGGGCGACCTCGTGCTGACCGTCGGCGCGGGCGACGTCACGATGATCGGCCCGGAGATCCTGCGGTCGCTGGAGCGCCGATGAGCCGCGCGGGACGCCTGCAGGGCGTGTCCTCATCCCGCGCGAGGTTCCAGCGCCGTGCCGTGGCCGTGCGACGTCGCCCCTGGCGCCTTGCCGGGTATGCCGCGGTGCTGGCCGTGCTCGTCGCGACCCTCGTGTGGGCGGTGGGGTTCAGCCCGCTGCTGGCCGTGCGCGAGGTCGAGGTCGTGGGGGTGCCGCGTTCGGAGGTCGCCGCGATCCGCGACCTCGCGGCGGTGCCGATCGGTCGACCGCTGGCCCGCGTGGACGGGGCGGCGGTGGCGAGCCGGGTGGCGGAGCGGGCCACCCTCGCCGACGTGTCGATCGAGCGGTCCTGGCCCAGCACCCTGGTCATCCACGCCAGCCCGCGGGTGCCGGTCCTCGCGGTCAAGAACCCTCAAGGTCAACTACAGGTTGTGGATGCTGACGGCGTTGCCTACGCCCAGGTGAGCGCACCACCGAAGGGCGTCCCGGTCGTCGCAGCGGCCACCGCCCAGGGACTGAGCCGCGATGCCCTGCGGGCGGCGGTCAGCGTGGTGCGCGTCCTGCCCGCGCAGCTGCAGCACCGGGTCTCGGCGGTCACCGTCAGCGGTGCCGACCTGGTCACCATGAAGGTCGGTCGGACCACGGTCACCTGGGGCGGCGTGGACCAGCCGGAGAAGAAGCTCGCCATCCTCACGGCGTTGCTCAAGGGCGCTCCGAAGGAGATCGACGTGAGCGCGCCGGACACCCCGGTCACCCGCTGACCCGCCCGCCTCGTGATGGGGCAGATGGGACTGGTGTGACCCCTGTGACAACCCGGCTCGAGGCCGCTGGGCCAATGGCGCGAATCAGCGTAATCCGTGCTGCGACACGCGGGTCGGCAGGTTGCCTGCGCCCCGGCCAGCGCATAGCGTCGGCGACGTCGGAGAACCAGCCAAAGTCTTACTCTCAACTTGAGGTTGAGAGCCTGCGCCAGCACTTCAGGAGAGGCCCACCGCCGTGGCAGCACCACAGAACTACTTGGCCGTCATCAAGGTCGTCGGCATCGGCGGGGGTGGCGTCAACGCCATCAACCGCATGATCGAGGTCGGCCTCAAGGGCGTGGAGTTCATCGCGATCAACACCGACGCCCAGGCGCTGCTCATGAGCGACGCCGACGTCAAGCTCGACGTGGGTCGTGAGCTGACCCGCGGCCTCGGTGCCGGCGCCGACCCCGAGGTCGGCAAGAAGGCCGCCGAGGACCACGCCGAGGAGATCGAGGAGGTGCTCAAGGGTGCCGACATGGTCTTCGTCACCGCCGGAGAGGGTGGCGGCACGGGCACCGGCGGCGCTCCGGTCGTCGCCAAGATCGCCAAGGGCCTCGGCGCCCTCACCATCGGTGTCGTGACCCGTCCGTTCACCTTCGAGGGACGCCGGCGGGCCAACCAGGCCGAGTCCGGCATCGGCAACCTCCGCGAGGAGGTGGACACCCTCATCGTCATCCCCAACGACCGGCTGCTGTCGATCAGCGACCGTGCCGTCTCGATGCTGGACGCGTTCCGGTCGGCGGACCAGGTGCTGCTGTCCGGTGTCCAGGGAATCACCGACCTCATCACCACGCCCGGGCTGATCAACCTCGACTTCGCCGACGTCAAGTCCGTGATGCAGGGTGCCGGCTCGGCCCTGATGGGCATCGGCTCCTCGCGGGGTGACGACCGCGCGGTCCAGGCCGCCGAGCTGGCCATCTCCAGCCCGCTGCTCGAGGCCAGCATCGACGGCGCCCACGGCGTCCTGCTGTCGATCCAGGGCGGCAGCGACCTCGGGCTGTTCGAGATCAACGAGGCGGCCCGACTTGTTCAGGAGGCCGCCCACCCCGAGGCCAACATCATCTTCGGGGCCGTCATCGACGACGCCCTCGGCGACGAGGTCCGGGTGACCGTGATCGCCGCTGGATTCGACGGGGGGACCCCGCAGCGGCGCGACAACGACCGGGCGATCGGCCAGATCCAGGGCCGGGCCCCCCAGCCGGCCCAGCCCGAGCAGCGTCCCGGGGGACACGGGCAGG
>DASUKI010000312.1:0-4027 GCA_036278855.1 Pedococcus sp.
CCAGCAGCACGGTGATCGAGATCGTCCCGGTCACGATCGCGGCGACGAGCACCGCAAGCACGACCGCCCGCAGGAGGTTGGCGAGCAGCACCATCCGGCGACGGTCGACGCGGTCCGCCAGCGCACCGGCATACAGGCTCAACAGCAGGCCCGGCACCCGCTGGACGATCGCGGCGGAGGCGATCAGCGTCGGGCTGCGGGTCTGGGAGGCCACCAGCAGGGGACCGGCGGCGAGGGCGATGCCGTCACCGAGCTGGCCGACCCACGAGGAGGCGAGGTTCCACCGGAACGCCGTGCCCATCCGCGGCGGCGCGATGACGTCCAGGACCCTCCTCACAAGCGCACGAGCCTAGTCCGGTGGTCGGGGCAGGCGCGCCCTGATTTCCGCAGGTGCGGCCGCAGGCCGTAGCATGGTGGCACGACCGGTCTCGTGCCGGTCGAATTCGCGCGTCTTCCGCCCACTGACTCGGTCCGCCGACGAAGCGGGGGCGCACCACAGCAGTCCGGCCAGTGTGCCGGTGGGGTGCGTTGCAGGCGCCAGGCAGGTGGCCGGGACCACGGTTCGTGGTCGTGGCACACCGACGGAACTGACAACCACACACAAGGGAGAACACGGCATGGCCGTCGTCACCATGCGCCAGCTCCTCGAGAGCGGCGTCCACTTCGGGCACCAGACCCGTCGCTGGAACCCCAAGATGAAGCGCTTCATCATGACCGAGCGCAACGGCATCTACATCATCGACCTGCAGCAGTCGCTGACGTACATCAACAACGCCTACGACTTCGTCAAGGAGACCGTCGCGCACGGCGGCTCGATCCTGTTCGTCGGCACCAAGAAGCAGGCCCAGGAGCCGATCGCCGAGCAGGCGACCCGCGTCGGCATGCCGTACGTCAACCACCGCTGGCTCGGTGGCATGCTCACCAACTTCAACACCATCTCCAAGCGGCTGACCCGCCTCAAGGAGCTCGAGGAGATCAACTTCGACGACGTGGCCGGCTCGGGCCGCACGAAGAAGGAGCTGCTCATCCTCAAGCGCGAGAAGGACAAGCTCGAGAAGACCCTCGGCGGCATCCGCGACATGGCCAAGGTCCCCTCGGCCGTGTGGATCGTGGACACCAAGAAGGAGCACCTCGCCGTCGACGAGGCCCGCAAGCTCGGCCTGCCGGTCATCGCGATCCTCGACACCAACTGCGACCCGGACGAGGTCGACTACAAGATCCCGGGCAACGACGACGCCATCCGTTCGGTCACCCTGCTCACCCGGGTCATCGCCGACGCCGTGGCCGACGGGCTCATCTCCCGCAGCTCCGGCAAGTCCGGCGAGTCCACCGAGGGTGTGGGTGGCGACGAGCCGCTCGCCGAGTGGGAGCGCGAGCTCCTCGGTGGCGACGCGGACAAGGCGGCCGAGACCGCCGAGGCCGTGGCCCCCGAGGCCGGGGCCCCCGAGGCCGGCGAGACCGCTGCGGCGGACGCCCCTGAGGCTGCCGCTGCCGACACCGCGGCCACCGCTGCCGAGGCGCCCGTCGAGGCTGTGGCCCCCGAGGCTGCGGCCCCTGCCGAGGCCGCCGCCCCCGAGGCCGCGTCCGACGCCGACGCCAACGCCTGAGCCCCTGTCCGGATCACTGCACGAAAGAGCTGAGAGACACCACGATGGCGAACTACACCGCCGCTGACATCAAGGCGCTGCGCGAGTCCACCGGGGCCGGCATGCTCGACGTCAAGAAGGCCCTCGACGAGGCCGATGGCGACCAGGCCAGGGCCACCGAGATCCTGCGCGTCAAGGGTCTCAAGGGCGTGACCAAGCGCGAAGGACGCACCACCTCCAACGGGCTCGTCGCCGCCAGGGCCGAGGCCGGGGTGGGCACCCTCGTCGAGGTCCTGTGCGAGACCGACTTCGTGGCCAAGGGCGAGAGGTTCATCGCCCTCGCCGACCAGGTCCTGGCCCAGGCCGTCGCGGCGGGTGCGTCCGACGCCGACGCGCTCCTCAAGAGCAGCCTCGAGGACGGCAGGACCGTCCAGGACCTGCTCGACGACGCCAACGCCACCATCGGCGAGAAGATCGAGGTCAAGCGGGTCGCCCGCGTCCAGGCCCCGGTCGTCGTGTCCTACCTTCACAAGACCAGCCCCGACCTGCCCGCGCAGATCGGCGTCCTGGTCGGTGGCGAGGGCGAGGAGAGCACGCTGCGCGACGTCGCGATGCACGTTGCGGCCTTCGCTCCGTCGGTGCTGACCCGCGAGGACGTCGACCCGGCGACCGTCGAGAACGAGCGCCGCGTCGCCGAGGCCACCGCGAAGGAGGAAGGCAAGCCCGAGGCCGCCCTGCCGAAGATCGTCGAGGGTCGCGTCAACGGGTTCTTCAAGGAGAACGTGCTGCTCGAGCAGCCGTTCGCCAAGGAGGCCAAGAAGACCGTCGCCAAGGTGCTCGAGGAGGCCGGCGCGTCGGTCACCTCGTTCGCCCGGTTCCGCATCGGCTCCTGAAGCCTCCGACCGCAGCAGCCGAGGCCCCTCACCGTCCGCGGTGGGGGGCCTCGTGGCGTCCAGCAGACGGCGCCGTCCCCCAGCCAGCCTCTGTGCACAGAGGCTGGTTCCACTGCGCGGACACCAGGTGTCTGCCCAGCAGGACGGCCCTCTGTGCACAGACCTGCGCTGTCCGGGGCCGGCGCGACCGTGGCGAGGGTGGGCGCGGAGGTGACCAGGCGGCATACTGGGGGCATGGCACGCAAGCGGGCACCCCAGGTGCAGCCGCGGCGCAGGCTGCGCCAGCTTCCCGACTTCAGCCACCTCCCGGACCGGGTGCGCCCCGAGGAGATGACGACCGCCCAGGACGTCGACCCCGGTCCGGACCCGCGCGGCGGGCGCAACCCCGAGAGGGACTTCATGCTGCGCTACGGCGCCGGCCTCTGACTCAGGCGTCGAGCACCGCGTCCGTGGCCTCGGTGACCGGCGGCCGGTCGCTCCACGGGAAGTTGATCCACCGGTCGGTACGCCGCCACACGTAGTCGCACTTCACCACGGAGTGCGGCTTCTCGTAGATCACCGCGGAGCGGACCTCGCCCACCTTCCCGGCGCAGAACTCCTCGACGCTGCGCAACGTGTGGCCGGTGTCGGCGACGTCGTCGGCGATGAGGATCCTCGCGTCGTGGAGGTCCACGAAGTCCGGTGCCGGCGGCAGGATCCGCGGCACCTCGAGCCGCTCGTCCACGCCGGTGTAGAACTCGACGTTCATCGTGTACGTGTTCTTCACCCCGAGGGCGTAGCCAAGGCCGCCACCGATCAGCAGGCCACCGCGGGCGATCGACAGGACCATGTCCGGGCGGTAGTCCGCGGCGACCATGGTGGCCAGCTCGCGGACCGCCGTGCCGAACCGGTCCCAGGTGAGGATCTCGCGCTGCTCGCTCATGTGTCGCTGGTCCTCACCCTCAGAAGATGTGCACGCGCTGCTCGGGGGCCAGCCACATGCCGTCCCCGTCGCCGACCCCGAACGCCTCGTGGAACTCGTCGCAGTTGCGTACGGCGTTGGCCCGCACCTCGCTCGGGGAGTGTGGGTCGATCGCGAGCAGCCGCCGGGCCTCCTCCGGCCGCGCCTTGCCGGCCCAGACCTGCGCCCAGCCGAGGAAGAACCGCTGCGGACCGGTCAACCCGTCGAGCTCGGGCACGTCCTGGCCCTCGGTGGCGATGCGGTAGGCGGAGTAGCCGATGGCCAGCCCGCCGAGGTCGCCGATGTTCTCGCCGACGGTGAGCGCGCCGTTCACCTTGTCCTCCGGGGCGGCGGCCGGGGAGAGCTCGCTGAACTGGGCGACGAGCGCCCGGGTGCGCTCGTCGAACCTGGCCCTGTCCTGCTCGGTCCACCAGTCGCGCAGCGCCCCCGTGGCGTCGTAGCGCGACCCCTGGTCGTCGAAGCCGTGGCCGATCTCGTGGCCGATGACCGCGCCGATCCCGCCGTAGTTCACCGCGTCGTCGGCCTCCGGGTCGAAGAACGGGGGCTGCAGGATCCCGGCCGGGAAGACGATCTCGTTCATCAGCGGG
>DASUKI010000313.1:0-2676 GCA_036278855.1 Pedococcus sp.
CGCTGTGGAAGGCCACCGTGCAGGTCCCGCCGAGCTCCTCGGCCCGAGCCCGCATCGAGGCCAGGCCGGTGCCCGTGGAGGTGGGTCTGCGGCCCGTCCCGTCGTCCTCGACCACGATGTGCAGCCCGTCGCAGTCACGGATGGTCACCGTCACCCGGGACGCCTCCGCGTGGCGAGTCGCGTTGGTCATCGCCTCGGTCACGATGCGGTATGCCGCGACCTCGCCTGCCGGGGGCAGGGCAAGGTCCGCGGGTCCCTCCACCGTGATCTCGAGACCGCCGCCGGTGCTGGCCGCCAGCAGGTCGGCGCATCGCCTCAGCGCTGCGACCAGCCCGGCTCCCTCGAGAGCGGGAGGGCGCAGGTCGGCGACGATCCGGCGGACGTCGTCGACGCACCCGGCCGCGTCCTGGCGCAGGTCCTCCAACAGGACCGCGGACGCCGAGCCGTCGCGAGTGGCGGCGCGGGCGGCGGTCTCGAGGCCCAGGCTGATCCCCGCCAGCGCCGGCCCGAGCCCGTCGTGCAGGTCGCGGTGGATTCGCGCGCGTTCCTGCTCGCGCAGCGTCACCACCTGCTCCCGCGAGCGCCGCAGCTCGTGGGACGTGTGGATCTCGTGGGCCACCGCCGCCAGGTGCGGGGTGAACCGCGCGAGCAGCTCCTCGTCGCGCTGTGCGAGGAGGCGCTCGCCGCTGCGCAGGCCGACCCGGAGCACACCCACCTCGGTGCCCGCGTGCACGAGCGGGAGGTCGACGGTGCGGGTCGTCTCCCGCCCGGCCACCGCCGCGACGTGGGGTTCGTCCGCGAGCCCGATCGCGGCATACGGGACGCGCAGTGTGCTGCGCACGGCCTCCACGCTCGCGGGGAGGGCCTCGGCGGTGCCCAGGGTCGCGGCGAGGCGGTCGCCGAGCCGGGTGAGCGCCGTGTCGGGGTCGTCGCGCTCGCCGTAGAGGAGCCGGCGGACGGCCCCGAGCAAGCCGCCCTGGAGCCGGGCGAGCAGCAGCGCCACCACCGCGGTGAGGAGTGCTGGCAGCACCCCGGCGCCCACCTCCGTCCCGACCAGCGCGGCGGCCGTGAGGTAGACGGCCAGCGCGCCGGTCACGAGCAGCAACCAGACCAAGGCTCGAGGCAGGACGGGCTCGATGTCGAACATCCCGTGGCGCACGATCCCGATGCCCAGGGCCGCGAAGGACGAGACGTTGAGCAGCGCCGTGACCAGACCGGGTAGCGGGAGCGGGACCAGCTGCGCGAAGGCGAGCAGCACGGCCACCGCGAACCAGGCGTAGCGCGGGCGCTGCTCCCGCGACACGCGACGCAGCCGCCGCAGCACACCGATGATGGCCGCGAACGAGACGAGCGCGGCGGCCGCCAGGAGGATGGCCGCCACGCCGAGCTGCGGCCCGTCGGGGAGCGGCAGGTCGAACGGGTTGTCCACCGGCCCGAAGTCATTGTCCTGGAAGGCGTCCTGCGTGGTGGCGAACAGCAAGGTCGCCACGCAGAGGCCCGAGACCGCCAGGCGGGCGGGCCACCTCCACCGGGGTGAGGGCAGGTGTCCGTCCGGGAACAACAGGGGTACCAACAGGAGCAGGGTGACGAAGCCAGGCAGCCAGGCGACCCCGGCGACCCAGCCAGCCACGTCGTGTGCGGGCAGGTGCCGCTCGTGCGCCAGCGCGGCGTACTCGTCCGCCAGCGCGGACACCGCTGCGAGCCCGCCGCCGGCCGCCATGACCGAGCCGAGGCGGTTGCCGGGGGAGTCGCGCAGCACCGCGGCGGCGACCACCCCGAACACCAGGCCCGACTGGAACGCGTTGGCCACCTGGCCGACCAGCAGCCCGTTCACGTCCTCGCCCCGGATCAGGTGGACCACGACCGTCGCGGTGGCGAGCGCCACCGCGGCCCCGGCCACGAGGGCCGGGGCCGGACGGGGGGCGTGCGTCTCCATCGCCGTCAGTGTGCTCCGGTGGTGGTGCCGGCGCGTGGCGAACGGATGTATCCCGCCAGGCACGCCCACGCGAACAGGCCGTCCGTGGCGAGGTCGAGCGCGTGCGAGACGAGCCCCTGGCCGGCGACGAAGTCGAGGACCACGAACGCCAGCACCAGGACTGGGACGGGCCGCGGCACATAGCGGGAACGCCAGAGGGCGACCGCGACGAGCAGGTTCCCGAGGAACGCGCAGTCCAGGAACATGACGAACCCGACCACGCCGGGGACCCCGGGCTGGTCGCCCTCGAGGACCGCCACCGCGCCGTCGGTGTCCCCGGCGACCGCGGCCCAGCGCGCGGCGAACTCCACGCCGTGCACCATCGCCAGGCCGACCATGGCGCACACGAGCATTGAGATCGCCACGGTGGCCAGGCGGCGCGACTGCTCCCGAATGAGGCGGTAGCCGAACAGGAACGAGCCGATCATCAGCGGCACGGCGAGCAGGCCGACGGTCTGCGACAGCTGGGTGCGGGTGTCGTGGGCGAGCCACCACGCGATGCGGGCGGCGGGGTCGTCCACGGGGTTCTCCAGGATGAACTCGGCGAGCTGGAGGAGCCCGCCGCCGACGAACAGGGCCGCGGCCACCAGGCGGGCGGAGCGGTTCAGTGGAAACGAGGTGTCTGCGGCCGTCGGCCGGCTGGTCAGCGTTGTCATGGCGACCACGGTGGTGGCGGGGCTGTCCCGGGCGCATGGGGTCCC
>DASUKI010000314.1:0-22332 GCA_036278855.1 Pedococcus sp.
CGGGTCTTCGTGCGGGTTTCGCCGGGCCCGGCCGGGGGTCGTACCGTGGTGTCCGTCGGCGGCCTGGCCAAGGGCGACGACGACCGGCTCCAAGAGGTGGTCGAGGGCGTCCTCGCCGCCGTGGAACGACGAACGGGAAGCCCAGCATGACCAACGAGACCCTGGCGCAGTACGCCAACCTGAGCCTCTACTCAGCCATGGCGGTCTTCACGATCGCAATGGTCTGCTGGGCCCTCTACCTCGCCGGCATGGTCCCGTCCCGCGACACCGCTGCTGTTCGTGAGGCCGAGCTCGTCGGCGCGGGCGGGACGGGCAGCGCGGTGTCGGCTGGTGGGGCACCCGGAGCAGGCGCAGCCGCTGCCGACGACGCCGTGCCGCAGCGCGCCCGGACGGCAGCCGGCATCGGCGGCACCACCACCTGGCTCGGCGGTCTGCTGCTGCTGCTGGCGGTCGTGCTGCGCGGTCTCTCGGTGCACCGCTGGCCGCTGGGCAACATGTTCGAGTTCGCAGTGATGGGCTCGATGTTCACGGTGCTGGCCTTCTGCCTCTGGTCGACGCGGCGCGACCTGCGCTGGCTCGGCCTGTTCGTCACGGCGCCCGTGCTGCTGGTGCTCGGCATGGCGGTGACGGTCTGGTACACCGAGGCGGCCGAGCTGCTGCCGTCGCTGCGGTCGTACTGGCTGGTCATCCACGTGACGGTGGCGACCCTGGCGGTGGCGGTCTTCACCATCGCCTGCGCCGTCACCTGCGCCTACCTGCTGCGGGACACCCTCCAGCGCGCCGGCAGGGCCTCGCTGCTCGACCGGTTCCCCGCGGCACCGACCATGGAACGGCTCGCCTACGGCCTGCACATCGTCGCCTTCCCCCTGTGGACCTTCACGGTGATCGCCGGTGCCATCTGGGCCAGGCAGGCCTGGGGCTCCTACTGGAACTGGGACCCCAAGGAGGTCTGGACCTTCGTCATCTGGGTGGTCTACGCGGCCTACCTGCACGCCCGCGCCACCAGCGGCGTCTCCCGGCAGGTGGTCAGCTACGTCGCGCTCGCCGGCTACGCCTGCATCATCATCAACTACGCGGTGGTCAACGTGTTCTTCGTCAGCCAGCACTCCTACTCGGGGCTGTAGACCGATGGTGCGCTACACCCTGCTCCGCGCCCTGATGTTCTTCGGCGTCATGGCGCTGCTCTACCTGCTCGGCCTGCGCGACCGCGGCCAGGAGTGGATGCTGCTCGTGCTCAGCGCGCTGATCTCGATGGTGCTGTCCTACTTCGTGCTCGGCCGGTTCCGCGAGGAGTCGACGCAGCGGATCGCCGAGGTCGTCGAGCGCCGGGCCGCTGCCAAGCAGCACCGGGGGCAGGACGAGAACGCTGAGGACGCCGAGGACGAGGGCGGGGTCGAGTACCGCTGAGGGTCAGCCGCTGAGCGCGATACCGGCAGCCAGCAGCACGGCGTAGACGAGGTCGAAGATCCCGGTCGCCGCAAGCAGCGCCACCAGGTCGCGCCCGACGGCGCGAGCGCGCAGGATCTGCAGCGGCTTCCAGAGCATCCCGAAGGCGAGCAGGGTCACCCACGCGAAGGGGTGGACCAGGGCGACCACCACGACCATCGCGGCGGCCAGCGCCACGAGCGCGACGTAGAACCACCGGGTGCCGGTGTCGCCCATCCGCACCGCGAGCGTCAGCTTGCCGGTCATCCGGTCGCTGGGGATGTCGCGCAGGTTGTTGGCGACCAGGATCGCCGCGGTGATGGCGCCGACGCCGACGGCGCCGGCGAGGCCGACCCAGGTCAGCCGGTGCGCCTGGGTGTAGAGCGTGCCGAGGGTCGCGACGAGGCCGAAGAACACGAAGACGTAGACCTCGCCCAGCCCGCGGTAGCCGTAGGGGTTGTCGCCACCGGTGTACCGCCAGGCCGCCAGCACCGCCAGGGCGCCCAGCGGGACCATCAGCCACGCCTGGCTGATCGCCACCAGCGCCAGGCCGACCAGCGCCGCGAAACCGAAGAAGGCGAACGCCATGAGCTTGACGTTCTCGGGGTCGGCCTTGTGCTGGCCGACCAGCCGCACCGGCCCCACGCGGTCGGCGTCCGTGCCACGGATGCCGTCGGAGTAGTCGTTGGCGTAGTTGACGCCGATCTGCAGGGCCAGCGACACCAGCAGGGCGAGCAGCGCCAGGCCGAGGCTCGCCCGGTCGAGGGCGGCCGCCGCGGCTGTGCCGACCACGACGGGTGCGACGGCGGCGGGCAGGGTGCGGGGGCGTGCGCCAGCTATCCACTGGGAGGGGGTGGCCATCGAGGTGCTGTTACTCGCTAACGGTGCTGCGGGAAGGTGGTGGTCAGAGCCTACGGAGGAAGTCGGGGTCGTCGTCGGGGCCACGCGGGGGACCGTCGCGGTGACCTGGGCCACCCAGGCGCGGGGCGCCGGGCTGCTCGGGTCGCCCAGCGATGAGCCAGGCGATCGGGCCGACCAGCGGCAGGACCAGGATGAGCACCACCCACAGGACCTTGGGCAGCGTGCGGACCCGGCGCTCCTCGGTCTGCACGCAGTCGACCACCGTGTAGACGGTCAGCGCCAGGACCGCCAACCACACCAGCACCCGGAGCATGGGTCCATCGTCTCACTCCTCGGGGGCGAAGAGTGAGACCACCTCCGCACGGTCCGGCTTCCCCGGACCGCGCAGCGGCAGGGCGGGGACCGTCACCACCCGTCGTGGCAGGGCGTGGGCGGGGAGTATGCCGCGCAGTCGCCCGCGCAGGTCGCCCACCTCTGGCGCGGCGGCGCCGTCGCGCATCACCAGGGCCACGCTCACCGCCTGGCCCCACTCATCCTCCGGCGTCCCGACGGCGACCGCCTCGGCCACCTCGGGCAGCGAGGTGAGCGCGTCCTCGACGAGACGCGGGGCCACCTTGAGCCCGCCGGTGACGATGACGTCGTCGAGCCGCCCGTCGACGTGCCAGCGCCCGGTGCCGTCCAGGTGGCCGGTGTCGTCGGTGCGGAACCAGCGGGTCCCGTCGTCGTCGGTGTGGAAGCAGCGCTCCGTCAGGTCTGGCCGGCCGAGGTAGCCGCTCGCCAGGGTGTGCCCGCCGAGGTGGATCCGGCCGTCCTCGTCCACCCGGACCGCGCTGCAGGAGAACGGAGCCCCGTCGTAGACGCAACCTCCCGCGGTCTCGCTCATGCCGTAGGTCGTCACCGCCGTGACACCCGCTGAGCGCGCATGGTCGAGCAGCCCGGCAGGGGTGGCGGCGCCGCCGACCAGGACGCCGTCGAGGGCGGCTAGGGCGGCGGTCGCGGCCGGGTCGTCGAGCAGCCGCCGGAGCTGGGTCGGGACGAGGGCGGTGTAGCGCCGCGTCCCTCCGAGTGCCTCCGCCGCGTCGGTGAACCCGCGTGCGGTGAAGCCGTCGGACAGGTCGACGAAGGCGGGCTCCGTCCGCGCCGCGACACAGCGCAGCAGCACCTGCACCCCGGCGATGTGGTGGGGCGGCATGGCCAGCAGCCAGGTGCCCGGCCCTCCCAGCCGCTCGTGCGTGGCGGCCGCGCTGGCCGCGAGCGCGGAGGCGGGCAACATCGCCAGCTTGGGCGCCCCGGTCGACCCGGACGTGCCGACGACGAGGGCGGTGCCGGCGTCGGGCACGGCACCGTCGGCGACGTGCGGCGGGTGGCCGCCGGCGGCATACGGCAGCACTGCGGCTCCGCCGGCCAGCGCCTCACGCAGCGCGGGCAGGGCGCTGGCGGCCGCTGGGCCGGCAGGCACCGGGAGGGGACGCAGCTGCACGCCCCCATCCTGCCGGGTCTCCCGTGGACAACGGCGCCCCGGTCGCGGACCATGGAGGGACTCGCGCGGGAGGTGCCCATGGACACGCAGACCACGACGGACTTCGTCGCGTACATGGAACGGGTCCGCGCCCACCGCGCGGAGCTGCGTGACTCGGTGGCGGCGGTGGACGAGGCCTTGGCCTCACCCATCGCCCGCGGTGGGGCGTGGCGGGAGCGGGTCCGGGCGGCGCTGGCCGAGCTGTCGCACGACTTCCGCGACCACGTCGACCTGACCGAGGGACCCGGTGGCGTCTACGACGGAGCCCGGCGCAGCGCACCCCGGCTCGACGCCGCGGTGAACCGCCTGGTCGACGAGCACGTGCGCTACACGGAAGCGATCGACGGGTACCTGGCGGTCCTCGAGCACGGCGGCACCATCGCCGACCTGCCGGCGTTCCGCGAGGAGCTCACCACGCTGATGGGCCAGCTGGTGCGGCACCGGCAGAAGGGCGCCGACCTCGTGTGGGAGGCGTACGACGTGGACCTGGGTGGCCAGGGCTGAGCTGACCCCTCCCGCACCCCCCGATTCGATGTAAAACCGCCGGCGATCCCCGGCGGGTCTGCGTCGAACCAGGTCGTCGCTCAGAAGTACCAGGGGAACGGCGACCAGTCGGGCTCGCGCTTCTCGAGGAACTGGTCCCGCCCCTCGACCGCCTCGTCGGTCATGTACGCCAGCCGGGTGGCCTCACCGGCGAACACCTGCTGTCCCACCAGCCCGTCATCGACGAGGTTGAACGCGAACTTGAGCATCCGCACCGCCTGGGGTGACTTGCCCATCACCTCGCGCGCGGCCTCGAGTGCGGCCGTCTCCAGCGACGCGTGGTCGGCGACGAGGTTCACCGCCCCCATCCGGTGCATGTCCTCGGCAGAGTAGGTGCGGCCGAGGAAGAAGATCTCGCGGGCGGCCTTCTGCCCCACCATCCTTGCGAGGTAGGCCGAGCCGTACCCGCCGTCGAAGGAGCCCACGTCCGCGTCGGTCTGCTTGAACCGCGCGTGCTCCCGGCTGGCGATGGTCAGGTCGCAGACGACGTGCAGCGAGTGCCCGCCGCCTACCGCCCAGCCGTTGACCACGGCGATGACGACCTTCGGCATGGTGCGGATCAGCCGTTGCACCTCGAGGATGTGCAACCGACCGCCCTCGGCCTTGACCCGCCGCTCGTCCACGGTGTCGGCCGTCTGGCCACTGGCGTACTGGTACCCCGAACGGCCGCGGATCCGCTGGTCCCCGCCGGAGCAGAACCCCCACTTGCCCTCGGCGCCGCTGCCGGCAGGGCCGGGCCCGTTGCCGGTGAGCAGGACGACCCCGACGTCGGCGGTCCGTCGGGCGTGGTCGAGTGCCTGGTAGAGCTCGTCGACGGTGTGCGGCCGGAACGCGTTGAGCACCTCGGGCCGGTCGAACGCGATCCGCACGGCTCCCAACCCCCGCGCCCGGTGGTAGGTGATGTCGGTGAACTCGAACCCCTCGACCACGTCCCACGCGCTCGGGTCGAACGTGTCGCTCACCTGCCGCTGCTCGCTCACCCGGGCGAGCCTATCCGCGGCTGTGGAAAAGCTCGCGGCGCGCTCCGGCATCTGCGCAACAGTGGAACCTCAACCGACGGAGCCGATGGGGCGCCGCCACGACCGACCAGGGAGACGCCATGGGCGACCAGTTCCTGCACAACGTCGTTTCGATGGGGCGGCGCCACGTCGACGACGTCCTCGACACGGCGGACGACCGTTGGGACGACGAACCCGACGACTACCTGAGCGCCCCCGAGGACGAGCACCCACACGACCTCGGGCAGCTGACCATCCGCGTCTTCGCCGGTGACGACCTCCTCGACACGATCCGGCGTCCGGTTGGTGGCTCCGGCTATGAGCTCGCCGTCCTTGGGTTGCGACCTGCCAAGCCAACGCCACCGCGTCCGCGTTACGAGCGCGAGCTGACCTGGCTGGCGCGCGTCGTGGGCAGCGCCGATGCACTTGACGGGCTGGACATCGACCCACTGCCCGACGAGCCGCTCGACTGTTCCGGCGTCCGTGAGGACCTGCGCGCGAGGGTCGCCGCGATCGCCGCCCGCTGTGACCTCGTCGCCGACGGCCTCCACGACGCTGAGCTGCGCACGGCGTGCCGCAGGCTCCTGGTGCGGGCGGTGTCCGCGGAGCCGGAGCTGTTGCTGCGCTCCGACCGCGACGACACCGCGGCGGGCGCGGTGCTGCACGCGGTGGCCGCTGCCAACGACCTGGTGGGCCGCGGCCGCGCCTTCACGTCGTCGTCGCTGACCGAGCTGTGCGGGCTGCGCTCCTCGCCGCACGGCCGGGCGCAGTCCTTCGCCCACGCGGTCGCCGGTCCCGAGGGCACCGGGTTCGCGCCCTACGGCGAAGGCCGGGGCGAGCCCGACGTGCTGGTTCTCGGCAGTCCCGACCTGCTGCTCGGCCGGTTCCGGGCCAAGCTCGTCCGCCTGCGCGGGCTCGCCCACGAGGAGCGCCACCAGGCGGTGGGCTGATGCTGGCATAGCGTTGGCGCCGTGCCCGACGACATCCCCTCGCTCGACGAGCTGCTCGAGAGCATGCGCGTGGTCGCGATACCGATGCGGGTGCGCTTTCGCGGGGTGACGGTGCGTGAGGCGACGCTGCTGCGTGGCCCGTCCGGGTGGGGGGAGTTCGCGCCGTTCACCGAGTACCAGCCGCCCGAGGCGGCGCGCTGGCTCGCGGCGGCAGTCGAGGCCGGCTGGGGTTCGTGGCCCGCGCCGGTGCGTGACGTGGTGCCGGTCAACGCGACCGTGCCCGCCGTGCCCGCCGACCAGGTGCCATCGGTGCTCGCCCGGTTCGACGGGGCGACCACGGCCAAGGTCAAGGTCGCCGAGCGTGGCCAGTCGCTCGAGGACGACGTATGCCGCGTGGCGGCGGTCCGTGACCTGATGGGCACCTCCGCGCGCATCCGGGTGGACGCCAACGGCGCCTGGACCGTCGCCGACGCGACGGACGCGCTGAGGAGGCTCGCGGCATACGGGCTGGAGTATGCCGAGCAGCCGTGCGCAACGGTGGCGGACCTCAGGGCGCTGAGGCTCGCCCTGGCGCGCACCGGCGTGGATGTCCCTGTCGCCGCCGACGAGTCGATCCGCAAGGCCGCCGACCCGGTGCGGGTGGCGAGGGAGGAGGCAGCCGACCTGGTCGTCGTCAAGGTGCCACCCCTCGGCGGGGCGCGGTGTGCCCTGGAGGTGGTGGCCGAGTGTGGGCTGCCGGCGGTGGTGTCCTCGGCCCTCGACACCTCGGTCGGGATGGCCGCGGGTGTGGCGCTGGCGGCGGCGCTGCCGGAGCTGCCGTACGCCTGCGGGCTCGGCACGGTGGCGCTCCTCGAGGGCGACGTCGCGACCCAACCGCTGGTGCCGGCGGGCGGCGTGCTGCCCGTGGGCCGGGTGGCCGCGGACGCGGGCCTGCTCGAGAGGTGGGCCGCTCCACCGGCCCGCCAGCTGTGGTGGCGGGAGCGGGTCACCACCTGCTGGCGCCTGCTTGCGTCTGCGTAGTTGCCCCGCGGGGGGGCAAACTCGCAGAGGCCAGCAGGCGCCGGGGGCGGGACGGTTGGCGAGGACGTGGCGGCGCGACCGCAATACAGTCGGACCCGTGAACATCATCTTCGTCGAGCCGTCCTTCCCGGCGAACCAGCGCCGGTTCGCCCTGGCCCTGGCCTCCGTCGGGGCAGACGTCATCGGTGTCGGCGAGTCCGACGAGTGGGCGCTCGACGACGAGCTGCGCGGGGCCATGAGCGGCTACTACAAGGTCGGGTCGGTCACCAACGTGCGCGAGATGACCGATGCGGTGCGGTTCATCCAGTCGCGGGTGTGGGTCGACCGGCTCGAGGCGACCGTCGAGGCCCACACCATGGCGGCGGCTCAGGTGCGCGAGGCCACCGGGATCCCCGGCACGTCGGTGCACACCACCTGGCTGTGCCGTGACAAGCCGTCCATGAAGCAGGCGCTGCGCGAAGCCGGTGTCCCCACGGCGGCCTCGGCGGCGGTCGACCACGCCCACGAGGCGTGGGCCTTCGCCGAGCGGGTCGGCTACCCGCTCATCCTCAAGCCGCGGGACGGGGCCGGGGCCAAGGACACCGCCCGGGTCGACAACGACACCGAGCTGGCGCACGCCCTCACCGAGTTCGGCAAGCACGGCGCCGAGTCGATCGCCATCGAGGAGTTCGTCGAGGGGCACGAGGGGTTCTACGACACCATCGCCAAGGACGGCCACGTCGTGCACGACTGGACGACGCACTACTACCCGAACGTCCTCGAGGCGATGCGCACCCGGTGGATCTCCCCGCAGTTCGTCACCACCAACCGGGTGGCGGACTCCGACTTCTACCGCGAGGTCGCCGAGATGGGCGCCCGGGTCATCCAGGCCCTCGGCATCGGCACCTCGGCCACCCACATGGAGTGGTTCTTCGGTCCCAAGGGGCTGAAGTTCTCAGAGATCGGCGCCCGCCCGCCGGGAGTCGGCGCCTGGGACCTGTACTCGGCGAGCAACGACGTCGACGTCTACCGCGAGTGGGCGCACGTGATCGCCCACGGCCTGCCCGAGCACCCGATGCGCCGGCCCTACGCCGCCGGGATCGTGGCGCTCCGACCGGATGCCGACGGGCAGATCAAGGGGTACAGCGGCATCGACGAGGTCCAGGGCCGCCACGGGCAGTGGATCATCGACGGGCACTTCCCGCCGGAGGGCCACCACACCCAGCCCGTCGAGGCCGGCTACATGGCCAACGCCTACGTGCGCATGCGCCACCCCGACTTCGACACGCTGCGGGCCATGCTCGACGACGTCGGCCAGACCATCCACGTCCACGCCGGCTGAGCTGCCCTCGTACGCATGCGCACAGTCCTCCTGGGCCCGCAGCGGTTCATGACCACGGCCGGCACGGCGCTGCGTTCGCTGGGCGTCGACGGACCGGTCGCCACCATCAACGCCGGCTGGGAGGAGCGCGAGGACGTCGTCGACGAGCTCGACCAGGTGCTGGGCGGCAACACCAGGCACCTGCGGCTCTACCACCGGACCCTCGACGTCCTCGACAAGGACCCGGCCTTCGCGGCGGCCGCGCTGGCCTTCCGTGACCGCCACGACGCCCTGCTGTCCCTCTACCGCCTGCGGCTGCACCACGCGCTGGAGGGCGTCTACACCGTGCAGCGTCGCCTCGGTGGCGCAACGGCAACGGCGGCACGCCCTGCGGCCGGTGGCGAAGCCGGCCCACCGGCATACGGCGCACTGGACGACGCCGTCGAGGCGGTGCGGCACCTGGACCGGTGGTATGCCACGCAGCTCAAGGCGCTCTACACCCGCTTCGACGACGACTCCCCGGTCGGGTCCAGCAGTGTGATCGCCTGGCACCGCGGCGAGATCGGCGCGCTCCTAAGGGAGTGCGCGGCACTCGTGGTGACCGGCGGCAACGTGGGGACCTTGCTGCGGGCGTTGCGGCTGTTCGCGATCCACGTGCCCGACGAGCTCCCGGTGGTCGCGTGGTCGGCCGGCGCGATGGCGATGACCGAGCGGGTCGTGCTGTTCCACGACTTCGCGCCGGACGGCGCCAGCGAGGCCGAGCTGTTCGACCGTGGGCTCGGCCGGGTGCGGGGGGTCGTGGCGCTCCCGCACGCCCGGCGGCGGCTGCGCCTCGAGGACGCCGACCGGTGCGCGGTCATGGCCCGCCGGTTCACCGACCAGCACTGCCTGCTGCTCGACGACGGCACGGCGATCGAGCTCCGCGCGGACGGTGGGCTGCCCAGTGGCGCACGGATCCTCGGCATCGACGGGGCGGTCCACGAGCTGCGGAGGGCCGCGCCGTGACGACGACGGCCAGGCCCGCCCGGCTGGCGGTCAACCGGCTGCGTGACCGGCTGCCCGTCGACGCCGCCGTCATCGACCGGTTCGTCGCGCGCCACCCCTCGCCGATCGTCGAGGGGGAGCGGGCCACCTTCCTGTTCCGCGGCGAGGCCGACGAGGTGCGGGTGCGGCACCGGGTGGTGGGCCTGCCCGACCCGCTGGAGATGCGCCGCCTGCCGGGCACCGACCTGTGGGCTGCCACCACGGACCTGCCCCACGGCTCGCGGGTGGAGTACCAGCTGGAGACCCGCCGTGGCGAGGACTACGAGCGGTTCAACGACCCGCTCAACCCGCGGGTCGCCCACTCGCCCCTCGGCTCGAGCTCGGTGTGCGCCGCAGTCGGCTACGAGGTGCCCGACTGGGCCCTGCCCGACCCCGAGGCCAGGCCAGGCGAGCTGGTCGAGGACGTGCTGAGCTCCAAGGCGCTGCGCCGTGAGCAGCCGGTGCGGCTCTACCTGCCCGCCCGCTACAGCACCGCGCTGCGCTACCCCCTGCTCATCGTCCACGACGGCACCGACTACCTCGACTACGCGTCGATGAAGACGGTGCTGGACAACCTGATCCACCGCCTCGACGTGGCACCCCTGGTCGCGGCGTTCGTGCCTCCGCGCGACCGGTTGAAGGAGTACCCGAACTACGCGCCGCACGCACGGTTCATCGCGCGCGAGCTGCTCCCGACGCTGAGCGAGCGGCTGCCGCTGCTGGAGACTCCTGAGGGTCGCTGCCTGATGGGGTCGAGCTTCGGTGGGATCGCGTCGCTCTCGACCGCAGTGCGCTACCCGGGGGTCTTCGGCTCGCTGCTCCTGCAGTCGGCCTCCCTGGTCTTCACCGACATCGGGCTCGACCACGGTGGCGGCCCGGCGTTCGACCCGGTCGTCAAGTTCGTCAACCGCTACCGCGCCAAGCCGACCGCGCCGGTCGAGCGGCTCTTCATGAGCTGCGGAACCTACGAGCCACTGATCACGCCGAACCGCTCGATGGTCCCGGTCTTCCGCTCCACCGGCATGACGGTGAAGTACGTCGAGGCCCGCGACGGCCACAACTGGGAGGACTGGCGCGACCGGCTCCGGGACGGCCTGTCGTGGATCTTCCCGGGCCCACAGAAGTTCGTGTACGAGTGAAGCACCACCAAAGGAGTCAGAAGTGAAGGTCAGCGAGCAGTGGCACTCCGACCGCACCCAGCGCACCATGACGCTGGTGCGGTGGGGCCACTACGGGGTCCCGGTCCTGCTCTTCCCCACGGCGGGCGGTGACGCCGAGGAGGCCGAGCGCCACCACCTCGTCTCGCGGCTCGGGCCGATGATCGAGGCGGGCCGGATCAAGCTGTACGCGTGCGACAGCACGGCGGGCCGCGCCATGGCGGTGCACGAGGGGTCGACCAGGCACCGCATGTGGCTGTTCAACCAGTACCACCAGGCGATCGCCGAGGAGGTCGTGCCGGCGATCCACGCCGACAGCTCCGGGCCGCAGCCGGTCGTGGTCGCCGGCTCCTCGATCGGTGCGTTCAACGCGCTCGCGGTGCTGTGCCGCTGGCCCCAGCTCTTCAACGCGGCGGTGTGCATGAGCGGCACCTACGGCGTGGAGAAGTTCATCGGTGGGCCGATCACCGATGACTGGTACTTCTCCTCGCCGCTGCACTTCCTGCCCGGACTGGACGGGCCGGCCCTGGACCTGCTGCGTCAACGCTATGTCGTCCTCGCGTCGGGCAGCGGCAAGTGGGAGGATGTCGGCGAGGCTTGGTCGGTGGCGCACGTGTTGGGGGACAAGGGGATTCCCAACCGCGTCGACGACTGGGGGCCGGGCTACGACCACGAGTGGCCGACCTGGTGGGAGATGCTGCCGCTCTACCTCGACGACCTGGTGCCGTGACCGCGCGGCTCACCGAGTCGCTGGCTGCCGCCATTGACGCCGGTATGCCGCGTGCTCGCGACGAGCTCGCGCGCCTGGTCGCGCTGCGCTCGGTCGCCAACCCGGCGATCGAGCCGGAGAGCCAGTGCCGGGGCGCGGCGCAGCTGGCAGCCACCCTGTTCACCGAGGCCGGAGTTCGTGGCGTCGAGGCGGTGGTGACACCGGACGGCTCGCTCGCCGTGGTGGGACGCACGCCCGGGCCGGCCTGGGCGCCACGCGTCGTCCTCTACTCCCACCACGACGTCGTGCCCGCGGGTGACCCTGCGGACTGGGCAACGCCGCCGTGGGAGCTCACCGAGCGGGACGGCAGGTGGTACGGCAGGGGATCCGCCGACTGCAAGGGCAACCTCGTCGCGACCCTCCTCGCGCTGCGCGCGCTGTCGGAGGTGGCCGGCGGCTGGCCGCTCGAGGTGGCGGTGGTCTGCGAGGGCTCGGAGGAGCAGTCCAGCGGCGGCATGGAGGCGCTGGCCCGTGCCCGTCCCGAGCTGGTCGCCTGCGACGCGTTCGTGCTGGCCGACACCGGCAACGTGCAGCTGGGCGTCCCCACCCTGACCACGTCGCTGCGCGGTACGGGCAGCGTCCTGGTCACGGTGCGCACCATGGCGCACCCCGCACACTCCGGGATGTACGGCGGCGCTGCGCCCGACGCGCTCCAGGCCCTGCTCACGACTCTGGCGAGCCTGCGCGACGACACGGGCGAGACCACCATCGACGGGCTCGACCACGACGGGACCTGGGGCGGCGCGCCCTTCGACGCCGGCCGGTTCCGGGAGGACGCCGCGCTGCTGGAGGGCGTCGAGCCGCTCACGGGGGGAGCAACCGTCGCGGACCGGGTCTGGGCACGCCCGGCGGCCACGGTGATCGCGCTGGACGCCACCCCCGTCGCCCAGGTCACCGCGGCGGTGCACGCCGAGGCGCGAGCCGTCGTCAACCTCCGGGTGCCGGCCGGACAGGACGCCAAGGCCGCGCAGGACCTGTTGGTCGCGCACCTGCACGCCCACACCCCGTACGGCGCCCAGGTGGAGACGAAGGCGGTGTCGCTGGGACAGGGATTCCGGGCGAGCGGCGACGGCCCGGCATACCAGGCCATGCGCCGCGCGATGCGCACGGCGTTCGGGCACGAAGCGGTGACCACCGGACAGGGCGGCTCGATTCCCCTCGCGGTGGCGCTGACCGAGCTGGCGCCGGACGCGGAGGTCCTGCTCCTCGGTGTCGAGGAGCCGGCCTCGCGCATCCACGGTCCCAACGAGTCGGTGCACCCCGACGAGCTGCGGCGCACGGCGCTCGCGCTCGCCCTGTTCCTCGCCGACCTCGGCGGCCTCGTCGGGGCCGCGCCGCGTTGACCCGTCCACAGGGAGCCGTGACGGACCGTCGTCTCCACAGCCGGCCGGGACGGACCTCACGGCGGGGCGCGTTCCCTCGCGACGATCGCTCTCATGGTGGGGGAGCCGGACCGGATCAGGGCGGTGGCCGCCCGGCTGCGGCACGAGGCGGAGCAGGTCCGCTCGGTCTCCACCCGGGTTGGGGCGACCCGGGGGGTCGCGTGGCGCTCCGGTGCGGCTGACGCCTTCCGGGACCGGGTGTCCGAGGCGGTGCACGGTGAGCGCCGGGCCGCCCAGCTGCTCGACGAGGCGGCCCGGGCGGTCGACCTCCACGCGGCGGCCGTTGAGCGCGTGCTGGACGGGCTCGCCGCCCTCGCCCGGGCGGCTCAGGAGGCGGCTGGTCGGCTTGGGCATTGAGGTCTCCGGTGGCAGTGGGGGCACGAGCGTCGGGCTCGAGGAGCTCGCCGTGGCCGCGGGCCGGTTGGCGTGCGAGTCGGAGCAGCTGGGCGCCATCGGCGTGCGCGCCGCCCTGTCCGCTGCAGACCCCGACCTCGCGGTCGGCGCCCAGCTGAGCCCGGCCACCAGCGCGGTCGCTGCCGTGGCGCTGGCCCGCGCGGTGGGTCCGACCGGAGTGGAGGGGGAGACGGCCCGGCTCTGTGGCCTGGCCCTGGCGACCAGGGGCGCGGTCGAGGCCTACCGCGAGGTCGAGGACTCCGTGGCACGGGGGCTGGAGCGGGTCCAGGACGTGGTGATGTTCGAGCTGGGGCGGTGCGCGCCCGAAGTCCTCGTGGGCGTGCTGGCCCTGCAGGCACTCGGCGTCGACGTCGGACCCTTGCTCGACCGCGTCGCCTACCGGGTGCCGGCGCTCGCGAACCTCGGCGGTGGCACGCAGGGACTGGTGGCCGGGTTGGCCGCCGACCCGCTGACTGCGCCGTTGCTGGTGCCCGGCCTCGTCGTGACGGTGGTCGAGGCCCTGAGCGGTGAGCGCGGCTTCGCGCCGCTGGACGGTGACCAGGTCGCGCTGCGGGTCGTGGCCGGCTCCGCCGGCGTGGTCGGCCTGCTCCGGGACGACGGCGTGGCTCGCACGACACCCGAGGCGTCCCCCCGAGCCGGCGCCGCCGCTCCCCGCTCGTTGGCCGACCTGGCCCGCGACCTGGAGAACCTCAGTGACGCCGACGACTACCCGAGCCGGGTCCGCGTCATGGAGGTCCCGCAGCACGACGGCGGGTCGGCCTGGCTCGTCGAGGTCCCGGGGACCCAGGCCTGGCAGCCGCGTGCAGGCGCCAACCTCGGCGACGTCACCAGCGACGTCGCCCTGATGAGCGCGCGCTCGACGGAGCTCGCCGCGGCGGTCGACGACGCCCTCACCAGGGCCCAGGAGGCGTCGGGTCGTCCGGCAGCGGCGCTCGAGCCGGTCATGCTGGCCGGCCACAGCCTGGGTGGGATCGCGGCCGCGGGGCTGGCGTCCTCGGCGGGCTTCAGGGCACGACACCGGGTGACCTCGGTGGTGACCATGGGCTCGCCCATCGCCCGGATGCCCATCCCGGCCGATGTCAGCGTGCTCTCACTCGAGCACCGGCAGGACCCGGTTCCCCACCTCGAGGGCAGGGCGAACCCGGACCGTCGCACCTGGGTCACGGTGACCCGAGACCTGCGCGGCGACCCCGACCACGTCGACACGGGCAGCGGTGCGCACGCGACCCAGGAGTACGCACAGACCGCCGCCGAGGCCGACGGCTCGCAGGCGCCCTCCCTGCAGACGTGGCGGGCGCAGAACCATGACTTCTTCGAGTCGGACGGTGCCCGCGCACCGGTCATCCGCGACTACCACGTCGTGCGGGTGGTGTCCTCTGGCTGATGGCACACTGCAGGCGTGAACCCGTCGACCGCGCTGGCGACCGCGCTGGTCGACCAGCTGGTGCGGTGCGGGGTCCGTGAAGTGGTGGTGTGTCCCGGCTCCCGGTCGGCGCCGCTCGCGTATGCCGTGCAGCAGGCCGAGCGCGCGGGCCGCCTGCGCTTGCACGTGCGGGTCGACGAGCGCTCGGCCGGCTTCCTGGCGCTGGGGCTCGCGAAGCTGAGCCGGGTTCCCGCCGCGGTCGTCACCACCTCTGGGACCGCTGTCGCGAACCTGCACCCGGCGGTGCTCGAGGCGCACCACGGCGTGGTGCCGCTGCTCGTGCTGTCCGCCGACCGGCCGGCTGAGCTGCGCGGCACCGGCGCCAACCAGACCACCGCCGCCCAGCCGACCATGTTCGGGGACGTCCTGCGCTGGTCGGTTGACCTGCCCGCGCCAACGGCGACGCCGGAGCCAGCGGTGGTGGAGCCGGGGCGGTGGCGTGCCGTGGCGCGGCTCGCGTTCGGCCACGCGACCGGGCACGACTCGGCCGAGCCGGGGCCGGTGCACCTCAACCTCCAGTTCCGCGAGCCGCTCGTCCCGACGGATGACCCGGCATGGCCGGCCGAGGCGCAGCCGCACCTGCTCGAGGAGATGTCCGAGGGGGACCAGCGTCCATCCGGTCTGCTCGACGACCTGGCGCGCTCGCTCGTTGTCCCCGGCGACGCGCCCGACGACGTGGCGCGCACGCTGGTCGTCGTGGGCGACCTGCCCGACGCGCGTGACTTCGAACGCGCCCTGCGGTGGGCACGCAGCCACGGTTGGCCCGTGGTGGCCGAGCCGTTCGGCACGCATCCCCGAGAGGGTGTGGTCCCACACGGCCCGCTCCTGCTGACTACCCCCGGCTGGGTGGACGCCCACGCCCCGGAGCGCGTCATCACCGTCGGGCGGGTCACCCTCTCGAGGCCGGTGGCCGCGTTGCTGCGACGCCCTGGTACGACCGTGGAGGCCGTGCGCACCCACCGCTGGATCGAGTCGGTGCCCGGTGTCGCCCGGACGCACGACCCGGGGGTCCTCGACCGCGTGGGTGGCGGCTCGACGGACCCCGCGTGGTCGGCCACCTGGGACGAGGCGGCAGACCTGCTCGCCAAGGCGGTGGCGGACGCGCCGCCGCCGTGGCCGAGCGGCCGCGCGGTGGCGCAGGTGCTGATGGAGCAGGCTCCCGCGGGGGCGACGCTGTTCCTCGGGTCCTCCAACAGCGTTCGCGAGGTGGACCTGGCCACCTCCGGACGGGTCGCCGAGCTCGTCGTGACGGCCAACCGCGGACTGGCCGGCATCGACGGGTGCGTCTCGACGGCGGTGGGCCTCGCGCTGGCCGGTGACGGACCGGCATACGCCCTGATGGGCGACCTGACGTTCCTGCACGACTCGGGTGGGTTGACCATCGGCCCGCACGAGCCGCGTCCGGACCTGACCCTCGTCGTCGTCAACGACGACGGTGGCGGCATCTTCGCCCTGCTGGAGCCGGGAGAGCCTGCGCGCGCGGCAGACTTCGAGCGCGTGTTCGGCACTCCGACCGGCACGGACCTGGCCGCGCTGTGCTCGGCACACGGGGTCCGGCACCTGCTCGCGGACACGAGGGGTGCCCTGGCCGCGGCGGTTGCCGAGCCGCCGCACGGGATCACCGTCGTCGAGGTGCGGGTCGACCGCGCCCGCCACCGCGCAGAACGCACGCGGCTGCACGAGGTCGCCGCTGCGGCCCCCGCGCCACAGGCCACCGAAGGGCGCTAGAACCCGACGCCCGGAACCGGCGCCACCAGGGTCGCCATCGCTGCCCCCAGGTCGGCGAGCGCACCCGGCCGCACCTCCGTGAGCCAGCCCTGGGTCGCGAGCTCTCCTGCGCGCCGGCCGCCCGTGTACATCGCCGCGAGCGCCCGCTGGTCGGCCCGCGCGTCCGCGGCGTCGTCGCTGCGCCGACACGTCGCGGAGCCGTCGGTGCCGGCGGTCAACCGCCACCGTCCCGCGTTCCACGGGCACCGGTCGTCGGCCACCTCGAGCACCAGGCCGCAGCTGGCGGCGTACCCCCGCTGTTCCAGGGCAGCGCCGACGTCGACCAGCCGCAGCCACACCCCGTCGAAGACGTGCCGGACAGCCGCACGCGGACCGCCCAACCACCAGATCGCGGGGCTGTCCACAGCCACCCCGAACAGCTCGACGGTGCCGACCAGGTCGAACGCCGACAGGCGCCGCAGCAGCGCCAGCAGGACCGCCGGGTCGGCGGCCGCGTGCTCCGAGCAGGTCAGGGTCCCCTTGGGCAGGCCGCCCTCCCACTTGTGCCTGCGGCGCAGCACCGCGTAGCCCACGTCGCGCCCGCCCCGCATCGCCACCAGCACCCGGCGCGGTTCCGCGCCCCGCAGGTCGGACACCCTGTCGCGATACTCGTGGTCGGCGTGCCGGGACGTGCGGGTGACCTGGCCCAGAGTCGTCGCGGCGATGGCGAGGTGCAGCGCGTAGACGCGTTCGCGGACGCCCTCGTCCCCGAGGGTGAGCAGCTCGGTCGTGATGCCCTCGGTGTCGACGCCCGGCGCGTCCGGCTCGGCGCCGCTGCCCAGCTCCACGATGGCGTCGAGCGCGGCGACCGCGTAGCCGAACCGTCCGTAGATGGCGGTCTCCGACGCGTGCAGCCCCGCCAGTGCCTCGCCCCGTTGGTGCAGGTCGGCGAAGTGGTGCTCGATCATCGTGGTGAGGACCCCGCGGCGCCGGTGGTCAGGATGCACCCCGACCCAGGACAGCCCGGCCATCGGCACCTGGCGCAGGCTCGTGCCGGGCCCGGGCACGGTGGCCGCCATGGGATACGAGGAGTACACGCCGGCGAACGGCGGCTCGCCCGTGGCCGTGGCTGCGTAGCTGCGGTCCCAGTCGAGCGCGCCGCCGGGCTCGGGGTCGCGCTCGTCGACCTCGTCGAACCAGGTGAGCAGGTCCATGTCGACGAAGGCTGCGCGGGTCGTCTCGTCGACCGCCACGACCCGGTATGCCGCGTGGTCACGGGCGTTGGTCTCGTCACGGCTCATGCGACCCATCCTCGCGAGCGGAGCCCCGCCGATCCAGCGAGTTCTGAGCCGCGGTCAGCCTGCGGTCAGGGCGTCGCGCATCGGGACCAGCTTCGCGTCGGACTCGGCGAGCTCGGCGGCGGGGTCCGAGCCGGCGACGATCCCACAGCCGGCGAACAGCCGCATCGAGCCGGCGTCGCGGGGCTCGTAGGCACCGCACCGCAACGCGATTCCCCACTCGCCGTCGCCGGAGGCGTCCATCCACCCGACCGGACCGGCGTAGCGGCCGCGGTCCATCCCCTCGAGCTCGGCGATGACGCGGTCGGCCACCGCCGAGGGGGTGCCGCAGACGGCCGCGCTGGGGTGCAGCGACGCCGCAAGCCGCAGCGACGTGACCCCGTCGGCCAGCACCCCGGCGACGTCGGTGGCCAGGTGCATCACGTTGGTCAGGTGCAACACGAACGGCGACTCGGGGACGTTGACCGACGTGCAGTGGGGTCGCAGCGCGTCGGCGACGGAGCGCACGGCGTACTCGTGCTCCTCGAGGTCCTTGCTCGAGCGGGCCAGGGAAGCGGCGAGCGCGAGGTCGTGCGCGTCGTCACCGGTGCGCTGGATGGTCCCGGCCAGGACCCGCGAGGTCACCAGCCCCTTCTCGAGCCGCACCAGCATCTCCGGGGTCGCCCCGACCAGCCCGTCGACGGCGAACACCCAGGTCGTGTCGTAGCGCTCGGCCAGCCGTTGCAGCAGCCAGCGCGGGTCGATGTCACGCTCCGCGCTGACCCTCAGGTCGCGGGCGAGCACGACCTTGTCGAGCTCCCCGCGGGCGATGCGGGCGACGGCGGTGTCGACCGTGCCCTCCCAGTCGGCCGGTGACAGTGCGCCGTCGGCGAAGGCCACTCCCTCCGGAGCCCTCGGCTCGGACTGCCGGGGAAGCACCGGCGCCGGCAGCTCCGCCCCGGTGCCGATGGTCGTCACCCACCACCGCCCGCCACGGGTACCGACGATCACCTCGGGGACGACGAGCGTTGCGCCGCAAGGCGACTCACCGGCATACGAAATGGACCCGAAGGCCACCGGCCCGGTGCCGGGCAGGCGCACCTCGTCGCGCACCACGGCCGACGCGACCACGTCACGCCACCACCGCTCGAGCTGGTCGAACCGCCCTGTCCCGTGCGCGGTCACCTCCAGTGCGCGCCCCCAGCCGACCATGCCCTCTCCGCGGTGCACCCAGCTGGACAGCCGGGCGGGGTCGGCCGAGTCGGGAAGGAGGGACAGCAGGGCGCCCGGGTCCGCGAGGGCCGCGGTGCGGGCGACGACGGGTATGCCGCGTGGCTGGCTCTCGCGCGCGGTGACGGTGCTCATCTCGGTGCCAGCCTAGGACCGGTGCCGGGGGAGCGACCGTTCAGGGGCGGCGTCCGGCCGGGTGGGAGGATGGCGCGCATGACGCGCGCCAGCCTGGACAAGGACCCCCACGAGGTCGCGACCATGTTCGACGACGTCGCGGGACGCTACGACGTGACCAACGACGTCCTCTCGCTCGGCCAGGACCGGTTGTGGCGGCGCGCAGTGACCCGGGCGGTCGACGCGCAGCCGGGCGAACGGGTGCTCGACATCGCTGCCGGCACCGGCACCAGCAGCGAGCCGTTCGCCGCCGACGGGGTGCAGGTCGTCCCGGCGGACTTCTCGCTCGGCATGCTTCGCGTGGGAAACCGGCGGCGCCCCGACCTGGGGTTCACCGCGGCCGACGCGATGCGGCTGCCCTTCGCCGACGACAGCTTCGACGCCGTGACGATGTCGTTCGGGCTGCGCAACGTCGCGTCGGTGGAGACGGCGCTCGAGGAGTTCCTGCGGGTGACCCGGCCGGGCGGGCGGCTGGTGGTGTGCGAGTTCAGCCAGCCGGTCAACCGCGCGTTCCGCAAGGTCTACGCCGAGTACCTCATGGCGGCGCTGCCACCGCTGGCGCGCCGGGTCAGCTCCAGCCCCGAGTCCTACGTCTACCTCGCCGAGTCGATCCAGGCCTGGCCGGCCCAACGCGAGCTGGCCGGCAGCATCGCGGCCGCAGGCTGGGCCGATGTCGAGTGGCGCAACCTGACCGGGGGGATCGTCGCGCTGCACAGAGCGGCGAAGCCGGCGAGGTTGAGTGCCTGATACGTGGCCAGGGGCCGTTCTCAGGCACTCAACCTCGGGGGTTAGGTGGGCCTCACTAGGCCCTGCGGAGCGAGCGGGAATAGACTCCCGCTCTGTAGTTCGTGAAGATGTTCACAAGCGTGAGGGCAGGCGTGACCGAGACGACGAGCGCGGCACCTTCGGGTGCCCTGCAGGCCGCGACCGAGACCGCCGACGTCATCGTCGTCGGGGCCGGTCCTGCGGGCAGCGCGACCGCGGCGTACCTCGCCATGAGCGGGCTGGACGTCCTCGTGCTGGAGAAGACGAGCTTTCCCCGTGAGAAGGTCTGCGGCGACGGGCTGACGCCGCGCGCGGTCAAGGAGCTCATCACCCTCGGCATCCCCACGCCCGAGGAGGACGGCTGGATCCGCAACCACGGCCTGCGGATCATCGGTGGCGGCATGCGGCTTTCCCTGCCCTGGCCCGACCTCGCCTCCTTCCCGCCCTACGGCCTGGTCCGCACCCGTCAGGACTTCGACGAAATCCTCGCCAGGCACGCGGTCAAGCACGGTGCCCGGCTCCGCGAGTCCACCAACGTCACCGGACCGGTGCTCGACGCACGTGGAGCGATCGTGGGCGTCACCGCGAAGGCGGTGGACGAGAAGGGCCGCGCCACTGGCCCCGAGCTGCGGTATGCCGCGCCGCTGGTCGTCGCTGCCGACGGCAACTCCTCTCGGCTCTCGCTCGCCATGGGCCGCGAGAAGCGCGAGGACCGCCCGATGGGCGTGGCAGTGCGTACCTACTACACGAGCCCCCGCCACGACGACGACTACCTCGAGTCCTGGCTCGAGCTGTGGTCGACGGACGAGACCGGCAAGCGGGTCCTGCTCCCGGGGTACGGCTGGATCTTCGGAGTGGGGGACGGCACCTCCAACGTCGGGCTGGGGATCCTCAACACGTCCAAGGCCTTCGGCAGGACCGACTACAAGGACGTCATGCGGCGCTGGGTCGCCACGATGCCGGCGGACTGGACCTACAACGAGGACACCATGGTCGGCCCCATCCGCGGGGCGGCCCTGCCCATGGGCTTCAACCGCCAGCCGCACTACGACAACGGCCTGCTGCTGGTTGGCGACGCGGGTGGCATGGTCAACCCGTTCAACGGCGAGGGCATCGCCTACGCTATGGAGTCCGGCCGGCTCGCTGCCGAGGTCGTCGCCCAGGCGTTCGCCCGCGGGTCCGACGCCGGTCGTGAGCGGGTGTTGCAGTCCTACCCGACGGTGATGGGCGACGCGCTGGGTGGCTACTACACCCTCGGACGCCACTTCGCCCGCATGATCGGCAACCCCGAGGTGATGCGGCTCGCGACGAAGTACGGCCTGCCGCGCACCACGTTGATGAAGTTCCTGCTGAAGGTGATGGCCAACCTCGCGGAGCCTCGCGGTGGCGACGCCAGCGACCGGGTGATCACGGCGTTGTCGAAGATGGCGCCGGCCGCATGACCCGACGTGCATTGTTCGGGGCCGCCCCTAGGATGGGGCAGCGTCCGCGCGTGTCCGGCAAGGCAGTCGGCGACGACCACGTCGACAGTGGCTACGACGGCAGTGACAACCGGAAAGGAGTGGCTCGGCGATGAACCCCTACGTCCCGCTGCTTTTCCTGCTCGCCATCGGCGGCGGCTTCGCCGTCTTCTCGGTCTTCGCGGCGTCGATCGCCGGTCCGAAGCGCTACAACCGCGCCAAGGTCGACGCCTACGAGTGCGGGATCCAGCCGACCCCCCAGGCGGCCGGTGGCGGACGCGTGCCGATCAAGTACTACCTGACCGCGATGCTGTTCATCATCTTCGACATCGAGTCGGTGTTCCTCTATCCGTTCGCCGTGGCCTTCAACCAGATGGGGTTGTTCGCGCTGGTCGAGATGGTGCTGTTCATCGTGACCGTGTTCGTGGCCTACGCCTACGTGTGGCGCCGCGGCGGGCTGGACTGGGACTGACAAGGACGACATGGGTATCGAAGAGAAGCTGCCGTCAGGTTTCCTGCTGAGCACGGTCGAGCAGCTGGCCGGCTACATGCGCAAGAGCTCGGTCTGGCCGGCGACGTTCGGCCTCGCCTGCTGCGCCATCGAGATGATGGCCGTCGGCACGCCGGACTACGACATCGCGCGATTCGGGATGGAGCGGTTCTCGGCGACCCCCCGGCAGGCCGACCTGATGATCGTCGCGGGTCGGGTCAGCCAGAAGATGGCGCCCGTCGTGCGCCAGGTCTACGACCAGATGCCCGAGCCGAAGTGGGTCATCTCGATGGGCGTCTGCGCCAGCTCCGGCGGCATGTTCAACAACTACGCGATCGTGCAGGGGGTCGACCACATCATCCCGGTCGACGTCTACCTGCCGGGCTGCCCACCGCGCCCCGAGATGCTGCTCAACGCGATCCTCGAGCTGCACGAGCAGATCCAG
>DASUKI010000315.1:0-7962 GCA_036278855.1 Pedococcus sp.
CGACGCCGAGGACCACGGACACCACCGGGATCAGGTAGGTGACCGTGGTGCTGACCGTCGCACCCGCGCCCCGGACCACGTCGAACTGCAGCATGTACGCCAGGCCGGTGCCGACGATGCCGAGCGCGAGGATCGCGAGCAGCGGCAGCAGCGCGCCCCCGCCGGCCGGGTCGGTGTGCCCGGCCCAGGGCGTGGCGTAGGTGTCCCTGTTGGCCAGCCACCAGACGACCAGCACCGGCAGCATCAGCACGGAGCCGACGCTGAGCAGCGCCGTCGGCTGGGACAGCCCGCCGAGGTCGGCGTGGCCGAGGAAGCGGCGGTTGTAGGTCCAGCCGAGCCCGTAGGACGCGCCGGCCACCAGGGTCATGCCGAAGCCCAGCAGGTCCGGTCGCCCGGCCGACTCCCAGGGCTGCATGATCACGACGACGCCGATGAAGCCGACGATGACCGCAGCCAGCTTGCGTGGTGAGAGCCGGTCGCTGGGCAGCAGCGCGAGCGCGAAGAACACCGCGGCCACCGGAGTGGTCGCGTTGCCGATGCCGGCCAGCGCCGAGGAGACCCGCTCCTCACCGAGGGCGAAGAGGCTGAACGGCAGCACCGACAGGAAGATCCCGGACACCACGAGGTGCATCCACACCCGCGGCTCGCGCGGCAGCCGCCCGCCGGTCAGCGACAACAGCCCGAGCAGGGTGGCGGTGCCGGCGAAGATCCGCAGGCCCGAGATCTGCAGCGGTGCCATGGTGCGCAGGCCGACCTTCATGAGCAGGAAGCTCGAGCCCCAGATGAGGGCAAGCAGCAGGTACTTCGCCTGCCAGGGCACCCGGGTCGCCTGGACTCCTGCTGTGGCCTTGGGTGCGGTGGCGACTGAGCTCATGGGTGCATCAACTTCCTGATCGCTGCGACCATTCCGCGGCCACGTCGACCGCCGCTCGTTGAACGCGCCAGGCCGCCTCGGGTGTGAGCCCGGCCAGTCCGCAGGCGGGTGTCGCGACCAGCTCACCGAGCGACGCGATCGGCATGCCCGCGTCGCGCCAGCCACCCACGACCATGTCGGCGGCGGCACGCACGGTGCCGCCCCCATCGGTCGGCAGGCACCCGGCATAGACCCGCACCCCCTCCTCGACGGTGGCGGCGACGGACTCCCAGCGCGCCGGGGTGAGGTCGGTGACGTCGAGCGCGACGGCGCCGGTGCCGGTCTGGCGCAACAACGGCAGGGGTATGCCGCGGTCGCAGCAGTGCACGACCGTCGCCCCCGCGTCCGGCGCGGCTGCGAGGACGTCGCGCAGGCCGGTGACCACGGTCTGGGGGTCGACGGCGCGCAGGTGTCCGTAGCCGGATGCGGTGGGGAGCCGGCCGGCCAGGACTGCGGGGAGCGACGGCTCGTCGAGCTGCACCACCAGGCTGGCACCGGGCACCAGGCGCTGGACCTCCGCGAGGTGGGTACGCAGACCCTCGGTCAGCGAGTCCACGAGGTCGCGGGTCGCACCCCGGTCGGCGAGCACCTTCTCGCCGCGGTTGAGCTCGATGGCGGCAGCCAGTGTCCACGGACCGGTGCACTGCACCTTGAGGTCACCCTCGTAGCCGTCGAAGGCCTCGGCCAGCTCGTCGAGGTCCCGCCGCCACAGCGAGGACGTGCGCTCGGCATCATGGCCGGGCCGGTCGACCAGCCGCCAGCCAGCGGGCTGGAGGTCGACCGGCAGCTCGACCAGCAGACCGGCCGCCCGCCCGACCATGTCGGCGCCGGGGCCCCGGGCGGGGAGCTCGGGGAGGTAGGGCAGGTGCGGATCGCCACCGCGTTCGTCGCCGGCCAGGATCTCGCGGACCCCCTTGAGCGCATCGCGGATGTCGGTGCCGGGCAGGGATCCGATGCCGGTCGCGCGCGCCATGCCGGTGAGGCTACCCAGCCGCCGCGAGAGCAGGGGCCGCGGGCCGAGTCCGCCGGGTGGTCGTCGGTGCGTGCCCGCCAGCGCCCACCGACGACCATGTCGCGCGCCCGGGCCAGGGCTCGTGCGTGAAACACGACAGGCGGTGTGGAACTGGTCGTCGGTGCGTGCCCCGCCAGCGCCGAGCTCGTCCGCTCAGGCGTCGTCGAGGGCCGCCACCAGGCGCTTGGGCGCGACCTGCCGCCACGCGTCCTCGATGATGCCCTCCACCCGGGCCCAGTCGATGTCGTCCACGTCCACCCACACCCCGACCCAGCCGCGGTGACCGACGTACGGCGGGCGGAAGTAGCGCTCCGGCTCGGAGGTGATGAGCGAGCCCTGCACGCCCTCGGGTGCCGCCGCGTGGAAGGCGACCCGGTCGTCGTGGTGCCGGTCGGCGCAGGTCACGAACTGCCGTTTGCCGCCGGCGAACCACGCCGCCTCGCCGTGCGACTGGCGCTCCTCGGTCCCGGGGAAGGCCAGGCACAGCTCCCGGACGCGCGCCAACGGTGACCCGGGCAGGATCACGCGACCACCCGGCATCCGGCTCAGCGCTCCAGCCAGCTCGACGCGATGGTGGCCGACCCGACCACCCGCGTGCCCTCGTAGAGCACGACGGACTGGCCCGGCGCCACGCCGCGCAGGCGCGAGCCCAGCCGCACCTCCACGCTCTCGCCGGCCGCCCACGCCTGCGCGGGCACCTCCTCGCCGTGTGCGCGCACCTGCGCTCCGACCGACACCACACCCTCGGGTGCGGCCCCGCACCATCGTGCGTGGGCCCCGCGAATCGCGTTGACCCCCAACAGGTCCGCCGTTCCGATGGTCACCCGGTTCGACTCCGCGTTGACGTCGACGACGTAGCGGGGTGACCCGTCGAGCGACGACCGGTCCAGGCCGAGCCCCCGCCGTTGGCCGACGGTGTAGGCGTAGGCGCCGGAGTGGGTCCCGACCACCTCGCCGGTCGCGGCGTCGACGAGCTCACCGGGCTGCTCCCCCAACCGCGACGCCAGGAAGCCACGGGTGTCGCCGTCGGCAATGAAGCAGATGTCGTGCGAGTCGGGCTTGTTGGCGACGTAGAACCCGCGGGCCCCCGCCTCCTCGCGGACCTGCGCCTTGACGGTGTCGCCGAGGGGGAAGAACGCCCGCGAGAGCTGGTCGGCGTCGAGCACCCCGAGGACGTAGGACTGGTCCTTGGCCGGGTCCACCGCCCGGTGCAGCTCCCGCCCGCCCGGTCGCTCGACGACCTGGGCGTAGTGCCCCGTTGCCACCGCGTCGAACCCCAGGGCCACCGCCTTGTCGAGCAGGGCGGAGAACTTGATCTTCTCGTTGCAGCGCAGGCACGGGTTGGGGGTGCGCCCCGCGGCGTACTCGGCGACGAAGTCCTCCATGACGTCGCGCTTGAACCGCTCCGCCATGTCCCACACGTAGAACGGGATGCCGAGCACGTCGGCGACCCGGCGGGCGTCACCCGCGTCCTCGATGGTGCAACATCCACGGGCCGACTCGCGCAACGTCGCGGCCGACTGGGACAGGGCGAGGTGCACGCCGACCACCTGGTGGCCGGCGTCGAGCATCCGGCCGGCGGCGACCGCGGAGTCGACCCCGCCGGACATGGCGGCGACGACGCGCATCAGACCGCCAGCCCGCTCACACTGCTGGCACGACGGGCCCGGTCGATCGCGCCGGGCAGCGCCGACAGCAGCGCGTCGACGTCCGCCTCCGTGGACGTGTGCCCCAACGTGAGCCGGAGCGCACCGCGGGCAGTGCGCTCCGGGATCCCCATCGCGACGAGCACGTGCGACGGCTGCGGCACCCCCGCCTGGCACGCGGAGCCGGTGGAGCACTCGACACCCGCGGCGTCGAGGAGGTAGAGGAGCGAGTCACCCTCGCACCCGGGCACGAGCAGGTGGGCGTTGCCGGGCAGCCGTCGCGTGCTGTCGCCGGCCTCCCACACGCCGGTCACCGACACGTCGTAACCCAGGGCCAGGGACGAGCGGATCAGCCTGTCGCGCAAGCCAACCAGACGCGATGACTCCGACGTCAGCGCGGCCACCGCCTCCTCCATGGCGACGGCGAACGCGCGGATGGCGGGCACGTCGAACGTGCCGCTGCGGATCTGCCGCTCCTGCCCCCCACCGAAGCTCTGTGGCACGACCACCACGTCGCGGCGGACGAGCAGCGCCCCGACCCCCAGTGGTCCCCCGACCTTGTGGCCGGTCACCGTCATGAGGTCGGCGCCGCTGGCCGCGAAGTCGACCGGAACCTGACCAGCGGCCTGCACGGCATCGGTATGGACGGGGATGCCGAACTCCCTTGCCACCGAAGTGATCTCGGCGATCGGCTGGATGGTGCCCACCTCGTTGTTGGCCCACATCACCGAGACGAGCGCCACCGAGCCCGGGTCCACCTCGATCGCCGCACGGACCGCATCGGCCGTCACGAGGCCGGTGGCGTCGGGCTCGACCCAGGTCACCTTGGCGCCCCCGTGGGCGACGAGGTGCTCGACGCAGTCGAGGATGGCGTGGTGCTCGACCGCGGACACCACCAGCCGGTTGCGGGCCGGGTCGGCCGCATGGCGCGCCTCGAAGGTGCCCGCGATGGCCAGGTTGTCCGACTCGGTGCCGCCCGAGGTGAACACGACCTCCGAGGGGCGGGCACGCAAGGCCCTGGCGAGCCGCTCGCGAGCCTCCTCCACGACGCGGCGGGCAGTCCGGCCCGAGGTGTGCAGCGAAGACGCGTTCCCGGTGACCTCCAGCTGTTCGGTCATCGCGGCGATGGCCGACGGCCGCATCGGCGTGGTCGCGGCGTGGTCGAGGTAGGCAGGCACCCGGAAAGTTTACGCGTCAACCGCTCACGGGTCGTTTCCTGACCATCCCTTTACCCGCACCGCGCGTAACCGGGCGCCCGCGCGGTCGTTGGGCACGGCATACGGACCACCACCGAAGCTGGTCACCCACGGAAGGGAACACATGCGCACCGTGAAGAGATCCCGGGTCGCGATGATCGCCGGAGCAGCCACCGCCGCCCTCGCCACCGTCGCACTCGCCACCCCCGCATCTGCCGGCCTGCTGCCGTCCGGCGGGTCCCTCGCCCCACTCCAGCCGTGGCTGAGCTCACAGCTCGGCGTGCTCGACACCCTCACCCCCACGACCGTCCTGGTCCATGGCACCGACCTCGCCGCCGCCAAGGACGCCGTCCGCGCCGCGGGCCTGCGCCAGGTCACGACCTTCGACAAGATCGGCGTCGTCGTCGCGACCGGGCTGCCGGCCCAGGTCCAGCTGGTCCGGGCCCAACACGGCGTGACGTACGTCGAGGGCAACAAGCCGATCGAGATGTTCCTGTCTACCTCCAACAAGGCGACCCGCGGCGACGAGGCGCGCACCACCCTCCAGGGCGCTGACGGCACCAGCCTCGACGGCAAGGGCGTCAGTGTCGCCGTCATCGACTCGGGGGTGGACCCGACCCACCCGTTCCTGCAGAACGCTGACGGCACCTCCGCGGTGGTCAAGAACCTCAAGATGGTGTGCGATCCGCTGACCGAGAGCACCTGTGCGCCCCTCGACGTGGGCACGTCGGTGGACACCGACCTGCTGTCCGTCGGCGGGCACGGCACCCACGTCAACGGCATCGTGGGCGGCCGGGACGTCACTCTCTCCGACGGCACGAAGATGCACGGCGCTGCGCCCGGCGCGAGCCTCGTCGACATCAGCACCGGTGCGGTGCTCTTCATCGTCGGCGCCGACGCGGCGCTCAACTGGGTGCTCGAGAACCACGCCGCCCCCTGCGGTGCCGGCGTCCCCGTCAGCACCTGCCCGCCCATCAAGGTCACCTCCAACTCCTACGGCCCCACGGGCGGTGGCGCATTCGACCCGAACTCGGCCACGGTCAAGCTCCAGCGCGCGCTCGTCAAGGAGGGCGTGGTCACGGTCTGGGCCAACGGCAACGACGGTGGCGACGGGTCGCAGGACCTGTCCAACCCGCCCGGCAAGGACCCGACACCGGGCATCATCTCGGTGGCGTCGTACTTCGACCAGAACACCGGCACCCGCAACGGACCCGTGTCGGACTTCTCCAGCCGCGGCAAGGCCGGCGACCAGTCGACCTACCCCGACATCTCGGCGCCCGGCGAGGACATCACCAGCTCGTGCCGCATCTACCTGCCGATCTGCTCGACCGGGCTGGACCCCAAGGAGAACGGCGACTACAACACCATCTCCGGCACGTCGATGGCCACCCCGCACATCTCCGGCATCGTCGCCCAGCTCTTCCAGGCCAACCCGGCCGCGACTCCGGCCCAGGTCGAGGCCGCCATCGAGTCGACCGCCTACAAGTACACCAACGGCGCGCCCTACGAGGCGGGCACCAACGGCACGACGAGCTTCGACAAGGGCCACGGCCTGGTCGACGTCGTGGCCGCCGCGAACGCCATCCGCTAGACGCAACCTGCGGATGGGCCGCAGGCCCCGGACCCGTGAGGGGGTTCCGGGGCCTGCGCGCGAGCGCTACATTGCCGCCACCTGGCATGTGTCGGAGCCCGGAGGTGCGCCGATGACCGTGGTCGAGACCCCTTTCGGCGCCGCGGGCGAGATGGCCGACGCGGAGCTCGCGGAGGCCGAGGTCATGTACGCCCTCGAGAGCGGCGCCCCCGTCGCCACCAGGGACGCCCTGGGAATCGCGACGACGCGCCTCGGAGGCGGTGTCGTCCTGTCGATGCGAAACGACCCGGCCGGCGGCTACTGGAACAAGGCCCTCGGCTTCGGCGTCACCGAGCCGGTGACCCGCGAGCTCGTCGGCGACATCCTCGACTTCTACCGCGCCAACGGCAGCACGGTGGCCTGCCTGCAGGTCGCACCGGCCGCGCTCCCACCGCACTGGTCCGACATCTGCACCGAGCTCGGCCTCGAGGACCGCAGCGCCTGGGTCAAGCTGGTCCGTGACGCCTCGCCGGCACCCCGAGCGAGCACCGATCTCCGCGTCGGGCCCGTCACAGAGGAGTCTGCGCTCGAGTGGGCGACGGTGTTCTGCACCGCGTTCGGTATGCCGCTGGGTCACCTGGTGCCGATGGTGGCCGCCGTCGTCCACACTCCCGGCTTCCACCCGCTCGCCGCGTGGGACGGCGACCGGGTGGTGGCCGGCGCCAACCTCTACCTCACCGGCGACCGGGCCTCGTTCTGCGGGGCTGCGACGCTCGAGCAGGCTCGAGGGCGCGGCGCCCAGTCGGCCTTCTTCCGCGACCGCGTCGAGCTGGCGCGGCTGCACGCAGCGCGGGTCCTGGTCGCGGAGACCTACACGGAGGACGAGGGTGAGCACAACCCGTCACTGCACAACATGCACCGCATCGGCTTCCGCGACCTCTACGTCCGCCACAACTGGGTCTGGCACGCCACGCCGTGATGAGGCAGCAGAACGCCCCGGGCCACGACGGTCCGGGGCGTTCGGGCGGCAGCCGCCCACGCGGCATACCAAAGGGATGTGGCGAGCTCAGCCCTTCGCGGCTTTGATCGCCTCGGTGGCCTGCGGCAGCACCTGGAACAGGTCGCCGACGACGCCGAAGTCGACGAGCTCGAAGATCGGCGCCTCCTCGTCCTTGTTGACGGCGACGATGGTCTTGGAGGTCTGCATGCCGGCCCGGTGCTGGATGGCGCCGGAGATGCCGCACGCGACGTAGAGCTGGGGCGAGACCTGCTTGCCGGTCTGGCCGACCTGCGAGGTGTGCGGGTACCAGCCGGCGTCGACGGCGGCGCGCGAGGCCCCCACTGCGGCACCCAACGAGTCGGCGAACGCCTCGACCGGCCCGAAGTCTCCGGCGGTCCCACGACCACCGGAGACGACGATCGCGGCCTCGGTGAGCTCGGGACGCCCCGAGGCCTCCTTGGGCTTGGACTCGGTGATCCTGGCGGCCTTCGCGGCGTCGGAGACGGTCACGTCGAACGCCTCGTCCGCTGCCGCGCCCGGGGCCTCCTCGGGTGTGGCGGAGTTCGGCTTCACGGTCACGATCGGCGTGCCCTTGGTCACGGTGGCCCTGACGGTGTACGACCCG
>DASUKI010000316.1:0-3038 GCA_036278855.1 Pedococcus sp.
GTCAGGCGCATCCGGAACTCTGCGTGGTCGCCGGTCCCTGTCGCGGTGATGCCAAGGGCGGACAGCGGGGCGAGGTCCTTGGCCTGCTCGGGCGATGCCTCGTCCTTGAACTCGGCGACCAGACCGGCGATGTCGGCGTACGCCGCGAACTTCGCCTTTGCCGCATCGGGGAGGGCCGCCTTGAAGGTGTCGGAGTCGGCCAGGCCCGACCCGTTCGCAACGCTGTCGGCGTAGCCGTCCGACAGCGCGAGGACGCTGCGGTTGCCTGCCTGCTTCAGCGTGAGTGGGGCGCCCGTCGTCTGCTCTCCGCCGAGCTCCGCCAGCCTCTGCAGCACGGCGTGGTCACCGTCGGTGACGATGGCCACCTGCGGGTCGCCGTGGCCCTCGCCCATGCCGCCGAAGGCCAGGGTGAGCTGGGTGCCGAGCGCCTTGAACAGGTCCTCGGGCAGCGTGAGCCCAAGCGCATCCTGCGCCTCGGCGAGGCCGTCGGCGAACTCCTGCTCCCCGGCCAGGGACTTCAGTGACTTCTCGATCCCGGGCCAGGCGGTCCGCAGCTGTTCGCCGGCGTTCGCGACTCCCACTGCCGCGAGGGTGTCCTTGGGCAGCCCGGTCAGGCCGGTGGTGCCTGTCGAGCCCGGGACGATCTCGGTGGACAAGCCGTTGACGCGCCCGGCGAGCTCGAGGTTGGGTCCGTCGAAGCGCAGGGCGTAGGCGCCGTGGCCGGCGGCGCTCGCCTTGGTGGGCAACGCCATCAGGCCGGAGGTGCCCAAGCCGCCCACTGCCTTGGAGAGCTTGCTCGCGTCGAACCAGGCCGCTGCGATGCCGTCCTCGCCCAGGTCGCCCATGTCCTTGGTGAAGGTGGCGTTGTCGGACAGTGAGCTCTTCTGCGCCGCCGCGACGACCGCTGCCAGCTGGCCGTTGCCCTGCTCGGTGCACAACGCATAGTCGTCGAGCACCTGGCACTCACCGTCGAGCGAGGCGGCCAGCTTGGGCAGGCTCTTGCGAGCGGCCTCGGTGTCGCTGACCGCGAGCGCGACCACGGGAACCGGCTTGCTGGCAGCATCCTTGCCGGGCACCAGCCCGAGTCCGAGGCGCTTGCCCAGCCACGGCTCCACGTCCTTCGCGTAGTCGACGCCCTCGAGCTGTCCGTCCTTCTGCAGGCCCTTGATGACGACCTCGCGCAGGTCGGAGTCCTCGCGGACCTCGTCCTTGGCCTTGGGGAACTTGCGCGCGAACCGGATGGCGTCGAGCTTCTGTCCGCCCGAGGGGTCGAGGTCGACCTTGACGAACGCCATCGCCGAGGCGGGCATCACCGACTCCGGCTGTGCGCCGCCACCACCGACCTGTTGCCACGCCCAGGCGCCGCCGGCACCGAGCCCGACGATGGCGACAATGCCTCCGACCAGGGCGACGGTCCGGCCCCTGGCCGAGGGTGTGGACTGGGGCTCCTGCGGCTGGGCAGGGTCGAACGGCGTGCTCATGGTGGCTCCCCAACGTGTGGTCCCGCTGTGCCGCCTGCGGTGCGGCGGGCTGAGTCTAGGAAGCCACTCGAGTCGTCCGCGCCCAAACGCCGCCGGTCGACCGAAAAGGTGACCCAGGGACAGCGAAAGGTGCCGGACCGTTGCATTCGGCCGGGCTTGTCGCGGCGCCTGGTACACATGGTACTGTATGTGCATGTCCGTCCTCGAGCGCCGCATCCAGCTTCTGCTGGACCAGGAGCGCTACGAGCGTCTCGCCGCAGAGGCGCGGCGCAGCGGGCGGAGCGTCAACGCGGTCATCCGTGAGGCCATCGACCGGCACTACCCAGCAGCAGCCGAGGCGCGCAGCAAGGCCATCCTCGACTTCCTGGCGACGACGACGGTTCCCGACCCAGGTGCGCCCGAGAGCTGGCCGGACATCAAGAGTGAGCTCGACGAGGCGATGTACCGCCCCACGCAGTGAGCTATTTCGTGGACACCTCGGTCCTCCTGCTGGCCGTCGGCACCGAGGGGCCGGCCCGAGTGGCCTGTCGCAACTTCCTGGCGATGGCGGCCAACCGGGGTGCCGCGGTACACATCAGCGTCGAGGCGGCGCAGGAGTACGTGTTCCACCGGAGCCGCCGGATGGGGCGTGCGACCGCACTCGCCGAGGGGGCTCGGCTGCCCGACATGTACGTCGTCCACGACTTCGGGCTCGAGGTCTACGAACGCTCGCTCAGCCTCATGGGCACGAGCGCGCTTCGCGGACGCGATGCGGTCCATGCGGCGACCGCGCTGCTCGCCGGGTTCACGCAGATCGTCAGCGCCGACCACGACTTCGAGTCCGTGCCCGGCCTGCACCGCATCGACCCGGCGACCTTCACCAGCTCGTGAAACGACGCCGGCCCGGCCCACCGTGTCGGTGGGCCGGGCCGGTCTACGCGGTAGTCGTCAGCCCGCGACGACGTCGAGCTGGACCTTGGCCTGCACCTCTGGGTGCAGGCGGACCAGCGCCTCGTGGGTGCCGACGGTCTTGATCGGGTGTGTGATCTCGATCTTGCGACGGTCCAGCTGCGGGCCACCGGCGGCCTTGACGGCGTCGGCGACGTCCGCGGTGGACACCGCCCCGAAGAGGCGACCGGACGCACCCGCGTGGGCGACGACCTTCACGGTGCCGTTCTCGAGGTTGCCCTTGACGGACTTCGCCTCCTCGAGCGAGCTGATGGCGCGGACCTCGCGGCCCTTGGCGATCGCGTCGACCTGCTTCTGGCCGCCCTTGGTCCAGGCAGTGGCCAGGCCACGGCGGAACAGGAAGTTGCGGGCGTAGCCGTCCTTGACGTCGACGACGTCACCGGGGTTGCCGAGGCTGGAGACCTCGTGGGTCAGAATGACCTTCATCGTTCAGATCCTTCCTGCGCCCGAACTCAGCGGGACGAGCTGGAGTAGGGCAGCAGCGCCATCTCGCGGGCGTTCTTGACCGCGGTGGCGATGAGCCGCTGCTCCTGGACGGACACACCGGTCACCCGACGGGCGCGGATCTTGCCGCGGTCGGAGACGAACTTGCGCAGCAGCGCAGTGTCC
>DASUKI010000317.1:0-3906 GCA_036278855.1 Pedococcus sp.
ACGATGCCCTGGGTGCCGATGTAGATCCACGACCCGGCCGTCATCTGGCCGTACATCGTCAGCCCCAGGTGCTCGAGCCGGCGGAACTCGGGCCAGGTCGCCCAGTCGCCGACGAGGTTGGAGTTGGCGATGAGCACCCGCGGTGCCCACTCGTGGGTCTGCATCACGCCGACCGGTCGGCCGCTCTGGACGAGCATCGTCTCGTCCTGCTTCAGCGTCGACAATGTCCGCACCATGGCGTCGAACGACTTCCAGTCCCGCGCCGCCCGCCCGGTACCGCCGTAGACGACGAGGTCGTCGGGCCGCTCCGCCACCTCGGGGTCGAGGTTGTTCATCAGCATCCGCAGCGGCGCTTCGGCGCCCCAGTGGGTCGCGTGGGTCAGCTTGGTGCCGCGGGGTGCGCGGACGGGGCGGGCGCCTTCCATGTCGTTCTCCTTCAGGTCTGGTTCGGTGTGCTGGCGGTCGGGCCGCAGGTTTCAGTCCATTTGGGTGGATTACCTGCGTGCGGGGGTATGCCGGTGGGTTCAGTTGAGGGGGCCGGTGACGGACTCGGCGGCGGTCACCGCCGCGCCGCTGGTGACGAGCTGGTGCGCCACCTCGATCTCGGGGGCGAGGAAGCGGTCGGTGCCCGGCGCGGGGGCTCCCGCCTCACGGAGCGCCCGGACCACGGCCGCGGTCGCCGGGCCGGGCTGCAGCGGCGCCCGCAGGTCCAGGGCACGGGCCGCGGTGAGCAGCTCGACGGCCAGCACCCGGCTCAGCCCGTCGACCGAGCGACGCAGCTTGCGGGCCGCCGACCAGCCCATGGAGACGTGGTCCTCCTGCATGGCGCTGCTCGGGATCGAGTCGACCGAAGCGGGCGCCGCGAGTCGCTTGAGCTCCGAGACGATCGCGGCCTGCGTGTACTGCGCGATCATGTGGCCGCTGTCCACGCCGGGGTCGTCGGCGAGGAAGGCGTTGAGCCCGTGGTTGCGGGCCACGTCGAGGAACCGGTCGGTGCGGCGTTCCGAGATGGAGGCCAGGTCGGCGGCGACGATGGCGAGGAAGTCCAGGACGTACGCCACCGGTGCGCCGTGGAAGTTGCCGTTCGACTCCACCCGACCGTCCGGAGTCACCACTGGGTTGTCGACGGCCGACGCGAGCTCCCACTCGGCCACCCGGGCTGCGTGGTCGACGGTGTCGCGCACCCCGCCCGCGACCTGCGGGGAGCAGCGCAAGGAGTAGGCGTCCTGCACCCGAGTGCAGGCCTCGGGGTCGCGGTGGCTCTCACGAATCGGGCTGTCCTGCATCAGCTTTCGCAGGTTCTGGGCGGACTTCTGCTGGCCCGGCTGCGGTCGGAGCGCGTGCAGGTCGGCGGCGAACACGTCATCGGTGCCCAGCTGGCCCTCCACGCTCATGGCCGCCGTGATGTCGGCGACCTTGAGCAGCTGGCGCAGGTCGGTGATGGCGAGCACCAGCTGGCCGAGCATGCCGTCGGTGCCGTTGATGAGGGCCAGGCCCTCCTTCTCGCGCAGCTCGACCGGCGTGACCCCGGCCGCTGCGAACGCGTCGGCCGTCGCCATCCGCTCCCCCGCCGCGTCCCGGACGACGCCCTCACCCATCAGCGCCAGCCCGCAGTGCGCCAGCGGGGCCAGGTCCCCGGAGCAGCCGAGCGATCCGTACTCGTGCACCACCGGGGTGATGCCGGCGTTGAGCATCGCGACGTACGTCGCCAGGGTTTCCTCGCGGATGCCGGTGCGGCCGGTGGCGAGCGTCGAGATGCGCAGCAGCATCAGCGCCCGGACCACCTCGCGCTCCACCTCGGGTCCAGAGCCAGCCGCGTGCGAGCGCACCAGCGACCGCTGCAGCTGGGCACGTAGCTCGACCGGGATGTGCCGGGTGGCGAGCGCGCCGAAGCCGGTGGAGACGCCGTAGTGCGCGACCTCGTCGTCGGCCAGCGCCTCCACGACGGAGCGGGTGCGGCGCACCTCGGCGAGCGACTCGGGGGAGACCTCGACCCGCGCATCGTGGCGGGCGACGGCGACGACGTCGCCGAAGGAGAGGGGGCCGGTCCCGACGGTGACGGTCCCGGCGGAGGTGAGGCTCTGCGTCATGCCTCCATTGCAGCGGAGGTATGCCGCGTGCGCGCCCCGCGCACGCGGCATACCGTCTCGTATCGGAGACTCGAGGGCCGCACGTGACAGCAGAGCCAAGGGGTTCCTTTTTCACAACTTGTTTGTAACAATGGCTCACGGAACCGCACCAGAAGGAGCCCGCACATGACCGCGCCAGCCACCATCCTCTACGGCGACTTCTCGTGCCCGTGGACCTACCTCTCCTACCGTCGGTTGGCCCTGCTGCGCACCGCCGGTGAGGAGTTCGAGCTGCGCCCCGTGCAGCACGACCCCGCCCGACCCGGGCGGCCGGACCCGCGGGACACGACGTTCGAGCACCTCCGCCAGGAGATGGGCCAGGTCGTGGCGCAGCTGCTGCCGGGCGAGGAGCTGCCCTACGAGCTGCGCGGCTTCGTGCCGCACACGAAGGCGGCGGTGTCCGGCTTCGCCGAGGCCTACGGCGCTGGGGTCCCAGACGTCGCGGCACCACGGCTCTTCGAGGCGTTCTGGCGGGGCGGCCTGGACCTCAACGACCCCCGGTGCGTGCGAACGCTGCTCACCGAAGCCATCCGCGGGGGCGACTCGCCCAGCGACCCCCTGCGCCGGTGGGGTCACGCGGTCGACGTGACCGGCGGGCCCATGACCACGTTGGCCTGGCGGCTGGTCCGTGCCTGGCGCCGGCAGTGGATGTCGCTGGACAAGGAGGTCGTGCCGGTCCTGCTGCTGCCCGACGGGACGCTGCGCTACGGAGTGGACGCGGTGGAGCACCTGGGGCGCCGGCTGGCCGCCAGCGACATCGACCCCGCCACCGAGCCGAGCTGGCCGGAGCCGAGGCCCCCGGCCCCCCTCGATGGTTACGGCCGCACCCAGCTGCTCTACCCGCTGGGCGCCGCGTGAGCCGGACCGGTCCCACTCGTGGGGCGAGCACGCTCGGTGCGATGCGCCGGCGAGTCCTGCAACAGCTGCGGGTGTACGGCCGTGCGGTCACTGCCGTCGAGGTGGGCGAGCCCCTGGGGCTGCACCCGAACACCGCGCGGTTCCACCTCGACGCGCTGGTCGAGACCGGGCTCGCGGAGCGCAGCACCGAGGACCGGTCCGCCCCCGGGCGCCCCAAGGTGCTGTACGCCACGCCCCCTGGCGCCGTCACCGAGGAGGACGGCTACCGCGTGCTCGCCGAGATCCTCACCGGGGCGCTCGAGCACACCGCCTCGACCCCCGGTGCCGCGGCCGAGGCTGCCGGTGCCGAGCGCGGGCGAGCGCTGGCGGCTGAGCAGGTCGGCCCGGGGCCGACGCGGGTGAGCGCCGCCAGGGCGGCAGACGCGGTGGTCGAGGACCTGGGCCGGTTGGGTTTCGAGTCGAGGGCGGTCTCGACCAGGGCGGGACGGCGCATCGACATCGTGCCGTGCCCATACCTCGACCTGGCCCGGTCCCGGCCCGATGTGGTCTGTGCCGTCCACCGCGGGCTGATGCAGGGTGTGCTCGACCAGCTCGGCGCACCCCTCGCGGTCGAACGGCTCGAGCCCTTCGCGGGGCCGGGTCGCTGCGTCGCCCACCTGCGTCGGGCCGGCTGAGGGCGCGAACGACCGCGAACCGGGCCTCAGACGGGCTTGACCGCCAGCACCGGACAGCTGGCCTCGAGCAGGATCCGCTGGGCGTTGGAGCCGAGCAGCAGCTTGCCCACCGGGGTCCGGTGCCGCAGCCCGATCACCAGGACCGACGCATCCACCTCGGACGCCACGGCGAGCAGCGCGTCGGAGGCGTCGCTGCCCTCCTCGACGCGGCGCACCTCGGACTCGATCCCGAGCTCGCCGAGGTC
>DASUKI010000318.1:0-4463 GCA_036278855.1 Pedococcus sp.
GATGAGCCCGATGATGTCGCGGTTGTTCATCTCCCCGTCGGCGCCGATCAGGTAGGTCTCGCCGAGTCGGCCCTGCTCGATGATCGCGATGACGGCGTCGTTGTGGTCGTCGACGTGGATCCAGTCGCGGACGTTGAGGCCTTCGCCGTAGAGCTTGGGCTTGATGCCGTCGATGATTCCGGTGATCTGGCGGGGGATGAGCTTTTCGGGGTGCTGGCGTGGGCCGTAGTTGTTGGAGCAGTTGGAGATCGTGGCGTTGAGCCCGAACGAGCGGATCCACGCCCGCACCAGCAGGTCGGCGCTGGCCTTGGATGCGGAGTAGGGCGAGGACGGGTTGACCGGGGTCGACTCGGTGAACTTCGCGGGGTCGTCGAGCTCGAGGTCGCCGTAGACCTCGTCGGTGGAGACGTGGTGGATCCGCTTGTCGTGCCGGCGGACGGCCTGGATGAGCTGGTAGGTGCCGATGATGTTGGTGTCGATGAACGGCCACGGGTCGTCGAGGCTGTTGTCGTTGTGCGAGTCCGCGGCGAAGTGGACGACCACGTCGTGGGCCGCGACCAGCTCGTCGACGAGGTCCGCGTCGGCGACGGAGCCTTTGACGACGTCCACGTCGTCGGCGACCGGGTCGAGCGAGGTGAGGTTCGCGGCATACGTCATGGCGTCGAGCACGGTGATCCGCCAGTCGGGACGCACGAGGCGCGCGCGGAGCACGAAGTTCGAGCCGATGAACCCGGCGCCGCCGGTGACGAGGACCTTCACGCGGACGAGGTTATCCGAGCAGCAGCGACCCGACCCACCCTGCATGCCGCGCCCGCGCACCCACGCGCCAACGTGCCAGTCCTGCATGCCGTGCCCGCGCATCCACGCGCCAACGTGCCAGTCCCGCACGCCGCGCCCGCGCAGCCACGCGCCAACGTGCCAGTCCTGCATGCCGCGCCCGAGCACCCACGCGCCAACGTGCCAGTCCTGCATGCCGTGCCCGCGCAGCCACGCGCCAGCGCGCGCCTCCCCGCGTGCGGGACCACGCGGCATACCTCGGCGCCGCACGATCCAGCCCCGTGACGCACCTGTCCCCTGCAGGTCATGTCCGCAGCCTGAACGTAACCGTCTTGATCCCGCGGCCGTCGGTCGCGATGACCACCCGATACCTCGGATCGTGGGCCAGGTGGTGGTGCGTCCCGCAGAACGGCACCGCGCGCGCAAGGTCGGTAGCGCCGCCCTGGTGCCACGGATCCTCGTGGTGCAGCTCGGACCAGGCGTACGGCCGGTCGCAGCCCTCGGCGGCGCAGCTCTCATAAACCGTGGCCAGGGCCACTCGCTGCGCCTCGGTGAAGAAGCGGTCCTGCCGGCCGAGGTCCAGCGGCAACCCACCGCCGCCCAGCACGGCCGGCACGAGTCCCGCGTTGCACGCCAGCCGCCGCGCCTCGGACGCCGACAGCTTGCCCCCGGTGTCGAGGTGCGCGGCACCCAGCGCCGCCCGCAGCTTCTCGAGGTCGAGGGTGACGACCACTGTCGCGTTGACCTTGCCGGAAAGGTGGTCGGTTGGCAGGTGCTCGAGCAGCTCGGCAAACGCCCGGCCGTACTTCTGCGCCCACGTCAGGTCCTCGGCGCGGAACGCCTCCCAGGTCGCCGCCGCCACGTCCTCAGCCGTCTGCGCCCCCGCCTCGCGAGCCGCCTTGGCGGCCTGCTGGGCGAACCGCCGTGGCGAGGCCATCTGCTGGACGATCTTGCGCAGGATCTCGGCTGCGAGCGTCGGGAGCGTGAAGTGCCCCGAGGTCGTGCCGTCGCCGTTGTCGTGCATCGACAGCGTGGTCTTGGCGAGCGCCTCGTCCTCCTCGGAGCGGAGCAGCTTGTCCTCGTGGGCATCGGCCTCAGCAGCCGACCGCCCGGCCTCCTCGACCTCGCGCCGCGCGTGCCGGCGAAGCGTGGGTGGGTCGAGCCGCTTGGCCTTGGCGACCAGGGACGCCTCCACGGCCTCCCGCTCATCATCAGTGAGGTCATCAGGCAGCTTCGCGGTGGCGTCGGCGATCACCCGCGCGTGCTCGGCGGACAACTCACCCGCCGACAGCGCCTCACCCGTGGCCGCCAAACCCTCGTCGAGCGCCTTCGCAAGCTTCAGGTCGCGCGCCGCCTCCGCACCCGAGCTGCGCGACCGCGCCCTCAGCCACGCGTCGGTGCCGGTCATGCCTGTCTCGTCCGCCACCTTCGCCTTGTCGACCACCGCGATCGCGCCCAGCTTGAGCGCCTGCAACCGTGCCACCGCGCCGTCGACGTCCAGGATCAGCTGGGTCGCCTCACGAGCCGAAAGCTCATTCACCGGCCCACACAGGTCCAACACCCCCAGCACCTCGCGCACGCACTCGTCCGCCGCCACCAACGGTGGCGGAAAGAGGGTCGCGACTGCTGCCATGCCACCACCCTAATCGAACACCAGTTCGAATGTCAAGCCCTACCGTGGGCGCAAGTCATCCCACTGTCGACAGCCCTGAAGCACTCATCCGCTGATGGCCTCCAACGCGCCGAGCCCATGCGCGAACACCTCGGCGAAGGCGTGCTGTTCAGCCGTGGCGACGCCGTTGGCCGCCGACACGGCGCGCCATTGGCTCACCGCTGCATGGACCCGGCCAACAGCGGCCCTGGTCCTCGGCGCGGACAGTCGGCACTCCTGTGCCAACACGGGCAGTGCGTCAACTTCGCCGTCGACGTCGACCACACCAGCGACGCTGGTCACCCGTCGTCGACCCAGGTCGGGGTTCGGGTTGACGTCGAACACCGGACTGAGCGACCACCCACCGGGGGACCGCAGGAAGCCGTGGTTGCGCAGGTGGTCGTCGGTGTTGTGGATTGCGACATTGAAGGCGACGCGCGAAAACAGCTCCGCAAGGTCATCGTTCACTTGGGCGCCGTTCTCCGAGAGCCCCTCGGCGATGTCGACGTAGTCACGCTCGTCGCCGTCCCTCGCCTCCAACAGCGTCATCGCGCTGATGTAGCCCCGACGTGTTCCCTGAGGACCTCGATCAAAGCGATCGATCAGGAGCACGTTCCGTGCACCGACTTTGGTCAACCGCCTCCGCGGGACTCGGAGCCCGGCAGACTCCGCAAGGTCGAGCGCCGTCTTCTCCCACGCCATGACGTCCCACTCGTCGTCGCGGTGGGGAAACTTCGCGATGAGCAGGGCACCATCGTTCCCGCGCACGGACGCCTTGGGGCGAGCGCCACCCAAGGACCCTGAACCAGCGTCGAGCAGCGCCTTGACCGCGGCGAGGTCGTCCTGGGTGTCCTTGCTCTCGACCTCGTCCGCGGCAGCGAGCAAGCGCGGCAGCGACACGAGCTTTGGCACTGCATCCTGCGGATCCAGAAACGGTCCATCGCCGACGGTGAACCGGAGGGCACCCTGACGGGTCAGGTCGCTGACGCCCAGGAGGTAGTCGATCTCGGTGGCCGACGGCAGCCGCTGAGGAGCCTGCCCCTGCAGGGCGCGACGCCGCTTGTCGATGAGACTGCGCCCCCACCGGTCTGGCGCACAGTCGGCGAACGACCTCGGCAGGGCGTCCGTGTACTGCTGCCCCGACCTGCGTGGCATTGCCGGCTCGAGGTCATGGCCCTCGCGGTTGGCGAGGTAGGCAGGGTCGTACACGAACGTCGTGGACACCCCGCCCCTCCCGACGGTGAAGTACGCGACCCCGGCCGCGACGGTCCTGCCGCCGAGCTGCACGTGCACCCGGACTTCGGTCAATGTCGCACCCTCTTGGGCAGGGCCATCGACGCACGAGCGCGCCCGAGGTCCGTCTGGTAGGGGTCGAGCGCATCGACGAGGCGGTCAAGCGCTCCCAGTGCCCGCAGCACCCCGAGCACAGTCTCCAGGGACACACCGGGGTCACCGTGCTCCAGTCGGCGCAGAGTGTCTCGGGAGATGTTCGCGCGCTCGGCCACCTGCACGGCCGTGAGGTTCTCCATCCGGCGCCACGTTGCGAGTTGCGCACCGATGTCCGAGGCGGCGCGTTGCACTCGTGCGGGCGTTCGCTTCGGGACCATGCCCCATCTCCACCTTTACGACTTGCCTACGCGCCATTGTACCGGCTAACGCCTTAGATACAAGGCGTAATCATGAGACGATAGGGTCACCTCACATGAAGGGCATCATCCTGGCCGGCGGCTCGGGCACGCGGCTGCACCCCATCACCTTGGGCATCAGCAAGCAGCTCATGCCGATCTACGACAAGCCGATGGTCTACTACCCGCTCTCCACCCTGATGATGGCCGGCATCCGCGAGGTCCTCGTCATCACGACCCCCCAGGACGCCGACCAGTTTGAGCGCCTCCTCGGCGACGGGTCGCGGTGGGGCATCGAGCTCACCTACGCCGTCCAGCCCAAACCCGAGGGCCTCGCCCAGGCCTTCATCATCGGCAAGGACTTCATCGGCACCGACTCGGTCGCCCTCGTCCTCGGCGACAACATCTTC
>DASUKI010000319.1:0-3209 GCA_036278855.1 Pedococcus sp.
CGGGTCGAGACCCCCAGCAGGTAGCAGGTCGCCACCACCGAGACCAGCGCCGCCTCGGCGCGGCGGCGCCGCTCCAGCAGCCACTCGGGAAAGTAGGTCCCCGAACGCAGCTTGGGAATCATCAGGTCAAGCGTGCCGACCCGGGTATCCAGGTCACGGTGCCGGTAACCGTTGCGGGAGTTGACCCGCTGCGGGCTGCGGGCGTTGTAGGCCGCCCCGCACACCGCCTCGGCGTCCGCGGACAGCAACGCGTTGACGACTGGCGAGTGCAGCGGCTAGGCCCACCTGTCGGGTAGGAGAATCTCGAGGCGCCGGGCCGCGTAGCGCACTCCCTGTCTGTGGTGGCGACGTTCGGGATCCAAGGGCTCGGACTCGATCACGACCGGGGTGTCATCCCACAATGCCCAGCACCACTCCTCGTCGTCGAGCCGGGACCGGTATGCGATGCCGCCGTAGTCGGGGAACCAGTCGTGGATGGCTCGGCTCGCCGCCTGTGTGATGGGGCGCCCGACCGGTCCACCAAGTCTGATGACGCCCTCGTCCAGCGTGGCGGGGTTCCGTCGCGTGCCGAGCCCACTGCCCTCGATGGCGGCTTGCACCAGCGGATGCTTGGCCAAGGCCGCGAGCAGTGTGGGGTCATGGACGTCCACGAGCGGTCTTGGCTCGTCAAGGGTTACCCGGGCAACCCGCTGAGCACGCAGCCAATCTTCAACTGCCTGAGTGGGGTCGTGATGATCTAGTTCGTCAGGATCGACCCCCACCACAGCCGCTAGGCGGCTCTCCGCATTCGGCGCGGGACGGAACCTGGCCATTGTTTCAAGAAGCGCACCAGTCAACTCCTCGGCGACGTACCTCACGCCGTAGAAGCCGTGGGGGTCGTCGTACCGGTTGCGACCCGGGCCCTCGTCCGTGAGCCGCGGGAGGCGCCCCGGGTCAGGGTGCACCCGCCAACCACCGCCATCGGGCAGCGGCCGCTGCCGGTGTTGACTCATCTCACCCCTCCAAGAAGGCGCGCAGTGCGGCCAACAGGGGCTTCTGGACCTCGATCGGGTCGCCGTCAGCCAGCACGATCAGCGGTGCCTCGTCATCCAGCTGCGGGTTCGCCGACCGGAGAAAGCCGGCGGCGACGCTCGCTTGCCCGTAGACACCCACAATCGCATGAACGATCCGGAACAACAGTGCGAGTCGGGCTTGCTCGTCGTGGTCTCGGGGCGCGGTCCGCTCGTCGCGCCACCGTCGCAGCGTGCGCGCGTCTGAGACACCGAGCGACGCAGCACTGAATCGTGGTCCGATCTGCTCGAGGACGTAGGCCACCTGTTCCCAAGGCTGCGCCGTCACTGACTCCTTATAGGCACGCTCCCAGGCATCGGAGGAGGCGAGTTGGCCATCGAGATGCAAAGCCATCGGTGTCTCCCTTCACATGCGGCGGTGGCATCCATCATAACGCTGTTGCGCTCCTACTTACATATCTATTCCGCTGCTACTCCATCGTCTGTTGCGGACTCCTCTGAGTGAGAAGGTCCATCGGGTCCATGGAGTGCATGGGCAGGCTCGGGGTGCGATGGGGGCACAAGCGGAGGGTCACATAGCAAGACACCCTGTCCATACCAGCGACGTTTGCGCAGGTCAGACAGGGTGTCGAAGAGTGGAGCTGAGGGGATTCGAACCCCTGACCTTCTCATTGCGAACGAGACGCGCTACCAACTGCGCCACAGCCCCTTGATGCGGACGAAACTTTAACACCCGCGCCGCCGCCGACGGAAAAGGGTCGCTTCGCAGCGCGATGGTCGCCAGGACGACGCGCCCGAGAAACGGCATCTGCCTCGCGAAACGGCAGAAATGACTGCCCCCTTCTGCTGCGCAACCGCCGTTTTGCGCTGGCGTGAGCGCCCAGGACCACGCCGTTCAGGCCAGCGAGGTCCGCATCACCGTCTCGCCTGAGTCGACCCGACGGATCTCGACCGAGCGGATCTGCGCCACCGGCAACGGCGCCACGCCGCTCGGGTGCATGACCCGGTCGGGCTTGGCGGTCCAGGCCTTGACCTGCTGCGCGTGCCCCGACTTGTCGACCACCCAGATCGCGTACTCCGCCCACGCCCCCTGGTAGTCCGCGTCACCCGGCGATGCGGAGGACACGGCGTACTGGCACTCGACCCGCAGCTCGGTCCCGCTCCCCTGCGGCACGACGTCGAGCACCGCGGTCATCGACGACGGCACCACCGAGGAGAAGGCGAGGTGGTTCCGGGGGCCGGCGGCCGTGACGGTCACCGACGGGGAGGGCGACTCACCCCGGGTCGCCGACGACACGGCATACCCTCCCACCCCTCCGATGAGGAGGGCGGCAGCCGCCGAACCCACGGGCGCCAGCCACCGGCGGCGACGCCGGGCGATGGCGGGCATCAGCGATGTCGGCGCCTCAGCGGGTTCCGTCCCCGCGGCCGGAGCGTCCATGGCGAGGACTTCGCCGGCGGGCACCTGGGCGAGCATGCCTGGTATGCCGGCCAGCTCGCTCACGGACGCGCGGCACCTGCCGCACGTGGCCAGGTGGGCCTCGAACTCGGCACGTTCCTCGGGTGCCAGCGCCCCGAGCACGTAGGCGGCGTCCCACTGGGTGTAGCGGTCGACGTCGGTCATGCCTGGGTCACCCCCTTCTCCTGCAGGGCGAGGCGCAGGCTGCGCAGTCCGTAGTGCAGCCGCGACTTCACCGTTCCCTCCGGGATGCGAAGCTCGGCTGCGATGTCGGCCACCGATCTCCCTTCGTAGTAGGCGGCCGCGATGACGTGCCGGTGCTGGCGGGTGAGCGAGCGCAGCGCGTCGCCGACGAGCCAGCGGTCGAGCACCTCGCCGGACCGGTCGGCGATGCTCGGCTCGACGAGCTCGTCGGCGACCACCTCGTGCCGGGCGGCGGCGCTGCGCCACCGGTCCACGACGAGGTTGCGCACCACGGTGAACAGCCAGGCGCGCGAGGCCTGCTCGCTGCGGTCGGCGAGCCCCGGGTCCCGCCAGGCCCGCAGCAGTGCCTCCTGCACCAGGTCCTCGGCAACCTGCGGGTCGCGGGTGAGTCGCATCGCGAACCGCCACAGCTCCGGGGCGTGCCGGTCGTGCAGGCCCTGCAGGGCGGACTCCCGCCGCCCCGTCTCCTGCCCGTCCGACCCCGGCTGGCGCGGTGCCCGTTGGCTGAACTCCACCACTCGCTCCTTCGCCGGAAG
>DASUKI010000320.1:0-2103 GCA_036278855.1 Pedococcus sp.
GAGGGCAGCGGCGCTGGCGCCGCCGCCGGCGGCCGCCCCGAGCACCGCCGGTGCGGCCGGAGCCCCCTCGTCGCGGCCCTGGGCCGCAGCCGGCGCCTGCTTCGCGGCCTCCAGAGCCTGCTGGGCCCTGGCCTCTGCCTCCTTCGCCCGAGCCTGCGCCTGCTCGGCCTCCTGCTGGGCGGCGGCAAGCCGCTGCTCAGCCGCCTGCGCCCGGGCCTCGGCGTCGCCCGCCTTCGCCTCGACCTCCTGCTGCGCCTTCGCGACTCGCTCCTGAGCCGACTTCTCCGCCTCCTCCGCCCGGGCCTGGGCGGCGGCGATGCGCTCCTGCGCGGCCTTCTCGGCCTCGTCAGCCTTGGCGGAGTGGGCCGCGATGCGGTCCTTGGACTCCTGCCCTGCCTTCGCCTCCACCTCCTGGGCTGCCTTCGCGTCGGCGGCACGCTTCGCCTCGGCGTCGTGGTCCGGCTTGGCCACCGGGGCCATGCCCTTGTTCTGGCGGCACTCGTTGAGCTGCTCGCGCAGGTCGTCAGAGTCCTTGACGATGCGCCGCATCTCGGCGACGACCTCGTCGAGGAAGTCGTCCACCTCGCGCTCGTCGTAGCCACGACGGAACTGCGTGGGCGTGAAGTTCTTGTTGAGGACGTCCTCGGGCGAAAGCGTCATGTGGTCACCTCGTTGGCAGTCATGAGCAGGTGCGGTCCAGCATTCCAGACATCGGTTCGCCCGCCAGCCTAGAGGATCGGCTCCGGTCCGGTTGGAGGATGGGCAAGCAGCTAGATGATGGACATCAGCAAGGTGGTCCCGAACATCAGGACGAGGAAGGCGAGGTCGAGACGCAGCTGCCCGAGCGTCAGCGGCGGGATGACCTTGCGCAGCGCGCGCAGCGGCGGGTCGGTGACCGTGTAGACGACCTCGGCGACGACCAGCATCGGCCCGCGGGGTCGCCAGTCCCGGGAGAACGCCTGGACCCAGTCCAGGATGAGCCGCCCGATCAGGACGATGAAGAACAGGAACAGCGCAAGACGCAGCACGCTGCCGATGGGCCCGGGGATGAGCATGGGATCACCCTGCCATGCGCGGGGCGACGGACGCGGTGCCGGTCAGCTCTGGTTGAACAGCACCCGCGGGGCGGGGGCGGTCGCGCCGTCCTCGGCGGCGACCTCGACGTGGGCCGGCGACAGGAGGAACACCTTGGAGGTGACCCGCTCGATCGAGCCGTGCAGCCCGAACACCAGACCAGCAGCGAAGTCCACGAGCCGCTTGGCATCGGCGTCGTCCATGTCGGACAGGTTCATGATCACCGGCGTGCCGTCACGGAAGCTCTCGCCGATGTTCTTGGCCTCGTTGTAGGTGCGCGGGTGGATGGTGGTGATCCGGTTGAGCGCACCCACCTCGACGTCGCGCACGACCCGGGCCACCGGGGTGCGCTGAGGGAGCGGGGTCACCGCTGCCGGCCGCTCGTGCCGCTCCTGGGCGTGCGGCTCCTGGGTGGCAGGCTCGTCGTAGTCGTCGTAGTCGTACCCGTAGTCGCGCTCGTCCTCCTCGGCGAGCCCGAGGTACACCATCGTCTTGCGCAGCGCCCCAGCCATTGAGGACTCCCTTGGTCTCCGTGCGTGTGCGGTCTCCGGTCACCGAAGTTACCGGTGTGACGGGCGAGAACCGAGGATTGCGCTTCCGACACGCAGGTGTGTCGCGCCGTGCGCGACCGCCTCCTCCAGGTCCCCGCTCATGCCCGCGGACAGCCAGCTCGCCTCCGGATGCACAGCTCGTATGCCGCGTGCCACCTCCGCGAGCCGGGTGAACGCAGGTGCCGGGTCACCACCGAGGGGGGCCACGCCCATGACTCCTCGCAGCTCCAGCTGCTCCGCGGCCGCGACGGCGTCCGCGACGAGTGGCGCCTCTGCGGCCACCACGCCTCCTCGACCCTGTTCCTCGTCGAGGGCAACCTCGACGAGCGTGCCGAGCCGTCGCCCCGCGCGGTGGGCGCCGCGGTCGAGGGCGTCGACGAGGCGCAGCCGGTCGACCGAGTGGACGACGTCGGCGTACTCGGCCACGCCGGCGGCCTTGTTCGTCTGGAGCTGGCCGATGAAGTGGATGGTGAGCTCG
>DASUKI010000321.1:0-4551 GCA_036278855.1 Pedococcus sp.
CAGAACCTCGACTTCTCCCGGCTGCCCGTCGGCCCTGGGCTCGCTGCCGAGCTCGGCCGGGCTATCGCCGCCCTGCACAACGCCGACCATGCGCTGTTCGACGAGGCCGGGCTGCCGGCCTACGACGCCGACACCTACCGCACGCGCCGGCTCAGCGAGCTGGACCGTGCCGCGGCCACCGGGCACGTGCCGACCGGACTGCTGGCCCGGTGGGAGAAGGCGCTCGAGGACGTCGCCCTGTGGCGGTTCGCGCCGACCCCGACGCACGGGGACCTCACCGGCGACCAGGTGCTGGCGGTGTTCGACGACGAGGACGATGCGTCCAGCGGGCGGGTCAGCGCGTTCACCGGGTGGGAGGACGCCAAGGTCGCCGATCCCGCCGACGACTTCTTCGCACTCGCCACCCAGGCACCGCCCGCCGCGCTCGAGATACTCATGGAGGCCTACGCCCACACCCGTGCCGAGCGGCCCGACGCCAACCTGCTGGTCCGGGCCCGCTTGTCGGCGGAGATGCGCCAGCTGTCCGAGCTGATGGGTGCGGTGTCTGGCGGGGACCGGGTCCTGACCGAACGGCTCGCGTCGGGGCTGCGTCGCCTCGAGGACCGGGTGCATGCCGAGGAGGAGTCGGACAACGACTACCACCACACCGGTCTGAGCCCGGCGCGGCCCGCGACCCGGGTGGTCGTGCCGCCCGCCGTGGTGGAGGACGACGCGGACGACCCGGACGACGACGTCGAGGAGATGTTCGCCCGCACCGCGCCGGACGAGCCGGACCCGGAGGACGTGGCGCCGGGGGATGTGCCGCCCCAGGACGTGGTGCCCGAGGACGCCGGGGCCGACCCCGTCGATCACGCGCCAGGGGAACGCACCGAGGAGATCGACGTGTCGACGCTGCGCGGGAGCCAGCCCGTCGACGGGCCTGACCCGGGACCCGACTTCGAGCCGGGCTACCGGCCCTGACGGCTCAGCGGCGGCGCGGCAGCGCCGTGGGCGACTCGATCCGTGCGGCAAGTCGGTCGAAGCCGCGCCGCACCATCACGCCGTAGGCGTCCTCGCCGAGCGCGCCGAGGCTGGCCCTGCCCTGCTCGAGGTGGTGTCGTGCCGCGGCCGTGTCGCCCCGACGCAGGTACCCGTCGCCGAGATTGAGGTGCAGCGATGGCGCGAACCCGGCCGCCGACTCGACGCCGAGCCCCGTGACGTCCTCGTCGCGCAGGTGCGGCAGCTCGACCAGGGCCCGCTCGTCCCAGGCGATCTCCTCGTCGAGCTCGGACTGCAGGTCGGCGAGGTAGTGCGCGACCACGCAGCGCACGGCGTGGTCGCCCTCGTCGCTCGCCGCCCAGCACGCCTCGAGCGCGGCCCGGCCCTGATCCGTCTGGCCCTGCTGGGCCAGGCCGATCGCCGCGGTGACCCGCGACCAGTCCACTCCCGACATGACGTCCTCCCTGGTGCTCGGTGCGGCGCATCCGAGGCGGCACGGTAGTCGCCGCCGCCGTCCTGCGCAGCGATTGACACACGATTGACCCGCAGTCTGGCTATTCGGGCACCGACCCCAGTAGTTCGAGCAGCTCGGCCTCACCCGGCAGTTCGGGCCACACGGTCTCTCCCGTCGACGCGTAGTAGAACGCCGCGTCGACCTCGTCGACGTCCAGTCCCCGCAGCCGGGCGAAGGCAACCCGGTATGCCGCGAGCTGCAGCGCGCGGCTGCGCGCCGCCTCGCCGCTGGGCTTGGCGCCCGTCTTCCAGTCCACGACGGTGAACCCGCCGTCGTGCCGCTCGAAGACCGCATCGATCCGACCCCGAACGGCGATGCCGTCGAGCACGGTCTCCACGGCGATCTCGATCTCCGCCGGCGTGCGGGCGGCCCACGGGGAGGCCAGGAAGTGCTCCTTCATGACCGGCAGCTCGGCGTCGTCACCCGGGTCGTCGTCGGCGCTGCCGGGCAGGTCGAGGATGTCGACCATGGCTGCCCTGGCGTAGTGCTGCTCGACCCAGGCGTGGAACGCCGTGCCCCGCCGAGCGGCGAGGGCGGGAGCCTCGGGCATGGGACGGCGCAGGGACGAGGCGAACCGGTCGGGGTCGGTGGCGAGGGCGACCACGGCGGATGCCGACAGGTGGCGGGGAAGCAGCACGGTGACGTCGCCCCGGTCGGCGAGCCGGCGGCGCTCCTCGAGCAGGAGCGCGACCTCCTCGAGCACCGGGACACCCTCGCCCGGCAGCGGGAGCGTCGCCCGGGTGACGGCAGCCGGGGGTGGCGACCCCGCGGCATACGTGCCGATTGCCTCGCGGACGGTCGCGGCCGCCCGGGCCACTGCCTCACGACGTCCGGGGAGGGGGTCGGCCGGCCATGACACCACGACCTGCTCTGCCTCGAGGGGGTTGACTGCGGCGTCGGGGTCGTCGGTCGGCGGCATGGGTGCCCTCGGGCCGAACGCCACCGCAGGGACGCCGTCGCCCTCGATGACCTCGCGCAGGAAGCGGGAGGTGACCCGCGGGGTCTTGGGCTCCGCCCACACCGCAGCGGTGAGCAGCATGGCGTGCCTGGCGCGGGTGAACGCGACGTAGGCGAGGCGCCGCTCCTCCTCGACCGAGTGCTCACCACCGCGGGCGATGAAGTCCTCGATCCTGGCCTCGAGGTCCTTCTTGTCCTCGGCGGCCGCCCAGTCGAGGACCGGGAGGCCCTCGGCGTCGCCCCGCAGGGCGTAAGGGATGCCACCGTCGGTGAGTCCGCCGATCCAGCCCTTGGCCTTCGGGGTCGGGCTCACCCACTCCTCGCCCTCGACCTTGCTGACCGAGTAGGACAGGGTGGGGAACGACCCCTCGACGAGCCCGGGCACGGCCACGGCGTCCCACTCCAGCCCCTTGGCGGCGTGGACGGTCAGCACCTGGACGGCACCCTCGCGCGGCTCGATGTAGCCCTTGTCGAGCCCGCGCTCCTCCTCGAGGGCGGCCTTGAGCCAGGCGAGGAAGCCCGCGAGGTTGGGCCGGTCGGCGCTGATCGAGAACGTCGCGGCGACGTCGGCGAAGGCGTCGAGGTGAGCGCGCGCCACGCTGGGCGTGTAGCCGGGTCGGGCCAGGACCTCGATGTCGAGCCCCAGCGCCCGCTCCGCCTCGCCCACCAGGTCTGCGAGCGGGAGGGCGGTGAGGGCGCGCATCCGCCGGATCGTCTCGCGCAGGCCGTGCAGCCGAACCAGGGCGGTGTCACCGATCCGCTTGCCGTCCCAGCTCGTCCACCCGCGCCGCGGCAGGTCGTCAACGGCCTCGACGATGCTGGCGGTGTCGGCGCTGTCGGGTGACTGGTCGCGCACCCCGCCGGGCGCCACGGCCTCGGGCGAGTCGTTGGCCAGCTCCGGCACGGCGCCGCTCGAGGCGTGCTCGTCGGCGGCCTCCTGTGCCTGGCTGCCGTGCCCGAGCCGCAGCTCCTGCCGGTGGCGCGCCCAGGCCATCAGCCCGTCGAGGTCGGCGGCGCCCAGCCGGCACAGCGGGCCGGTGAGCAGTCGCATCAGCTGGTCACCACGCGTGGGGTCGGCCACGACGTGGAGGAGCGCCGTGACGTCCTCGACCTCCGGGGTGAGCAGCAGCCCGCCGAGGCCGACCACCTCGTGGGGGATCTCGCGTGCCTCGAGCGCCTCGATCACCGGGGCGAACTGCGACCGCTTGCGGCACAGGACCGCAGCAGACCTGGCGCCGTCGCCGAGCCGGAGCTGCAGCCACTGTGCCACGAGTGCGGCCTCGTCGTGGACCGTCTCCGCACGGGCCACGTCGACCCGGCCCTCGCCGGCTCCACCCCGGGCCTCGAGCGGCTCGACGGGCACCCTGGAGTGACCTCGCAACGGGGCCGCGACCACGTTGGCCACCTCGAGGACGAGGCGGTCGTTTCGCCAGCTCGTGGTGAGTGGCATGCGCGGCACCAGGCCTCTGGCAGCGCCATCGGCCGCCTGTGGCCGGAAGGCCTCGCGGAAGGTCGACAGCGTCGTGGCGCTCGCTCCCCCCCAGCCGTAGATCGACTGGTGCGGGTCGCCCACGGCGGTGACCGGCACACTCTCGCCGGGGGCGACGAACAGCGCGCCCAGCAGCTGCAGCTGTGCCTCGGACGTGTCCTGGAACTCGTCGAGCAGCACCGCCCGGAAGCGCGCGCGCTCGATCGCCCCGATGTCGGGGAAGGTGCGCGCCAGCCGTGCAGCGAGCGCCATCTGGTCGGCGAAGTCCATGGCGTCACGCGCCTTCTTCAGCGCGAGGTACCGCTCGACGATGGGCAGCACCCCCGCCCGGGCGCGCAGGCACTCCTGCATCTTGCGGCCGTGCGCGAGCAGCCCCTTGGCCGTGGTGGCGCCCTGGGGCAGGTGGGCCAGCCCGTCCTCGATCCGCGCGAGGTATGCCGCGACGTCACCGGGCGTGCGCAGGTGCTCCGCGAGCTCGCCGGCCAGGTCCACGACGGCGTTGGTGACGGTCGACTCGGCCGCCGGCACGTGGTCCATCGGTCCGTCGTAGGCGGCGACCACCTCTGCGGCGTACTGCCAGGCCGCAGCCTCGGACAGCAGCCGCGACTCGCTC
>DASUKI010000322.1:0-3443 GCA_036278855.1 Pedococcus sp.
GCCCGCCAGCTGTTCCCGGACGCCCCGCTGAAGTGGATGCCACCCACGAAGCACATGACCGGCGACGTGTTCCGGGGGTACCTGCTCGACGGGTTCTTCAACCTCGTCGGTGCGCTGACCGGCCAGGGCATCCTGCTGGTCGGGATGATGACCGAGGCGGTGGTGACACCGTTCCTGTCCGACAGGGACCTGGCCCTGCAGAACGTCCGGTACGTGCTCAACGCGGCCGGCGGGCTGACCGAGGACTTCCACCCGCCACGCGAGGGGTTCATCCAGAACCGCGCCCGCCAGGTGCTCGGTGAGGCGGTCGACCTGCTGGAGAAGATCACCGACGAGCCCGGCCGGGCGCCACTGCTCGAGGCCATCGCCGACGGCACGTTCGGGCTCATGAAGCGGCCCGCGGACGCGGGCAAGGGCCTCGATGGGGTCGTGGCGAAGGCCCCGGGTTACGACAACCCCGCGACCACCCTGCTCGAGACGGGGGAGACCCGATGAGCGCCACGTCACCTGACATCGTCCGCCCCTACGGCGACACCACCGGTGACGGCATGGTGCAGGTCTCCTTCACCCTGCCGGTCCCGCACGACAAGCGCGCGGAGGGCGCGGCCCTGCAGCTCGCCGCCAAGATGGGTCTCGACCCGGCCCTGCTGGTGCACGCCAAGGCGATGGGCGCGGGCTTCACCTTCTTCGTGGTCTACGGCAGTGCCAACCACCTGGTCGACCTGCGCGAGGTGCAGGTGGTCGAGCGCGAGTTCCCCCTCCTGACGCCGGCCGAGGTCAACAAGGCCATCAAGCGCCGGCTGCGCCGCAAGCTGGTCGTCGTCGGCGCCTGCATCGGCACCGACGCCCACACCGTCGGCATCGACGCGATCCTCAACATCAAGGGCTTCGCGGGGGAGAAGGGGCTGGAGTACTACCGCGAGGTCACGGTGGTCAACCTCGGCGCCCAGGTGCTCGTGCCGGAGCTCGTCGCCCGCGCCCGGGCCGAGAAGGCCGACGCGGTCATGGTCAGCCAGGTCGTCACGCAGCGCGACGCGCACATCCACAACACCACCGCCATGAGCGCGGCCTTCCGTGAGGCCTACCCGGCCGGCCAGGTCCCGCTGCTCGTCGTCGGTGGCCCCAGGTTCGAGGAGGGCTCCGCCGCCAAGCTCGGGGTGGACCGGATCTTCGGCCGCGGAACCACTCCCGGCGAGGTTGCCAGCTACCTCGTCCACGAGCTCGCCCACCCCAAGGAGGAGCGATGACCGCCAGCGCCCCAGAAGTCGGGCTGACCGTCACCCACCGCCGCTACGTGCCGTACTCGCACGCCCACTACGCCGGCAACCTCGTCGACGGCGCCTACTCGCTCGCGGCCTTCGGCGACGTCGCCACCGAGCTGTGCATCCGCACCGACGGCGACGAGGGGCTGTTCGCGTCGTACTCCGACGTGCAGTTCAAGGCTCCGGTCCGGGCGGGCGACGTCATCGAGGTCGAGGCCCGCCTCGTGCGCGCCGGCAGCCGCAGCCGGGAGATGGACTTCGAGGTCCGCGTCGTGGCACGCGGGAACCCCGGTCGCGGCCAGTCCGCGGCAGACCTGCTCGAGCCCCCGGTGGTCGCCACGACCGCTCGTGGGGTCGTCGTGGTCCCGCCCCGCGAGGTCCTGGCCTGAGGCCGGTCGGCGTGTCGCGCGCGACACGCCGACCGCTCACAGATTTCTTTGCCGCACAACGCAATTCGGCAAGGGCTCAACCTGCGCAAACGGCCAGAACTGCGGATGGATGCCGGGTTGACAGCGAGCGGAGCAAGGGTATGTTTGCCTGCGTTGCCTCACCGATTGACTGGCCACGAGGGGGAGCTCCAGACAGGACCAGGACGCACCGCCCGGTGACTAGCGCGCGCAGCCACCGCCCCGCCAGCCGTGACGTCCGGCCCATCTGGTTCTCCCGCCCGAGGCGGTGGTGGACGGCGGCGCGGCCCGCGCGCTCAGTAGACAACAGCGGGGAGCAGGCACCCAGCCTGTCCCTCGCTGGTCCCAACAGCGGCGCGGGCCGTGCTGTGTCCTACCGTTGAGGGGTGCTCCGCCTCGGTCTTGCCGCAGCCTCCGGCCTCCTGACCGCCCTCGCGTTTCCCACCCACAACCTGTGGTGGCTGGCGCCGATCGGCGTGGCACTGCTCGCGGCGGCGGTCACCGGGGCCCGCTGGCGGCTCGCCACGCTGGCCGGGCTGGTCCACGGCCTGGCCTTCTTCCTGCCAACCCTGTCGTGGTCGGGGGTCTACGTGGGAAACCTGCCCTGGGTGGCGCTGGCCACCCTCGAGGCGATCTACATCGCGGCGATGTGCGGGGTCACCGCGGCGGTGCAGGGCCCGTTGCTGCCGACTCGCCTGCGGCCCCTCGCGTATGCCGTCGTGCCCCTCCTGTGGGTGCTCCAGGAGTGGGCGCGTGGCACCACCCCCTTCGGCGGCTTCCCGTGGGCCCGGCTGGCGTTCAGCCAAGCCGACAGCCCCCTGGCGCACCTCGCCCGCTACGCGGGCGCACCGGGCATCACCTTCGCCGTGGCCGCCCTCGGCACCGTCGTGTTCGCGCTGGTGCGCGAGGGCGTCCCGCGCTGGCGACGCGCGCACGGTGGCGGCCCCGCGGCATACCGGCTCCTGGCGGTTGGCATGGTCGTCCTCGCCCTCGCCCCGGCGGGCGCCTCGCTCGCGGTGCACCCGCCCACGAACGGCCGTCCGGTCAGCGTGCTGTTCGTGCAGGGCAACGTGCCCAAGCCCGGCCTGGACTTCAACGCCGAGCGGCGCAAGGTCCTCGACAACCACGTGCAGGCCACGATCGCGGCAACCAGGGGACAGGCCTCGCCGCCGACGCTGGTGGTGTGGCCCGAGAACTCCTCCGACATCGACCCGTTCGAGAACCTCGACGCCAAGGCCGACATCCGGCTGGCCGTCGAGTCCGCCCAGGCGCCCATCCTCCTCGGCGCGGTCCTCGACGGTCCGGGGCGCTACGTCTCCAACGCCAGCCTGTTCTACCGGCCCGGGGGAGGGGAGCCGGGGCGCTACGTCAAGCAGCACCCCGTGCCGTTCGCCGAGTACATCCCCTTCCGTAGCTTCTTCCGCACCTTCAGCGACAAGGTCGACCTCGTGACGCGCGACTTCGCGGCCGGGAACCGGCCGGGCGGCTTCGAGGTGCCGGTCCGCGGCGCGCAGCCGTACTGGATCATCCCCACGATCTGCTTCGAGGTCGCCTACGACGACCTGATGCGCGACTCGACGACGCAGCCGGGCCGGGACGCGAGCATCCTCGCCGTGCAGACGAACAACGCGACCTTCGGCTACACCGCGGAGTCGGAGCAGCAGTTCGCGATCAGCCGGATCAGGGCGATCGAGCACGGTCGCTCCGTCGTGCACGTGTCCACCGTCGGCGTCAGTGGCTTCATCCGCCCCGACGGAACCTACGTCGACAAGAC
>DASUKI010000323.1:0-11684 GCA_036278855.1 Pedococcus sp.
GGCCAGCCAGCTGATACCGCCGAAGGTGGGCGACGTGAGCCACGCGCTCCTGCTGGACCAGCCGAGGCCCGCGAGCCGGCTGCTCGCGTCGGCGAGCGCCCCGTCCACGCTCGACGTCACCTGCGGTGGGCCCTCCAGCGCCACCCGCCCATAGCTCTCGACGAACACCACGAGCACGTCCTTGCCCCGCAGCCCCGTCAACAGCTGGTCGTCCGGGACACCGCGCATGCCGTCGGCGGCAAGGCCGCGGTCGAAGGCCGTCCGGTCTCGCAGCTCGTCCTTGGCAAGCACCACGTGACGGGCGACCATCCCCACCGCACCGGTGGTCGCCAGCGGGCGGTCCGGCGCCACCTGCAGGCCGGCTGCGGCGCACACCAGCCAGCCGACCCCGAGGGCCACGGCGGCCCTCCGGCCGCCGGTCGGGTGGTGGCGGGCAACCGTGGACAGGCGGTGCAGCGCCCAGGGCAGGGCCGCCAGGAACGCGAGGACCAACACCGCCGCCCCGACCAGGGCGAGGACCGCGACGAGCGGGCTGGAGACGTCGGCGAGGAGCGCGCGAGCCGACCCGAGGTAGGCCCAGTCCGACAGGGGGTCGAAGGGTCGGTCGAGGGCCCACCCGAAGCCCAGGTCGAGAAGCCGGACCAGCGACACCAGTCCGAGGAACACCCCGACCACGGTCAGCAGCGCCTTCGCCCGACCGGGCCCCATCCACCCGACCCACTGTGGGTCGCCCCACGCGAGCAGGGCGACGAGCAGCACGCCGTCCAACGGCAGGGCGACCAGGCCAGGTCCCGTCAGGTCCGCCACCGTGTCCGGGCCGGCCACGGCGAACCAGACCAGGGCCACCGCGAGTGCCGTGGCGAGCAGCCGCAGCACCAGCCTCACGTGGCGCCCACCGTGAGGCTGGTGTCCGGCCGCAGGTCGCCGTCGCGGGCCACGACCGCGGCGCGGACCACCACGATGTCGCGGGCTCGGCGCCGCCACAGCTCCGCGACCTCGGTGAGGAAGGACAGGCCCAGTAGCGCAGCGGCCACGACCAGCGCCGAGGTCGCCCAGCCGCGCGAGAGCAGCCCTCCGGCCGCCACGGTGAGGACGACGCCCTGGACGGCGGCCACGGCCTTGCGCCACTGCCTGGGAGCCACGCCCGCCGCGAGCCAGGGGGCGACGACGGTGGCCGCCAGCACGGCATACCTCGCCAGGCCCATGGCGAGCACCCACCAACCCGTCGCCCGCGCCACGTAGGCGCTCAGGACCAGGATGAGCAGCGCGTCCACCTCCATGTCGAACCGCGCACCGAGGGCGGAGGCGGTGCCGGTGCGCCGAGCCACCCGTCCGTCCACCGCGTCGAGCGCGAGCGCAGTCCCGGCCAGCACCAGCAACGGCGTCGTGACCCCGTCACCGCCGTGGCCACCCACCGTGAGCGCGGCAACCCCACACGTGAGCCAGGCGCGCGCCAGCGTCACGCGGTCGGCCGGCCGCAGGCCGGTGAGGCCGCGCCGGGCCAGACCGCGAGCCAGCAGCGCGTGGACCACCAGGGCCAGCGCGAGGCCGGCCACCACTCCCGTAGCGGTGACGGGTGCTGTGCCCACTGGGTCTCCCATCTGCGTGGTCTGCGGGTACGGACGAGGAGTGGGGGCGCCGGGTTCACCCGGCCTCGGTTAGGGTGGCGAAGGTGTCCGGCACCGCCCGCGCGTTCTGGCTGGTCGAGCCGTTGCGCGGCGAGATCCGCACGGAGGAGGTCCCCGAGCCGGGACCGGACCAGGTGCTCGTTCGGACGGTGTGCTCCGGCGTGAGCCGCGGCACCGAGTCGCTGGTGTTCCGTGGCGGCGTCCCGCCCAGCCAGTATGCCGCGATGCGGGCTCCGTTCCAGGCAGGCGACTTCCCGGGGCCGGTCAAGTACGGCTACCTCAACGTGGGCGTGGTGGAGCAGGGGCCGGCGGACCTGAGGGGGCGGAGGGTGTTCTGCCTGTACCCCCACCAGACCCGGTTCGTGGTCCCCGCGGAGGCCGTGGTCGTCGTCCCCGATGGCGTCCCGGCCGAACGCGCCGTGCTCGCCGGCACCGTCGAGACGGCAGTCAATGCGTTGTGGGACGCGGCCCCGCTGGTGGGTGACCGGGTCGCGGTGGTCGGTGCGGGGATGGTGGGCTGCTGCGTGGCCAGGCTGGTGGCCCAGCTCCCGGGCACCCGGGTGGTGCTCGTGGACGTGGACGCCTCGCGCCGCCAGGTGGCCGAGCGGCTCGGGGTGGAGTTCGCGCTGGCCCCCGAGGTGGCGCGACCGGACGGCGGGTGCGACCTGGTCGTGCACACCAGCGCGACCTCGGCCGGGCTGCAGCTCTCCCTCGACCTGCTGGGGCGGGAGGGCACCGTCGTCGAGCTCAGCTGGTACGGCGACACCGAGGTCCGTCTCTCACTCGGCGGCGCGTTCCACTCGGACCGGCTGTCGATCCGGGCCAGCCAGGTGGGAGCGGTAGCGGCCGCAAGGCGGTCCCGACGCACCACGTCGGACCGGCTGGCCCTGGCCCTTGAGCTGCTGCGCGACCCAGCCTTCGACGCGCTCATCACCGGCCACTCACCGTTCGGCGAGCTGCCCTCCGTCATGGGCCGTCTGGCCGACGGCGATCTCCCCGCGCTGTGCCACACGATCGGCTACGAGGAGGGCACCGACTGATGTTCAGCGTGACCGTCCGCGACCACGTCATGGTGGCGCACAGCTTCCGCGGCGAGGTGTTCGGGCCGGCCCAGCGCCTGCACGGCGCGACCTTCGTGGTGGACGCGACGTTCCGGCGCGAGGAGCTCGACGCCGACAACGTCGTGGTCGACATCGGCCGAGCCACCGAGCAGCTGCACGCCGTCCTGGCCGACCTCAACTACCGCAACCTCGACGACGAGCCGGACTTCGCCGGCGTCAACACGACGACCGAGGCACTGGCCCGCGTCGTCGCCGACCGCCTTGCGGACCGGGTCCACGCCGGAGCGCTCGGCGAAGCGGCCAAGGGGTGCACCGGGATCGCCGTGACGCTGAGCGAGTCCCACGTCGCGTGGGCAGGCTTCGAGCGGCCACTGTGACCGAGCTGCACGTGGTGGTCCCGGCAGCGGTCGCCGACCCGGGCCGCCCCAGCGGCGGCAACGTGTACGACCGGCGGGTGTGCGCGGAGCTCGTGGGGCTCGGGTGGACGCTGCACGAGCACCTCGTGCCCGGCGACTGGCCGCAACCCGACGACGTGGCACTCGCCGGCCTCGCCGCCACGTTGTCCCACCTCCCGGACGGGGCGAGCGTGCTCGTCGACGGCCTGCTCGCCTCCGGGGCGGACCACGTGGTCGTGCCGGCGGCCGCGCGGCTTCGCCTCGTCGTCCTGCTCCACATGCCCCTCGGTGCCCTGGACGGCGACGGTGTGCTCGACCACGCCGGCGTGCGCGAGCGCTGGGTCCTGGCCGCCGCGTCGGGCGTCATCGTGACGAGCGACTGGGCCCGGCGTCGGCTGGCCGACCTCTACGGGCCCGCGGCCGCGCGGGTCCACGTGGCGACTCCCGGAGTGGACCCCGGCGACCTCGCCGAGGGAAGCAAGCCCGGTGGCGTGCTGCTCTGCGTCGCCGCGGTCGTCCCCGCGAAGGGGCACGACCTGTTGTTGGGCGCCCTGGCCCGGGTTGCGGACCTGTCGTGGCGGTGCATCTGCGTCGGCGCGCTCGACCTGGACCCGGCGCACGTCGGGTCGCTGCGGCAGCAGGCCGAGACGAGCTCGATCGAGGAGCGCGTGCACTTCGCCGGCGTGATGGGGCGCGACGAGCTGGCGCGGGCCTTCCTGGGCGCTGACCTGCTGGTGCTGCCGTCCCGGACAGAGACCTACGGCATGGTCGTCACGGAGGCGCTTTCCCACGCGCTGCCGGTCGTCGCGACCGACGTCGGCGGGGTCCGGGAGGCCCTCGGCGACGAGGGCGCCGGCCCGGCGGGAATCCTCGTGGCCCCGGGCGACGAAGCGGCGCTCGCCGGCGCCCTGCGCTCCTGGCTCGAGGACCCGCGCCTGCGCACCCGGCTGCGCGCCGCGGCCCGCGAGCGCCGGCTCACCCTTGCCGAGTGGGACGCCACGGGGCGCAGCGTGGCGGCGGCGTTGATGCATGAACCAGACCGGGACGGGATACGTGTTCCTCGTGCGGGCCCATGACGAAGGGTGGGGATTGAGCGTGTCCGGAAGGGGTGCCACGGGTAGGACCGGTCGCCGCAGAAGCGGCGGCAACCCGATGTGGCTCCGGCTCCTGCTGGGCACGGCACTGCTCGCCCTGGTGGTGTGGCGCCTGGGCTGGGGCCCGTTCGTCGAAGCCGTGCGCGGGGTCGAGCCGTCGTCCCTGGCCGCCGCAGCCGCGATCGCCGTGGTCACGACGGTGTGCTGCGCGTGGCGGTGGAGCGTCGTGGCGCGCACGCTCGGGGTGGTGGTCCCCCTGCCGTCCGCGGTGTCGGCCTGCTACCGGTCCCAGTTCGTCAACGTTGCGACACCCGGCGGGGTGGTCGGGGACGTCCTGCGCGGGGTGGGCACGGGCCGGGCCCGTGGGAACGCGCTCCTGGGTGTCCGCTCGGTGGCCTGGGAACGGTTCGTGGGCCAGGCGGTGCAGGTGCTGCTGGCCCTCGTCGTGCTCGTGGTGCTGCCTTCACCGATCCCCCACGGCCCCGTCTGGGGCATCGTCGCGATCGTCGCAGGCGCGCTGGTCGTCCTCTCGCGCACTCGCAGCCGACTCGCCACCGAGGCGCGGCTGCTGCTCGCCCGCGCCGTCTGGCCGCGACTCGCACTCGCGTCCGCCCTGGTGGTCTGTGGCCACGTCGCCACGTTCCTCGTGGCCGCGCGCAGCGCAGGCTTGACCGCCCCCACCCTGCGGGTCCTGCCGGTGGCGCTGCTGGTGCTGGTCTCGGCGGGCCTCCCGCTCAACGTCGCCGGCTGGGGACCGCGCGAGGGGGCAGCGGCGTGGGCGTTCGGCGCGGCCGGCCTCGGCGCGGGTCTGGGTGTGACCACCGCGGTGGTGTTCGGGGTGCTGGCCGTCGTGTCGAGCCTGCCCGGCGCTGCTCTCGTCGCCTGGGGCGCCATGCGCCGACGGGGCTTCCCGCACCGGCCCGGCCTCGTGCGCCGGCGGAGTGCCGTGCCCCCGCTGGAGGCGGTCGCCGGCGGGGCCGCGCTGGTGGGGAGCCCGGCTCGTGGCTGACGACGACCAGCCATCGCCCGAGCGCCCCTACACGGTGCTCAGCTGCGCGGTCTCGATCGACGGCTACCTCGGCTCCGCCGGCGGCGAGCGGCTGATCCTGTCGAACGCCGCGGACCTGGACCGGGTCGACGGTGAACGCGCCGCCAGCGACGCCATCCTCGTGGGAGCGGGGACGATCCGCGCCGACGACCCGCGGCTGCTGGTGCGGTCGCCGGCGCGACGGGAAGCGAGGGTCGCCCGTGGCTGCCCTCCGTCGCCGGCCAAGGTCACCGTGACGTCCACGGCGCGCCTCGACCCGGCGGCCGCCTTCTTCGCGGCCGGCGGCTCGGAGCGCCTGGTCTACTGCGCCACTCCCTGCCTGGGTGCCGCCCGCGAGCACCTTGGTGCGGTCGCCACACCGCTGGACGGCGGTGACCCCGTGTCCCTTGCCGCCGTGCTCGAGGACCTGCACCGGCGCCGCGTACGCAGGCTCCTGGTCGAGGGCGGAGGGACGGTGCTCACCCAGCTGTTGGCCGCCGACCTCGTCGACGAGCTCCAACTCGTGGTAGCGCCCTTCTTCGTCGGAGACTCCCGGGCCCGCCGGTTCGCTGACGACGGCCCCTACCCATGGGACCCCGACCACCGCGCCACCCTCGCGGGCGTGCAGCAGATCGACGACGTGGCGCTGCTGCGCTACGCCATGTCACCCCGGTTCGCACCCTGCCGACAGGAGACCGAGTCATGACCAGCCCACTGCCCCGAGCCGCCATCCGCACCGAGGTCGCGGTGCCCATTGCGTTCGGCGACGGCTTCCGGGCGACCGCGCGGCTGGTGACCTTCGACGGCCTCGTCGACGGCGGAGAGCACCTCGCGCTGGGGTTGGGCAGCCGCGCGAGCTCGGCGCTCCACGACGCCTCGGGGGAAGGGAAGCCGCTGGTCCGGCTGCACAGCGAGTGCCTCACCGGAGACGTCTTCGGTAGCCAGCGGTGCGACTGCGGCCCCCAGCTGCGTGAGGCGGTCGGCCGGATCGACGAGGCCGGCGGCTACCTCCTGTACCTGCGCCAGGAGGGTCGGGGCATCGGCCTGGTCGCGAAGCTGGACGCCTACGCGCTGCAGGAGGCCGGGCTCGACACCTACGAGGCCAACCTCGCGCTGGGCTTCGACGCGGACGAGCGCGACTACGCGGTCGCCGCCCAGATGCTCCACGCGCTGGGTTCGCCGTGCATCGAGCTGCTCAGCAACAACCCCGACAAGGCGCGCCAGCTGCGGCGGCACGGGGTGACGGTGGCCCGGCAGGTGCCGACCGCGGTCCACCTCTCGCGGGCGAATGCCCACTACCTCGCCACGAAGGTGCGCCGCGGTGCCCACACCCTCGACCTGCCCCCTGCGGTGGGAGAGATGGGGTGAGACCACCGAGGGCCCAGTCCGGCGGGCTCGGCGCGGGTGTCTAGGCTCGCGCCGTGCTGATCCTGCTGCCGCCCTCGGAGTCCAAGACCGGCCGCTCCCGCGGTCGTGCCCTGCGACCCGAACGACTGTCCTTCCCCGAGCTGGCGGACACCAGGCAGGCCGTCGCGGAGGCGCTGGCCAAGGTCAGTGCCCACCCCGACGCGGCGTCCACCCTCGGGGTCAGCCCCAACCTCACCGCCGAGATCGCACGCAATCTCGTCCTGCACACGGCGCCGGCGCTGCCGGCAGCACAGGTGTACTCAGGGGTTCTCTACGACGCCCTCTCGTACTCCACCCTCGACGCCGCCGCGCGCCGGCGTGCCAACCGCTGGCTGGTCGTCGTCTCCGCCCTCTACGGCGCCGTGCGGCCCACCGACTCCATCGCGCCCTACCGGTTGTCGATGGCCGTCACCCTGCCCGGCGTGGGAGCCCTTGCACCGGTGTGGCGTCCTGAGCTGGGTCGCGTGCTTCCGCAGGCCGCCGGCCGTGGGCTCGTGGTCGACTGCCGGTCGAGCACGTATGCCGCGGCGTGGACGCCGCAGGGCCAGCTCGCGCAGCGCTGGGTGCAGGTCCGCGTCCCGGGGGCGACGCACCTGGCCAAGCACACCCGTGGGCTGGTCGCCCGGCGGCTGTGCGAGTTCGGTGTCGACCCGCGTCGCGTCACGGACCTGCCGGACGCCCTCGACGACGCCTTCGAGGTCCGGCTCACCGAGCCATCCCGAGCGGGTCGGCCATGGGTCCTCGACGCGACCGCCCGCTGACCCGGCCGGCCACGGAGTGAGCCTGGCCGAGCTGGGAGCCGTCCTCGCGCGGATCGCTCCCGTCCTGGTGTTCTTCATCGCGATCACCATCGTCGCCGAGGTTGCAGACGCCGCAGGTGTGTTCGACGTCGCCGGGCACTGGACCGCGCGGGCGGCGCGCCACCGCACCCCGGTGCTGTGGCTGCTGTTCGTCGCCCTCGCGGTCGGGTGCACCGTGTTCCTCTCCCTCGACACCACCGCGGTCCTGCTGACTCCCGTCGGACTGGCCATCGCCGCCCAGCTGCGTGTATCGGCCGCGCCGTTCGCGCTCACCACGCTCTGGCTGGCCAACACCGCCTCACTGCTGCTGCCGGTCTCGAACCTGACCAATCTCCTTGCGCTGCACCACTTCGAGGCACTCGGGCTCGGCCACCGTGGCTACCTGCGCCTCGCCGCGGCGCCTGCCGCGGCAGCGGTCGTCGGCACCGTGGCGGTGCTCTACCTCCTGCACCGCCGTGAGCTCGGCGGACGGTTCCGAGCCGAGGCGCCCGCTGATCCCCACGACCGCCTGCTGCTGCGCATCGCCGGCACCGTCTGCATCGTGGTCTGCCCCCTGTTCGCCGTCGGGCTGCCACCGGCGTGGGTCGCCTCCTCCGCCGCAGTCGTCCTGCTGCTGGCCCTGCTGGTCCGCACCCCGACCACGCTGCGCCGCCTGTCCGTCCCCTGGGCCATGGCGTTGGGCGTGGCGGTGCTGTTCGTGGCGGTCGACCTCGCCCTCCGGCACGGCCTGCAGCCGGCCCTGTCCACGCTCGCAGGCGAGGGCTCGGCTCCGGGGTCGCTGGCACGGGTGGCCCTGACCGGGGCGCTCGCGGCCAACGTCGTCAACAACCTGCCCGCCTACGCCGCGCTGGAGTCGGTCACCGCGCACGACCCGGCGCGCCTGATGGCACTCCTCGTCGGCGTGAACGTCGCGCCACTGGTGAGCCCATGGGCGTCCCTCGCCACCGTGCTCTGGGCACAGCGGTGCCGGGCACGCGGCATACGAATCCCGGCGAAGTCCCTTGCCCTGCAAGGCTTGGCATGTGCGGCCGTCTCAGCGGGCCTCGCGCTCGCCGCCCTCGTCGCCTTCAGCTGAGGCCGCGCTGCAGGTCCTCGACGAGGTCGCGGACGTCCTCCAGGCCGACCGAGATGCGCACGGTCCCGTCGGTGATGCCGATCGCCGCCCGGGCCTCGGGGGTGAGCCGGCGGTGGGTGGTGGTGGCCGGGTGGGTGACCATCGACTTGGCGTCGCCGAGGTTGTTGCTGATGTCGACCACCTGCAAGGCGTTCATCAAGGCGAAGGCGGCGTCCTTGCCCCCCTCGATCTCGAAGGTCACCACCGTGCCGCCGCCGAGCATCTGCCGTCGCGCCAGGTCGTGCTGCGGATGGGACTCCAGCCAGGGGTACACGACCTGCGTGACGCGCGGGTCCGCGTCCAGCGCCCGGGCCAGCTCGATCGCGCTCGCCGCCTGCTTCTCCACCCGCAGCGAGAGCGTCTCGAGGCCCTTGACCAGGACCCAGGCGTTGAACGGCGACATGGCCGGACCGGTGTGCCGCATGAGGTTCTTCACCGGGCCGGCGATGAACTCATCCGTGCCGAGCACGGCGCCGCCCAGTGTGCGGCCCTGGCCGTCGATGTGCTTCGTTGCCGAGTAGACCACCACGTCCGCACCGTGCTCGAGGGGCTTGGAGAACACCGGTGTGCCGAACACGTTGTCGACGACCACCTGGGCACCGGCCGCGTGGGCGAGGTCGCAGACGGCGCGGATGTCGACGAGCTCCTGCATGGGATTGCTCGGCGTCTCGAAGAAGACCGCCTGCGTGGGCTCCGCGAGGGCGGTCTTCCACTGGTCGAGGTCGGGCCCGTCGACGAAGACCGTCTCGACCCCCCACCGCGGCAGGATCTCGTCGAGGATGACGAAGCACGACCCGAACAGCCCTCGCGACGAGACGACGCGGTCGCCCTGTCCCAGCAGTGCTGCGAGGGCGACGAAGACGGCCGACATCCCAGACGCCGTCGCGAAGCACGCCTGCGCCCCCTCGAGCTGGGCCAGCCGTCGCTCGAACATGGCGACCGTCGGGTTGCCGTAGCGCGAGTAGATGAAGTGCTCCACCTCGTCCTTGAACGCGGCCTCCGCCTGCTCCGCACTCTGGTAGACGAAGCCCGAGGTGAGGAACAACGCCTCAGCGGTCTCGTCGAAGCTGCTGCGCGCGAGACCGCCCCGGACTGCCACGGTGTCCGGGCGGAACGGGCCCGCCCCGCTGACCTCGCTCATGCCTGCCGCCAAGGGAGCCCGATGTTCCTCCAGCCCCGCACGGTCCGGTGGCCGAGCTCGTCCCGCGGTCCCTCGAACCCGTCGGCGACGTTGTAGGCCGGACCCAGCCCGGCCGCGGCGGCGGCCTGCGCGGCCGCCGCGGAACGTGCCCCCGAGCGGCACAGGAAGTAGATCGGGGCACCGTCCGGAAGACCGGCGTCCTGGAGCTCGTCGACGAAGTCGCCGTTGACGGCCCCGTCGGGGTAGCGCTGCCACTCGACGCACACCACACCCTTGCCGAGGGCGTTCAGGTCGGGCAGTCCGACATAGGTCCACTCGGCGGCGGTGCGCACGTCGACCAGGACCGCGTCGTCGTCAGCCGCCAGCGCGGCATACGCCTCCTGGGGCTGGACGTCACCCGCGTAGCTCATGGCGCCCAGCGTAGGCGGCGGCACCACATGGCGAGACGACCAGTCCACGATGCGAGGCTCAGGTCCGGTTCGTGAAGGCCACCGAGGCGTTCCCGTCGGCCCACACCTCGACCGCGGTGAGCGACCCCGGGGCCGCGGCGAGGCGCCACACCGTCTCGTGCGGGATCTTCAGCAGGTGCGCCAGCACCGCCATGATCGGCTTGCGGTGGCACACCACGACGGTCACGCCGCCGGCGGCGACGGCACGCTCGAAGGCGGCGACGACCCGCCGCACCATCTGTTCGTGCGTCTCACCCCCGGGCCGGGCGTATGCCGGGTCGGAACGCAGCGCTGCCAGCTCCTCCGGGTGGTCGCGCACCAGGTCCGCGACGGCGGCTCCGTCCCAGTCGCCGAAGCCCTGCTCGTCCCAGTCCGGGTCGGGCTCGGGCGTGGCGCCGATCGCCGCCGCGACGATGGACCCGGTCTCCACTGCGCGTGCCAGGCTCGAGGTGACCACGCGCGCGGGGGTGCCGGCGAGCAGGTGCGCCGTGGCGCGGCCCGCTGCCGCCGCCTGGGCCCGACCGGTCTCGGTGAGCGAGGGGTCCGCTCCCCCACGGCCGTCGAGGCGGCCCGTCTCGGTGAACTCGGTGACACCGTGGCGGACCAGCAGGACGCGGGTCGGGGCACCCAGGTCGGCGGGCCCGGGGGCCGAGCGCAACGGCACGTCCTCGGGTGTCGGGTCGATGATCTCCTCGACAGCCTCCTCGACCTCCGCGTCGTCGGCCGACCCGCGCATGCGGTCGACCGTGCGCCCGTCCATGCCGGTGTTGGACAGCGCGTCGGCCGCCTTGTTCTGCTCGCGCGGCACCCAGGTGAACGACACCGACCCCCCGCCATCGGACAGCTGCGCCGCCACGTCGCGGGCCTGCAGCGCCAGCCGCCGCATGTCCGCGTGCTTGATCTTCCACCGGCCGGCCATCTGCTCGACGACCAGCTTGGAGTCCATCCGGACCTCGACGTCGGCGGCCGGGTCGAGCCGCAGCACGGCCCGCAGGCCGGCGAGCAGGCCGGAGTACTCGGCGACGTTGTTGGACGCCATCCCGAGCGGGGCCGCACCCTCCCACAGCACGGCCCCGGAGGCGGCATCGCGGACCAGAGCCCCCCAGCCTGCGATGCCCGGGTTGCCGCGGGACCCGCCATCGGCCTCGACGACGAGCGGTCGACCCACCGGCCTAGAGCCCGGACTCGGCGGTGCGCACGAGGATGCGTCGGCACTCCTCGCAGCGGAGCACCTCGTCCTCGGGAGCGGACTTGATGCGGGACATGTCGACGTTGTTGAGCTCGAGCTGGCAGCCGCCGCAGCGACGCTGGCGCAACGCGGCAGCGCCGAGCCCGCCGCTGTTGGCCCGGATCTTCTCGTAGAGCGCCACCAGGTCCTCACCAACCCCGGCCACGATGTCCGCGCGCGGCGCCCCGACCTGCTTCACCTCGGCGTCGAGGTCGGCGAGCGCGGCGTCACGCGTGGCAGTTACCTCGTCGACCTCGTTCCCCACGGCCGAGCGCTCGGCGGTGAGCCGGCCGACCTCCGCCTCAGCCGCCTCGGCCCGCTCCATCACCTCGAGCTCCAC
>DASUKI010000324.1:0-2915 GCA_036278855.1 Pedococcus sp.
TCCAGCGTCCTACCCGTGTGCTCGGGCGGGCCGCCCTCGGACGCACACTGTCTGGACTTGCTCCGGGTGGGGTTTACCGAGCCGACCTGGTCACCCAGGCCGCTGGTGGTCTCTTACACCACCGTTTCACCCTTACCGCCCCGTTGCCGGGCCGGCGGTTTGCTTTCTGTGGCACTGTCCCGCGGGTCACCCCGGGTGGCTGTTGGCCACCACCTTGCCCTGTGGAGCCCGGACGGTCCTCGGCGGTGGTTGCCCACCGACGCGACCGCCTGGCCGACTCATCCACGGCAAGCATAGGGGAGGTATGCCGCGTGGCCGGGCCACGGGCGACGTGACCCGGCCACGCGGCATACCTCTCACCCGCGCACGGAAAACGGGAGTTGCGCACGCGAGCCGGGCGATATTGCTCCCGGTTTTTCGTGCGCAACTCCCGTTTTGCGAGGGGTGTTGTCGTCGTCAGGTGACGATGTCGAACCGGACGGTGCCGGTGGCGACGGTGGCCTCCACGAGCCTGACCTTGACCCAGGTGCCGAGCTGCGCGTCGCCGCTGGCGTTGGCCAGCACGGCCGGGTCGTCGATCTGGATGACGACCTTGCCCTTGTTGCGCTGGTCGACCACCATCGCGTCGAACTCCTCGCCGACCCGGTGCGCGAGCGCCGCCGCCTCGACCGCGTCGGCGCACGCCCGCTCGACCGCGTCGGCCTTCTTGTCGCTCGCCGCCATCACGTCGGGCAGGGTCGGGAGCGCCTCGCGCACCCAGGACGGCACCTCCTGGCCGGCCGAGATCGCCTCGCACGCCACCAGACCGAACCGGTCGACGAGCCGGCGCAGCGGCGCGGTGACGTGCGCGTAGACGTAGGCGACGGCGGCGTGCTCCGCGTCGTGCGGGGCCTCGCCGTCGAAGGGCGTGTAGCCGGCGCCGCGGAAGAGCGCGGTCGCCTCGTGGATCAGGGCGAGGTGCTGGGGGTCGGTCCGGTCCAGGCTCCTGAGGAACTCGCCGTAGGGCGTCCCCTTGTGCCACTCGACCCCGAGTGCGCGGCTGGCGTGCCGGAATCGGCCGACGGCGTTCTGGTCCGGCGCCGGCATGGACCGCAGGATCCCCACCTTGGCCTTCACCATCATCTCGGCGGCGGCCATGCCGGTCATGAGCGAGATCTGCGCATTCCAGTCCTCGACCTCGAGGGGCGGCCGGAACCCGAGCCGGTAGTGCCCCTGGTCGTCCTCGTTGACCTCCTGCTCGGGCATCGGCAGGCTGGCGCCCCCGCGGCGACGTTCGAAGTCGATCCGCTTGAGCCCCACCTCCTTGAGGAGCATGAGCCGCTCGTCCGCAGACCCGTCGTCGATGGCCTTCTGGACCCCTTCGTAGTCGAGACGGTCGGTGCTGCGGACCATCGCGCGGTAGATCAAGACATCGGTCCCCTCGCCGTCGGCCTTGAGCCTCATGTCCCACACGAACGCTGGCCGCCTCTCCCCGGGCAGGAGGCTGGCCGCTCCCTCGCTGAGGACCTCCGGGTGCAGGGGGGTTCGCTTGTCCGGCGCGTAGATCGTCTGGCCGCGTCGACGCGTCTCGGCGTCGAGGGCGCCGCCAGCCTTCACGAACGCGGGCACGTCCGCGATGGCGTAGCGAACGCGGTATCCGTCCCCGTCGCGCTCGATGTGCAGTGCCTGGTCGAGGTCCATCGAGCCCACCGGGTCGATGGTGAGGAAGGCGATGGCGGTCTCGTCGCGCTCCGGCAGGTCCGGCGACGTGGCCGCCGCCTGCGCCTCGGCCACCACCTCGCTCGGGAAGGACGAGGGAACCTCGAGCTCGGCCCGGATCGCGTCGAAGCGCTGCTGCAGGTCCGCGCTGGCCGGGACGCTCGTCTCAGGGTGCTCGGGCCCGGGGTGGACGGTGATCTTCCGCAGAGGCATGGCGGCCAACCTACCGACGTCCCGGTGGTCGGGCAGGACCAGCGGCCCTTGGGGTGCGCTCCCCACGACGGTGTCCGGCCCTCGACATCGGCAGGTCAGGGCGCCTGACCCGGACCGAAGGTCGTGAGGAACCGGTCGCGGAAGGCGTCCATCCGCCAGACCGGGGCGCCAGCTCGTGGGCCCACGCCCTGCGGCCACCCCCACAGGTCGCCCACACGAGCGGTCACCGCGGGGTCGTGGGCGATGATCGTGACCGGCACGTCGTGGCTCGCTCCCCTGCCTGACACGACGGACGCCGGTTGGTGGTCGCCGAGGACGACGAGGACGAGGTTGTCGTCGTGGGACTCCTGCACGAAGGACACCAGGCTGCCGAGCGAGTAGGCGATGGAGTTGCCGTACGCCCTCTTGACACCTGGCCGACCACTGCCCACGCTGCCGCCGGCCAGCGCCTGGGCGCGCACCTGGGTGTAGGCCGAGCCGTCGCCCAGGTGGTTCCAGTCGAGCGGGCGCGGCAGCGGCGTCCACGGCAGGTGGCTGGACACCAGGTCGATCTCCGCCATCACGGGCCGGTGCAGTGTGCTCGCGAGCTCGCGGTCGTGGAAGGCCTTGAGCGTGAACTGGTCCGGGACCGTGGCGTACCCGAAGCGCGGTCCCGCATAGCCCAGGGTGCGCGCGTCGTAGAGGGCGTCGTAGCCGTAGAACCGCACCCCCTCGGGCCAGTCCTGCTGGTTGGCGGGGACGACCCCCACGGTGCGCCAGCCCGCCCGGTGGAAGGCGCCGCTGAGGGTCAGCCGGTCGCTGGACAGCAACCGGTCGTACCGCCCCTGGCTGTTGACCCACAGCCCCGACTCGAGCGTGGAGTGGGCCAGCCAGCTGATACCGCCGAAGGTGGGCGACGTGAGCCACGCGCTCCTGCTGGACCAGCCGAGGCCCGCGAGCCGGCTGCTCGCGTCGGCGAGCGCCCCGTCCACGCTCGACGTCACCTGCGGTGGGCCCTCCAGCGC
>DASUKI010000325.1:0-10551 GCA_036278855.1 Pedococcus sp.
GACCCGGTCCCCCGGCAGGCCGGACTCGGACAGCGGGTACCCCGGCCGGGTGACCCCGACGAAGTGCGCCAGCTCGAACAGCTCCTCGGCGTCCTTCCACGACAGGATCTGGGCCAGCGCGTCGGCGCCGGTGATGAAGAACAGCTCGGCCTCGGGTCGCTGCGCGTGCAGGTCACGCAGAGTGTCGATGGTGTACGTGAGGCCGGGACGGTCGATGTCGACCCGGCTGACGGTGAACCGCGGGTTCGACGCCGTCGCGACGACGGTCATGAGGTAGCGGTGCTCCGGGGCGCTGACCTCGCGCTCGTCCTTCTGCCACGGCCGACCGGTGGGGACGAAGACGACCTCGTCGAGACCGTAGAGCGCCTGCACCTCCGAGGCGGCCACCAGGTGTCCGTGGTGAATGGGGTCGAACGTGCCACCCATCACCCCGAGACGCATGCGCCGCTCAGTGGTGGTCGTGGCTCTGGTTGGGCGCGTCCTGGCGCAGGTTGTGCGCGGTTCCGCGGAAGGTCCACAGCACCCCCAGCGCGGCCAGGAACAGGATGAACGCCAGTGCGCCGTAGAACTCCACGGGCATCGGCAGCTCACGGTGGTGCTCCTCGGCCGCGGCGAACAGGTTCGACAGAGACGACGACATGCGCACAGCGTACCCGTCACGAGGGTGCCCGCGGACGGGACGCCCCGGTATGCCGCGTGGTCACGTGGCGTTCGCCTGTCCACTGATGTTGTGCACAGGGCTGTGCACAACACCGGGTTCCGTGCGCAGCCGGGTGTGGACAGTGGTGTGGGAAAGCCGTGGAAGAAAGAAAGTTCGCGAAACCTATTGCGGGACAATGGATCGGGCCACTAGAAATCTCTCACGCGCTCCGGACGGAGAGTCGGGAAGGGGAAACCCGGAACGACTCCGAGACCGAAGCACAGGTCGACCGGATAACGGTGGACCGCCTCGACCGGGTCCGCCCGGACGAGGTCCCGGGACCTTCGGGTCCAGGGTCCGTGGGCGACGCCACGGAGGAACACCGAGCCCGTTGACCAGATCGCATCGACCTGGGTGCGCCGGTTCGCCGGAGCAGGCCAGGACGCCACCGTCGCAGTGGCCACGCCTCGGCTTGCCGGGTCGTGGGCGATCGACCGGCGCAGGAGCCCGGACCGGTTCGCCGGCCCTGGAACCTGCACCACCGTGGCTGACACCGCACCCGCTTCGGCGGGGGACACCGACACCACACCCGTGGGACACGGGGCCACCTCGGTGGCACCGCGACCCGCACGCGGAGGAAGGCACCACCTCGGTGGAGTCGGAGACCGCACCCGTGGGACACGGAGCCACTCGGTGGCACCAGACCCGCACGCGGAGGAAGGCACCACCTCGGTGGAGCCGGAGACCGCACCGGAGATCCATCCGGCAGCCGGCCTTGGTCGGCGCGCCGGGAGGGTCCCCGCCGAGGGCCCCTCGAACTCATACTTCGAGGGGCCCTCACCCTTTTGGGCCGTCCACAGCCGCCACTGGGCGTCGGCACAGCACCGCGCCCGTACCCTTGACGCCATGACCTCCGAGCTGCCCCCCGAGCTCAGCATCGTCATCCCCGTGTTCAACGAGGAGGACGTGCTCCCACTGCTCGCGCAGCGCCTCCGCCCCGTCGCGGACGGGCTCGACACGGCATACGAGGTCCTGGCCGTCGACGACGGCAGCAGCGACGCCACGCCCGTCGTCCTCCAGCGCCTGCACCGCGACTGGCCACAGCTGCGCATCGTCCGGCTGCGCGCCAACGCCGGCCACCAGGCCGCCATCTCCGCGGGCCTGGCCGCCGCCCGCGGCCACTACGTCGTGACCCTCGACGCGGACCTGCAGGACCCACCCGAGGTCGTCACCCAGATGCTCGACGCGGCCCGGACGCAGGGTGTCGACGTCGTCTACGGGGTGCGCACCGACCGCTCCACCGACTCGGCGTTCAAGCGGCTCAGCGCCCGCGCGTTCTACCGCCTGATCCGCACGCTCTCCGGCACGCACGCGCAGGTCGACGCCGGCGACTACCGGCTGATGTCGCGGGCGACTGTTGATGCCATCAACGCCCTGCCCGAGCACCACCGGGTCCTGCGCTTCGTCGTCCCCGCGCTCGGGTTCCCGTCGGCGTCGGTCAACTACCGCCGCGACGAGCGCGCGGCCGGCAAGTCCAAGTACCCGCTGGCCAAGATGATCCGGCTGTCCCTGGACAGCGTCACCGGCTTCTCCACCGCTCCCCTGCGTGCCGCCACGTGGCTCGGCCTGCTCGGCGGGCTCGCGGCCGTGGGCCTGCTGGTCTTCGCCCTGGTCTCGATGGCGCTCGGCCACACCCTGCCCGGCTGGACGTCCACGGTCGTCGCCGTCGCCGGCGTGGGTGCCGTACAGCTCCTCTGCCTCGGCATCCTCGGCGAGTACGTCGGCCGCATGTACGCCCACATGCAGGCGCGGCCGACCTACTTCATCGCCTATGACTCGCTGACCGGGCCGGTCACCGCGACGGACGAGCCGACACCAGCAGGCTCACGCCGGGCATAGCCTTCACCGGCAGGTACCTCTCCGCCGTCACCACGGCTCGCAGGCCCGCGTTGACCAGCGGGTGGACGGTGTCGAGGTCCGAGCCGGTCGCGCTGCGTCGGCGCAGCGCCACCACCGGCCGCAGCAGCACGTTCCACGAGTCCATCGAGTCGATCGTGAACCCACCGCGCTCGAGCACGCCGCGCAGCGTCACCCGCGTGTAGCGCCGGACGTGGTCGACCGCGACGTCGTGCTCGGACCACAGGCGGGGGTCGGCCGGCACCGCCACGAGGAACCGGCCGTCCGCCCGCAGCACCCGGCGCACCTCCGCGACCGCACGGTCGTGGTCGGGGATGTGCTCGAGGACGTCGAAGGCCACCACCAGGTCGAGGCTGTCGTCGGTCACCGGTAGCGCGGTGGCGTCGGCGCGCATGACCGCCAGGCCGCGCTCGGCGGCGACCTCGGCGCCCTCCGCGCCGTACTCGAGCGCCGCCACGGTCCACCCCGCGTCGCGCAGCACCCGCGTGTTGCCACCGCCCGCAGCGCCGATGTCGAGCGCGTCGCCGGGTGTCAGCCTGGCGATCGCCCGCCTGAGCAGGTGCCGACGCTCGCGGTACCACCAATGGGTGTCCTCGAGCGCGGCGAGCTTGCGGACCTCGGTGCCTTCCACGGGCGCCCATCCTGCCATCACGCCGTCGCCGGGCGACAACCGCCGGAACTTTGGCGCAAAGTTCGCTGAGCTCCTGAACCTTCCCGAGCAGGGCGAATCTTGGCCCAAAGTTCGCGAGCGGAGCGGAGCCGGACGGGCGGGTGATGCAGGTGAGCACGCGGCATACGGCGCAGTTGTCGGGCGTTGACCACGACGTGCCGCGCGCCCCCCACCCCTCACCCGAGCCAGCGGTGCTCGGCTCCGTCGTCATCGGCGCCGGGCAGGCGGGGCTGTCCAGCTCTCGGCACCTGGTGCGGCTCGGCGTCAACCACGTGGTGCTCGACGCCAACCCACGTCCGGGCGGCGCCTGGCAACACCGCTGGGACTCGCTGACCATGGCCGACGTCCACGGCATCGCCGACCTGCCGGACGCGGCCGCGCCCGGTTCCTCCCGCGACCGCGCCAACGAGGTGGTCCCGCAGTGGTTCGAGGACTACGAGGAGCGGTTCGGGCTGCCTGTGCTCCACGGCGTGCGGGTCGACCGCGTCGCCAGCGAAGGTGACCTGCTCGTGGTGCACGCGGGAGCGCAGCGGTGGTCCACCCGGACCCTTATCAACGCCACCGGCACGTGGACCCGGCCCTTCGTCCCGCACTACCCGGGTGCGGAGACGTTCGCCGGCGAGCAGCTGCACACCGCCGACTACCCCGGCCCGGAGCACTTCGTCGGCCGACGCGTGCTGGTCGTCGGGGGCGGTGCCTCCGCGGTGCAGCTCCTCGGTGAGCTGGCGCCGGCCACCGACACCCTCTGGGTGACGCGCCGACCACCGGTGTGGCGCACCGGCGACTTCGACCGGGAGGCCGGGCGGGCTGCCGTGGCCCTGGTCGAGGACCGGGTCCGGCTCGGGCTGCCCCCGCGCAGCGTCGTCAGCGTGACCGGGCTGGCGCTGCGCGAGCAGGAGCGGGAGGCGCAGCGGCTCGGCGCCTACGAGCGGCGGCCGATGTTCGAGCGGATCGAGCCGACCGGGGTGCGCTGGGCCGACGGCAGCTTCGAGCCGGTCGACGTGGTCCTGTGGGCCACCGGCTTCCGGCCCGACGTCGCGCACCTCGCGCCGCTGCGCCTGCGCTCGCCCCTGGGTGGCATCCAGCTCGACGGCACCACGGCTGTGGCGGACCCGCGCGTCCAACTCGTCGGCTACGGGCCGTCCGCGAGCACCATCGGCGCCAACCGGGCTGGACGGGCCGCTGCCGTCGCCGTGACCCGGCACCTGCGCGACCGGGCCGCCTGACCCCAGCTCCCCGGCAAAACGGCGGTTGCGTCGCCAAACCGGGAGAAACGACTGCCCCATCCCGCGCGCAACCCCCGTTTTGCCGGCGCGCGCACGTGGCTGCCTCGACGCGGACGCCGCTCACGCGCGGACCTGGCCGTCGCCCTCGACGATCCACTTGGTCGTCGTCAGCTCGGGCAGCGCCATCGGGCCACGCGCGTGCAACTTCTGGGTCGAGATGCCGATCTCGGCCCCGAACCCGAACTCGCCGCCGTCGGTGAACCGAGTCGAGGCGTTGACCATCACCGCGGCGGCGTCGACCTCCGCGGTGAAGCGTCGCGCCGCCGCCCGGTCCTCGGTGACGATCGCCTCGGTATGGCCCGACCCGTGGGTGCGGATGTGCTCGAGCGCGGCGTCGAGGTCCGGCACCACCTTGACGGCCATCTCGAGCGCGAGGTACTCGGTGTCCCAGTCCTCGTCGGTCGCCGCCTCGTGCGGCACCCCGGCAGCCTCGGCCGCCGCGCCCGACGCGTCGTCGGTGTGCAGGGCGACCCCGGCGCCGGAGAGCTCGGCCAGCACCTTGGGCAGGAAGTCGGCGGCCACGGACTCGTGCACGAGCAGTGACTCGGCGGCGTTGCACACACTCGGCCGGTGGGTCTTGGCGTTGACCGCGATCGCGAGCGCCTTGTCGAGGTCTGCCGCCGCGTCGACGTAGACGTGCACGTTGCCGACCCCCGTCTCGATGACCGGCACCGTCGACTCGGTGACCACCGTCTGGATCAGCCCGGCACCCCCGCGCGGGATGATCAGGTCGACGAGCCCGCGGGCGGTGAGCAGGGCGCGCACCGCGTCACGTCCACCCTCGAGCAGCGTGACCGCGTCGGCGGGCAGGCCCTGCGCCTCCAATGCTGTGCGCATCACCCGGACCAGGGCGCGGTTGGTGGACTCCGCCGCCGAGCCGCCGCGCAGGATGACCGCGTTGCCGCTCTTGAGCCCGAGCCCGGCGGCGTCGACGGTGACGTTCGGCCGGGCCTCGTAGACCATGCCGACGACGCCCATCGGCACCCGTACCTGGCGGATCTGCAGCCCGTTCGCCAGCGTCGAGCCCCGGACCACCTCCCCCACGGGGTCGGGCAGGCCGGCCACATCGCGCAGTGCCTGGGCGGCAGCGGCGACCCGCTGCGGGTCGAGCGCGAGGCGGTCGAGGAGACCACCCGGCATACCCCCGTCGCGGCCACGCTGGAGGTCCTGCGCGTTGGCCGCCACGACCTCCTGGGCAGCCGCGTCCAGGGCGTCCGCCATCGCGCGCAGCGCGACGTCCTTGTCGGCGCGGCTGAGCAGCGCGAGGCGCCGCGACGCCACCCGGGCGGCACGGGCGGCGCTCGCCACCTGCTCGACGGCTGTGGAGTCGATCTCGGCCATGGCACAAGGGTATGCCGCCGTCCCCGGCTCGCCGTCGCCCGTCCGGTCCGCGACCCTGCTGGTTGAATGGCGAGGTGAGCATCCTGTCCATCCAGTCCACCGTCGCCTACGGCCACGTGGGCAACTCGGCCGCCGTCTTCCCGCTGCAACGGCTGGGGGTGGAGGTGTGGCCGGTCGCCACGGTGGTCTTCTCCAACCACACCGGGTACGGCGAGTGGCGCGGGCCGCTCCTGCCCGCCGACGACGTGCGCGCGGTCATCCGGGGCGTCGAGGAGCGGGGCGCCTTCCCCGGTGTCGACGCGGTGCTGTCCGGCTACCAGGGCGGGGAGGACATCGGGGACGTCATCCTCGACACGGTCGCGCGGGTCAAGGCGGCCAACCCGGCGGCGGTGTACACGTGCGACCCCGTCATGGGCAACGCCAAGTCAGGCTGCTTCGTCCACCCGGCGATCCCGGTGCTGCTGCGCGAGAGGGTCGTGCCCAAGGCCGACATCATCACGCCGAACCAGTTCGAGCTCGGCTTCCTCACCGGCACCGAGCCGCGGACGGTGCAGGAGACGCTGGCCTCGGTCGACCTGGCCCGCGAGATGGGCCCGTCCACCGTGCTCGTCACGAGCGTCGAGCGGCCCGATGCACCGGAGGACACGATCGAGATGATGGCCGTCACCGACGAGGGTGCCTGGATCGTCCAGACGCCCCGGCTGCCGTTGAAGGCCAACGGGTCCGGCGACGTGACCGCCGCTCTGTTCACGGCGCACCTGCTGTCCACCGGTCAGCCCGAGGTGGCGTTGGCGCGCACGGCGAGCAGCGTGTTCGACCTGCTGCAGACCACGCTCGCATCCGGCGAGCGCGAGCTGCAGCTGGTGCAGTCCCAGGAGACGATCGCGAACCCGCGGATGCAGTTCGAGGTCCGCCAGCTGCGCTGAGGCTGTGCCGGCCATGCCCCTGCCCCGAGTCCTTGGTGGAGTCGCGTCACCAGGACGTCGCGGAGCCATCAAGGACTCGCGTCATGGTGGAGCACTCCGCCCAGTGGGCATCGCGCTCGCGGGGCTGTCGTTGCTCGTCGCCGGGTGCAGCTCCGCATCGGCGCCACCACCGCGGCCGGCGGGGACCGGTCAGCCGTTCGACTCCTACCGACTGGCGGAGGGCGGGGAGGAGGTCGTCGTGCTCTTCTGGGGCGCACCCGACGAGCCCGGGCCGTGCGGCGTCGACTACCCGGTGCAGGCGAGTGAGACGAGCGACCGCGTCTACATCCGGGTGCGGGCGCTCCCCCACCACCAGGGTCCGGCGCCGGTCGCGTGCCCGGCGATCGCCCAGCGGCGGACGGCCACCGTGCGGCTCGAGGCGCCACTGGGCGCCCGTGCCGTGGTCGACGGCACCACCGGGGACATGCTCATCCAGCCCACCGGTGGGGCGCTGAGTCCCTGACGACGCGCAGGTCTCAGTCCATTTGGGTGGAAAACTTGCGCCGGGGGTCGCTTGCGTTCAGGGGGTCAGCGCAGGTCTCAGTCCATTTGGGTGGAAAACTTGCGCCGGCGGCCGCACCGCGCTGAGCCGCCTGGGCCTAGAGCAGTGCCAGGTCGTCGCGGTGGACGACCTCGCGCTCGTACTGCCGGCCCAGCTCGCGGGCCAGGTCGTGGGTGGATCGGCCGAGCATCCCGGGCAGCTCGGCGGAGGTGTAGTTCACCAGGCCACGGGCGATGACGGTGCCGTCCGGCGCGCACAGGTCGACCGGGTCGCCGTCGACGAAGGTCCCCTCCACGGCAGAGATCCCTGCCGGCAGCAACGACTTCCGGCGCTCGGTCACCGCGCGAACCGCACCCGGGTCGAGGACCAGCCGCCCCCGCGGCGTGGTGGCGTGCGCGATCCACAGCTTGCGCGAGGCCTTGCGCGACCCGGTGGGCACGAACACGGTGCCGACGTCCTGCCCCTCGAGCGCCTGCTCGAGCTGCTCGGCGCTGGTGAGCACCGTGGCGATGCCGGCGGAGTTGGCGATCGAGGCCGCCTCCACCTTGGTGACCATGCCGCCGCTGCCGATGCCCGACCCGGTGCCGCCGATGGACAGGTTCTCCAGCCCGGCACCGCCCACGACCACCGGCACCCGGCGCGTGCCCGCCCGCGACGGCGGGCCGTCGTAGAGCGCGTCCACGTCGGTCAGCAGCAGGAGCCCGTCGGCGTGCACGAGGTGCGCCACGAGCGAGGCGAGCCGGTCGTTGTCGCCGAACCGGATCTCCTGCGTGGCGACCGTGTCGTTCTCGTTGACGATGGGGACGATGCCCAGCTCGAGCAACCGGTCCAGGGTGCGTCGGGCGTTGGTGTAGTGCGAGCGCCGGGTCACGTCGTCGGCGGTGAGCAGCACCTGGCCGACCGTGAGCCCGTGGGCGCCGAAGGCGCGTTGGTATGCCGCGACGAGGGCTCCCTGCCCGACGCTCGCCGCCGCCTGCTGCGTGGCGAGGTCGAACGGCCGCCGGGCCAGCCCCAGCGGTGCGATCCCGGCGGCGATGGCGCCCGAGGAGACGAGGACGACGTGCTGGCCGGCCAGCCGGCGCTTCGCGAGCGCGTCCACGATCGCCACCAGTCTCGCCTCGTCGAGGCTGCCGCCCGTGGCGTCGGTCAACGACGACGAGCCGACCTTGACCACGAGCCGCCTGGCCCCGGCCACCTCACGACGACGCTCGCTGGCGCTCACGCGTCGTCGTCCCCCGTGTCGCCACCTGTGTCGTCGCCGCGCCTGTCGTCCTCGTCGCGGGCGGAGGCCCAGTGCCCGGCGCGACGTTCCGCGGCCAGCTCGTCACGGGCCGCGGACTTCGCAGCCCGCCGCGCGGCATACTCCTCGCGCTTGTCGCCACGCGTGGGACGCGAGGCGTCCTCGAGGCGCAGGTCGGTGCCGCGGGCGCCGAGCAGCTCGGCGCCGGCAGCCATGGTCGGCTCCCAGTCGAACACCACGGCGTCGTCCTTGGGACCGATCAGCACGGTGGCCCCGGCCACGGCGCCTGCCTTGAAGAGCGCGTCCTCGACGCCGGCGCGCCCGAGCCGGTCGGCGAGGTAGCCGACCGCCTCGTCGTTGGAGAAGTCGGTCTGGCGCACCCACCGGGTCGGCCGCTCGCCCTCGATCCGGAACACCTCACCATCGGGCGTGTCCTCGCGCACCACCCGGAACCCGCTGTCGTCGACGGCCCTGGGACGCAGCACGACCCGCTGCGGGACGGCCGTCTCGGCCTCGAGCTCGGCGCGGGCGGTGGCGACGTGCCGGGCCATCGCGAAGGTGAGCTCGCGCAGCCCGGTGTGGGCCACCGCGGAGACGACGAACACCTCGACGCCGCGGGCCTCGAGGTCGGGCTTGACCATCTCGGCGAGCTCGAGCGCCTCGGGTACGTCGGCCTTGTTGAGCACCACGATGCGGGTCCGCTCCGAGAGCGGTCGGCCACCGAGCGTCTCGTCGGGTACGTACTGCGCCAGCTCCTCCTCGATCACCTCGAGGTCGCTCAGCGGGTCGCGTCCCGGCTCCAGCGTGGCGCAGTCCACCACGTGCACGAGCACCGAGCACCGCTCCACGTGGCGCAGGAACTCCAGCCCCAGTCCCTTGCCCTGCGCCGCACCGGGGATCAGCCCGGGCACGTCGGCGATGGTGAACCGCTGGTCGCCGGCCTGGACCACGCCGAGGTTCGGGACGAGGGTCGTGAACGGGTAGTCGGCGATCTTGGGCTTGGCCGCCGACAGGACGGAGACCAGCGAGGACTTGCCGGCGGAGGGGAAGCCGATCAGGGCGACGTCGGCGAGCGACTTGAGCTCGAGCAACACGTCGAGCGCCTCGCCGGGCTCACCGAGCAGCGCGAAGCCGGGCGCCTTGCGACGAGCCGACGCCAAGGCCTTGTTGCCCAGTCCGCCACGGCCACCACGGGCGGCCACGAACTCGGCCGACGGGCCCACGAGGTCGGCCAGCACCTCCCCAGACCCGTCCTTGACGACGGTGCCCTCGGGCACGGGCAGCACCAGGTCGTCGCCGTCGGCCCCGTTGCGCTCGTCCCCGGCCCCCGGTTTGCCGTTGGTGGCCCTGCGGTGCGGGTGGTGGTGGTAGTCGAGCAGCGTGGTGGCCTGCGGGTCGACCCGCAGGATGACCGAGCCGCCACGGCCGCCGTTGCCGCCGTCGGGCCCGCCGAGCGGCTTGAACTTCTCGCGCTTGACCGAGGCGACGCCGTGCCCGCCGTCGCCAGCTGCGACGTGCAGCACGACGCGGTCGACGAACGTGGTCATGGTGTCCCTCTCTGGGGTCTGTGCCTCGCTTGCGTCTGCGAGTTTGCCCACCTGGTGGGCAACTCCGCAGACGCAAGCAGTGTAGGTGGGGGACGTGCGGAGGGGGCGGGCCCGTCTCAGGCCCGCCCCCTCGCGAGGTTCGGTTGCCGCGGGCGCCAGCCACGCGGCATACGAGTCACTCCGCGGCAGCGGTCTCCGCCGGGATCACGTTGACGACCCTGCGGCGGCGCTTCGTGCCGAACTCGACGTTGCCCGCGACCAGCGCGAACAGCGTGTCGTCGTTGCCGCGGCCGACGCCGTCGCCGGGGTGGAAGTGCGTGCCGCGCTGGCGGACCAGGATCTCGCCCGCGTTGACGAGCTGGCCGCCGAAGCGCTTCACGCCGAGGAACTGTGCGTTCGAGTCGCGACCGTTGCGGGTCGAGGACGCACCCTTCTTGTGTGCC
>DASUKI010000326.1:0-5651 GCA_036278855.1 Pedococcus sp.
TACCTGGGACTGCGGCCGTGGAGCCGGCAGCTGTTCACCTACCCCGCCGTCAAGGGCCAGACCACCAAGGCGGTCCCGGACATCGCGACCACGATGCCCACCGACGGCAACGGGATCAGCGCAGACGGCAAGACCTACACCCTCAAGATCCGGCAGGGCGTCAAGTGGGACACCTCGCCGGCCCGGCAGGTGACGGCGCAGGACGTCGTCCGCGGCGTGAAGCGCACCTGCAACCCCGTCCAGCCCTTCGGCGGACTTCCCGACTACGAGTCGCTGATCGTCGGCATGCAGAGCTTCTGCGACGGCTTCGCCAAGGCTGGCAAGACGCCGAAGGGCATGGCCGACTACATGAAGAAGACCGACCTGCCCGGCGTCACCGCCACCGATGACGAGACCGTGGTCTTCAAGCTGACCCACCCGGCCAGCTACTTCGTCGACATGCTCACCATGCCTGCCTTCTCACCCGCACCGGTGGAGTACGACAAGTACGCTCCGGCCAGCGGCGACCTGGCGCAGCACACCATCAGCGACGGGCCATACAAGGTGCAGTCGTACAAGCCGACCAAGAAGATCACCTTCGTTCGCAACCCCGCGTGGGACGCTGCCAGCGACCCCATCCGCAAGGCGTACGTCGACAAGATCGTCATCAACGAGACGGTGAGCCAGGACTCGACACAGCAGCAGCTGCAGACGGGCACGGCCAGCGCCGACATGGAGTTCGACAACTTCCCGCCGGCATCGCAGCTCCCCGGGCTGATCTCCAAGAACGACCCGAACCTCAACCTCGGTGAGACCGCCTCCACCAACCCGTACCTCGTCTTCAACACGGCCTCCCCCAACAACAACGGGGCGCTCGGCAAGGTCAAGGTCCGCCAGGCACTGTCCTACGCGATCAACCGCAGCAACATCATCCAGGTGCTCGGCGGCCCGAAGATCGACCCGCCGCTCACCCACGTGCTGCCGTCGGACGTCGTCGGCGGTGAGAACAACTTCGACCTCTACCCCTACGACGTCAGCAAGGCCAAGCAGATGCTGGCCGACGCCGGCTACCCGAAGGGCCTCACCCTGAAGGTGTTGTACCGCAACGCATCCGAGGGCAGCAGCAAGACCTTCCAGACGGTCCAGCAGGACCTGTCGAAGGCCGGCATCAAGGTGGTCGGTGTCGCCTCCCCGAACGCGGACTTCTACACCAAGTACCTCGAGGTGCCCTCCGTGGCCAAGCGCGGGGTCTGGGACGTCGCGGTGGCCGGCTGGGGCGCCGACTGGTACGGCAACTCGGCACTGTCGTTCTTCAACCCGCTGTTCTCCGGCAAGGCGTCGTTCCCGCCCGTCGGCAGCAACTTCGGGCTCTACGACAGCAGCGCGACCAACGCCCTGATCCAGCAGGCCTCCAGCGCCAAGACCGAGGACGACGCCGCCAAGGCGTGGGCCGCGGCCGACAAGCAGGTCATGCAGGACGCGCCGTTCTTCCCGCTCACCAACCCGACGCAACCGAACTACCACGCGTCACAGGTGCACAACACCGTCTACGTCCCGGCGATCCAGAACTTCGACCCGACGAACGTCTGGCTGAGCCCCGACAAGCAGGGCGGCTGATCCCCTTGCCGCTCAACGCCCGGGCCGGTTCGTCCTCCGGCCGGCCCGGGCACCCTGCGGGCACCGAACGTGTTCTCCCGCAGGATGATCCCGACCAGGCAGGTACTCATGGCACTGCTCGAGGTTCGCGACCTGCGCGTCTCCTTCCCCACACCTGACGGCACCGTCGAGGCGGTCCGCGGACTGTCCTTCGACGTCGACCGGGGCACCACCCTGGCCATCGTCGGCGAGTCGGGCTCGGGCAAGAGCGTCGCCACCCAGACGATCACGGGGCTGACGCGCGGCGCCCGGGTCTCGGGCTCGGCCCGCTTCGACGGCACCGAGCTGATCGGGGCCCACCCCGACGTCCTGCGTCGGGTCCGCGGAGCCGAGATCGGCATGATCTTCCAGGACCCGCTGTCCAGCCTGCACCCCTACTACACCGTCGGCTGGCAGATCGTTGAGATGATCCGGGCGCACCACCGGGACACCCCGAAGTCGGCGGCCTACCGCCGGGCGGCCGAGCTGCTGTCCCTCGTGGGCATCCCCCGCGCCTCGAGCCGGGTGCACGACTACCCGCACCAGTTCTCCGGTGGCATGCGCCAGCGCGTGATGATCGCGATGGCGATGGCGCTCGACCCGACGCTGCTCATCGCGGACGAGCCGACCACCGCGCTCGACGTCACCGTCCAGGCCCAGGTCCTGGAGGTGATGGCACGGCTCCAGCAGGAGTTCGGCACCGCCATCGTGCTGATCACCCACGACCTCGGCGTGGTCGCCGAGATGTCCGACGAGGTGGTGGTGATGTATGCCGGGTCGGTGATGGAGCGCGCGCCCCGCCGCACGCTGTTCTACCGCAACCACCACCCGTACACCGAGGGGCTGCTCGCCTCCCTGCCCACCGCAGGTGACGCAGGTGAGCGGCTCACCCCGATAGCCGGGGCACCCCCGTCTCTCATCGGCATACCTGCTGGTTGTCCCTTTGCGCCCCGCTGCCGGTATGTCTTCGACCGTTGCCGGACCACGACGCCGCCACTGGACGTGGTGCGCGACGACCCCGCCCACCGCTCGGCCTGCTGGTTGCCCGACGACCTGCCGAGGGCGGTGGCGTCGTGACGACTCCCGACGTCCTGCTGCGCGCCGAGGACGTGACCAAGGCCTTTCCGGTTCGCTCCGGCGGGCTGCGGCACAGCCGTGACGTCGTGCACGCCGTCGACGGCGTCAGCCTCGAGGTGCGGCGCGGCGAGACCCTCGGGCTGGTCGGTGAGACCGGGTGCGGCAAGTCGACCCTGGCCCGGTGCATGGCCAGGCTCTACGACCTCACCGCCGGCTCGCTGTGGTTCGACGGGACCGACATCAGCCGCCTGGGGCGACGCCAGATGCGGCCGCTGCGCAGCGACGTGCAGGTCATCTTCCAGGACCCGTACGGCTCGCTGAACCCGCGGCGCCGGGTCGGGTCGATCATCGGCGACCCTTTCGTCATCCACGGGATCGGCAGCAAGGCGGAGCGCAAGGCAAGGGTCCAGCAGCTGATGGAGCGGGTCGGGCTCAACCCCGAGCACTACAACCGGTTCCCGGCCGAGTTCTCCGGCGGCCAGCGGCAGCGCATCGGGGTGGCCCGCGCGCTGGCGCTGCGGCCCAAGCTGGTCATCTGCGACGAGCCGGTCTCCGCTCTGGACGTGTCGATCCAGGCGCAGATCATCAACCTGCTGCTCGACCTGCAGGATGAGTTCGGGCTGACCTACGTCTTCATCTCCCACGACCTCTCCGTGGTGCGACACGTGAGCGACCGGATCGCGGTGATGTACCTCGGGAGGATCGTCGAGGTGGCGCCCGCGGCGGAGCTGTTCACGACCCCGCGGCACCCGTACACCCGGGCGCTGCTGTCGGCCCTGCCGGTCCCGGACCCGGACCTCGCCGACAGCCGCGAGCGGATCGTCCTCGCCGGCGACCTGCCCACGCCGACCAACCCGCCGCCCGGCTGCCGGTTCCACACGCGCTGCCCCAAGGCGCGGGCCGACTGCGTGGCGACCGACCCGGAGCTGGCGCCGGTGCTCGGGGACGCGGACGAGCACCGCACCGCCTGCCTGCACCCGCTGGAGACCGGCGAGGACCTCTCGCGGGCCGTGCCCGAGGTCGAGGACACCGAAGTCGCCCACGCAGGGGGCGGCGCCGGTCCCGCTGCGGGAGGTGAGCCCGCATGACGAGCACCACCGACCTGGCGGCGATCGCCGAGCCCACCGGTGAATCCGGGCCGGCCGCGATCGAGGGCCGCAGCCCGTGGCAGCTCGCCTGGCAGCGGCTGCGCCGCGACCGGGTCGCGATGATCTCGCTCGTCGTCATCGTCCTCATCATCCTGATGGCCGTCTTCGCCCCGTTGTTCGCCGCCTGGACCGGGCACCCGGTCAACATGCAGTACCGCGAGACCGGCCTGACGCCGGAGGGACTGCCCAAGGCGCCGAGCGGACAGTTCCTGCTCGGCACCGACGACCTCGGTCGCGACATCCTCGTCCGTATCGCCTACGGCGCCAGGATCTCGCTGCTGGTCGGCGTGGTGGCAACCGCGCTGACCGTCGCGATCGGGGTCGTCGTCGGGCTGGCGGCAGGTTTCCTCGGTGGGCTCGTCGACACCATCCTGGCCCGGCTCGTCGACGTGGTGCTCTCGGTGCCGTTCCTGCTGGTCGCCATCGCGCTGGTGTCGATCACCGGCCCGAGCCTGACGGTCACCGTCCTGGTGATCGGGTTCTTCAGCTGGGCCTCGGTGGCGCGCATCGTGCGCGGCCAGGTGCTGTCGTTGCGGGAGCGTGAGTTCGTCGAGGCGGCGCGCTCGCTCGGGTCGAGCGACAGCCGGATCATGTTCGTCGACATCCTGCCCAACGTGCTGGCACCGGTCATCGTCTACGCGTCGCTGCTCATCCCGGTCGTGATCGTGGTCGAGGCGACCCTGTCCTTCCTCGGCCTCGGGCTGCCGCCGCCGACCGCGGACTGGGGCGGCATGATCAGCGAGGCGCAGAACTACTACACGACCGCCTGGTGGTTCGTGGTGTTCCCCGGGGCCGCCCTGCTCGTCACGACGCTGGCCTTCAACCTCTTCGGCGACGGGGTGCGCGACGCCTTCGACCCGCGCAGCGACCGCCTGCTGGCCGCGAAGACGGGAGGCTGACGTGGTCCGCTTCCTGGTCCGCCGGACGGCCCTCGGGGTGCTGGTGCTGTGGCTCATCACGGTCGCCGTCTTCTGCCTGTTCTACGTGGCGCCCAACAACGTGGCCCGCACCCTCGCGGGGCGGCAGGCGACGCCCGACGTCGTCGCCCTCATCCGGCACCGGCTCGGGCTCGACCAGCCGCTGTGGCGGCAGTACCTCGACTTCGTCGGCAACGCCCTGCACGGCAACCTCGGCTACGACTACTACCACCAGGTGCCGGTCACCACGATCATGGGCGCTGCCCTGCCGATCACCCTGTCACTCGTCATCGGTGCCGCGGTGATCTGGCTCGGCCTGGGCATCTTCAACGGGGTCATCTCGGCGGTGCGCCCACGCAGCTTCACCGACCGCGGCCTCACGGCGTTCAGCCTCGTCTTCTACTCGATGCCGACGTTCCTGCTCGGCCTGCTGCTGCTCTACTTCCTCTACTTCCGGCTGACCCTCGCGGGCCACCCGACCTTCCCGGCAGGGGGCTACTCCCCCTTCACCGGCGGTCTCGGACCATGGGTCCAGCACATGGTGCTGCCCTGGTTCACCCTTGCGCTGGTCTCGGCGGCGACGTACACCCGGCTCACCCGCGCGTCGATGCTCGACGTGCTAGGCGAGGACTACATCCGCACCGCCCGCTCCAAGGGGGTGGCTGAGCGACGGGTCATCGTGCGGCACGGGCTGCGGGCTGCGCTGACGCCGGTGGTCACGCAGTTCGGCATCGACATCGGCACCCTGCTCGGCGGCGTGGTGGTGACCGAGACCGTGTTCAGCCTGCCCGGGCTGGGCAAGACCGCGATCGACGCGATCAACCAGCAGGACCTGCCCGTCATCATCGGCATCGTGCTGTTCGCGTCGGCAGCGGTCGTCGTGGCGAACATCCTC
>DASUKI010000327.1:0-6565 GCA_036278855.1 Pedococcus sp.
CCTGTCGGCCGCCTCACGGGCAGCGACCAGGTGCTCGTCGGTCACCTCACCCTCGACGGCGAGCACGAAGCGCTTGCCCTGCCGCACGTCGGTGAACTGGTCGAACCCGAGCCGTGGGAGCGCGCCGTTCACGGCTTGCCCTTGGGGGTCGAGGATCTCTGGCTTCAGCATGACGTCGATGACGACGTGGCCCATTCGGGTGTCTCCTGGGACTGGTGCGGGAGGGAAGCATCCGCAGTCTATCCGTGCTGCAGGAGGGGGTGTGCCGCGTGGTCACCCCGGGCGCCGGCACGCCTTCCGCACAAAGCGACGTGGCAGGGTCCGGTCTACTCCTGAGCCCGGCACGGTGCGAGGATGACCGGGTCCCCTGGAGGTGGCGATGAGTCCTCTGGTTCGCAAGCTGATGATGGCCGCGAGGAAGGGTGCCGTGTTCGCCTACCGCCGCTCCGGCGGCAAGGTCGGCGGCCGGGCCCTCGGGGGCTCGCCCGTGCTGCTGCTCACGGTCAAGGGGCGGAGCACGGGCGTCCCTCGAACCACGCCGGTGAGCTGGTTCGAGCACGACGGCGGCTACGTCGTGGTGGGGTCTGGCGGAGGAAGCACTGGCGACCCCCAGTGGTTCAGGAACCTGCGCCGGGCCGGGACGGCAGAGGTCGAGGTGGGCCGGGACCGGCACGCCGTCACGGTCCGGGAGCTGAAGGGGGCCGAGCGAGCGCAGGTGTGGCGCGACCTCGTCACCGCCCGCGTCCCGGCCTTCGCGCGGTACCCGGAGAAGGCCGGCCGTGACATCCCCTTGGCCCTGCTCACACCCACGAGCTGACCACCGAGAGGTCCAGTTCGGCCACTCAGCCAAAAGCATGGCGCCTGGAGGGGAGTGCGCTCCTACACTTTCCGCGTGGAGCTCTTGGAGCGAGAGGGCTTTCTCACCACGCTCGATGAGTACGCGACCCAGGCGACCGCAGGCCAGGGTCGGTTCGTGCTGGTTGCCGGTGAGGCCGGGATTGGCAAGAGCACGCTCGTCGACGCCTTCCACGCCGGCCCGGGGAGCAGGCTCCACTGGCAGGAGGGGGCTTGCGACGGCGGGTTCACGCCCCGGCCGCTCGGTCCCCTCTACGACATCGCCGCCGCCGAGGGCAACGGGTTGCTGGCGCTGATGCACGACCGGGCCGACCGCAACCAGCTGTTCAGTGCGCACCTCGACGCGTTGTCAACCGCATCCTGCGCCACCGCGGTCGTGGTCGAAGACCTGCACTGGGCCGATGAGGCGACCCTCGACTGGCTGACCTACCTCGCCCGCCGGCTCGCGTCCCTCCCCGTCCTCGTCGTGGGCACGTACCGCGATGAGGAGCTCACCGCCGGCAGCCCGTTGCGGTCCGCCCTCGCGGCCATCGCGACGCAGCGCGGCACCCGCCGGATGACCCTGCCCGCGCTCTCGCAGCCGGCCGTCGTCCAGCTCGCCGAACGACGCGGCCACCCCGACGGCCGGCGCATCTTCGACCTCAGCGGTGGGAACCCGTTCTACGTCGAGGAGCTGCTGGCCGCACCGGACGGGAGCGTGCCTCCAGCCGTGGCCGACGTCGTCCTGTGCCGCACCGCGCGGCTCGACCCCGAGGCGCAGCAGGTCCTGTGGGCCGCGGCGGTCCTCGACCTGCCCGCCGATGCGGCGACCATCGCCGCGGTTGCCGGCCACCCGGCATACCTGCTCGACCAGTGCCTGGCCACCGGCGCTCTGGTCGCGGGCCCCCCGGGCACCTTCGGGTTCCGCCACGAGCTGGCTCGGCTGGCCGTGGAGCGCGCCATCCCGGCGTACCGGCGCGCGGAGCTGCACGCCGCGGCATACCGGGCCCTGACCACCGCCGGCGTCACGGACCACGCCCGCCTGGCCCACCACGCCGACCTGGCGGGCCTCGGCCCCCAGGCCCTCGAACACGCCACGGAGGCGGCCCGGGAAGCCATGGCGATGTGGTCCAGTGCCGAGGCCAGCACGCAGTGGGAACGTGCGCTCCGACACGCTGACGGGGCCGGCGACGCGCTGCTGGCGGAGCTCAACGCCGGGCTCGCGCAGTCGCTGTCGAACCGGGACCACTGGGACGAGGCGCGAGCGCCGCGCGAACGCGCCGTGGCGCACTCCCGGGCCGTCGGCGACCGCGAGGCGCTCAGCGCCAACCTGCGCGCCCTGTGGACCAACCTGTGGCGGCTGTGCGAGAGCGACGCCGCGGCGGCATGCGCCGACGAGGTGTACCAGCTCATGAGGGACGCCCCTGCGTCGCCGGAGAAGGTCTGGGCGATCAACACCTACAGCGGCAGGCTCATGGAGCGGGGCCGCTTCGCCGAGGGCCGGGCCAAGGAGCTCGAGGCGCTCGAGCTGGCCCGGGAGATCGGGTTCACCGAGGGCTATGCGTCGATGCTCCAGAACGTCGGGTTCACCCGGATCTACGACGGGCAGGACGGATGGGGCCAGGTCGTCGAGGCGTTGCGGCTCTCGCGCGCCGGCGGGTTCCGGCGAGACGCGGCGCGCGCCTACACCAACCTCTACCAGGCGGCCGTGGACCACCTGCGCATCGACGAGTACGACTGGTGCTTCACCGAGGGGGATGTCTACAACCAGGAGATCGAGCTGTCGACCTTCACGTGGTGCCTGCGGGCCTCACGCGGCATGGCGATGCTGCGGCACGGCCGGCTGCAGGAGGCCGTGGCGTACGACGAGGCGATGCTCGAGCAGCACATCTCACCGGTCAACCGGCTGCACGTGCTGTCCTCGCTGTCGCAGGCGCTGGTCCGCGTTGGTCACCCGCTCGCCATGGCACGGGTGGCAGAGGGAACAGAGCTGGGCGCCCGCAACGGCGAGCCCTACTGGCGTGCCTTCCCGCTCATGGCCGAGCTCCAGCGGGCCTGGCTCGGCGGGCCGGAGTTCACCGACTGGGAGCGGGCGCATGCGGTGCTCGACGGGCTCGTCGACGACACCCCGTGGGTGCGGGGTGAGCTCGCGGTGTGGATGCAGCGGCTCGGGCGGGAGGTGGTCGTCCCGGGCACCCCGGACCACCTGCGGCTGGAGCTCGATGGCGATGCCTTGTCGGCGGCCGAGGCCTGGCGGGCGCACGGGTGCCGTTTCGAGGAGGCGTCCGCCCTGGTCGTCGCCGGCGACGCGGGAAGCCTGCGCCGGGCGCTCGACCTGTTCACCTCCATCGGGTCCGCGCCGGGAGCGGCGCTGGTTCGTCGCCGGCTCCGCGAGACCGGGGAGGCGGCCACCCCCCGCGGCCCGCGGTCCGCCACCCGCGCGCATCCGCTCGGCCTGACCACCCGAGAGGCCGAGGTCCTCGACCTGGTGGCCGAGGGACTGTCCAACGCGGCGGTCGGCCGTCGCCTGTTCATCTCCGAGCGCACGGTCGACCACCACGTGGCCGCCGTGCTGGCCAAGCTCGGGGTCTCCTCGCGCGCCGAGGCGGCCGCCGTCGTGGGGAAGGCGCACGCCCCGGCACCGGCCAACCTGGGCACCGCGCGAGCCGCAACCTAGGCACTCCTCACGGATCCGCCGGCGGCATCGGCGCTCCTACGGTTCCCCTGAACCCGAGGTACGGGGGAACGAAGGGAAACGAGATGCCACTGTTCATGGATGTCCACACCATCGACGGCGGGGTCGCCGTCGGGGACGTTGCCAAGGCCCACATGGCCGACCTGCAGGAGCAGGCGAGCTACGACGTCAACTACCTGCGGTACTGGGTCGACGAGGGCGGCGGCAAGATCTTCTGCCTCGTCGAGGCACCCTCCGCGGACGCGGCGAACACCGTGCACCGCGAGGCGCACGGGCTCGTCGCCGACGAGATCTACCCGGTGCAGGAAGGCTCGTGACCGCCATGCGGACCCTCACCGAACGCAAGGCCCGGCTCGTCGCTGCTGCCGCGCTCCTGATCGCTGCCGCAGGTGTGGCCCTCCCTGCGGCTGCGGCCCAGGGGAGCCAACCGGACCTCACTGCCGTGCGTCAGGCCACCGCGCGCTTCCACAGCGTGCCGAACGCCGAGAAGGCGGGGTACACGCGCTTCCTGGAGTGCATGGACGACGGCATGTCCAAGGGCATGGGCCAGCACTACGTCCGGATGGACCTGTTGGCTGACAACGGCGCGCTCACGGCCACGACGCCCGAGGCGCTGGTCTACGACGAGTCCAGCGGGTCGCCGCGGCTGGTCGCGGTGGAGTACGTCGTGCCGGGAGCTCCCACCGACCCGGCACCACACCTGCTCGGCCAGACCTTCACCTACAACACCATGCTCGGGGTCTGGAAGCTGCACTACTGGATCTGGCGCGCCAACCCCGACGGCATCTTCAAGGACTACAGCTCGGCGGTCCCACTGTGCTCGGGAGCGATGGCGATGCACCACTGACCTCGACCACCCTGCTGGGCACGCGGAGCTCACCTGCCGCCGCGCCTCACGCGGCCGGCAGGTGAGCGCGCTGGATACGGGGTACGAAGGGTGCACCACGCCCTGACGAAAGGTGCCGAGCATGCCCCGAGGATCCCTGGTCATCACGACGCGCTGGCCCCGCGAGCTGGTGCTCGTCAGGCACGGCGAGAGCATCGGCAACCTCGCCGACAGCCAAGCGCGGGAGCGCAAGGCGGAGCGGCTGGAGATCGAGCTGCGGGACGCGGACGTGCCACTCTCGGAGACCGGAAAGCAGCAGGCGGACGCGGTGGGCCACCTGATCGAGGACCTGGGCGACGACCGCCGGCCCGAGCTCGTGGTGTGCTCCCCCTACCGGCGCGCAGCCGAGACAGCTGAACGCGCCCTTGCGCGCTGGGAGGGGCACAACGAGCCGGTCATCGACGAACGGCTGCGCGAGCGGGACCTGGGGGCCTTCGACCGGCTGACCTGGCGGGGCATCGAGGCGGAGCACGCCCAGGAGGCCGAGCGCCGCAACCACGTCGGGAAGTTCTACTACCAGCCCCCCTCGGGTGAGAGCTGGTGCGACGTGACCCTGCGTGTCCGCTCCCTCCTGCAGGACCTGCGGGACGGCTACGAAGGCAGGCGGGTGTGGCTGTTCACGCACCAGGCCGTGATCATGAGCTTCCGTTACGTGCTCGAGAACCTCACCGAGCAGGAGCTGCTCGACATCGACAAGCATGAGCGGCTGCCGAACTGCTCGATGACGACCTACCGCTCCGGCGACGGCTGCATGAACCTGGTGGAGTTCGCCGACACCGGGGCCGTCGACCGGTCCACTGCGGCGGTCACCGCAGAGCCGAGCAAGGCGGAACGGGCCGGACATGCCGGCTGACGCGATCGACATCACGCCGCGGCTGCTGCGTCGGTGGCCGCTCCCGCAGCCGGCCGGCGACAAGGAGGCTCGCGGCCGCGTGCTCGTCGTCGGTGGCACGGCGCACACGCCCGGTGCGGTGCTGCTCGCCGGTGAGGCGGTGCTGCGGGCGGGCGCGGGCAAGCTGCAGATCGCGACCGCCGAGTCCGTGGCGGCAGCCGTGGCGGTGGCGGTGCCCGAGGCGCTCGTGGTGCCCATGCCGACCTCACCCGAGGGCAGCCTGGCGCCTCAGTCTGGCGAACGGCTGCTCGAGCTGGCCAGGGACGCGGACGCCGTCCTCATCGGCTCCGGCTTCTCGGACGTGGAGGCGACGCTGGAGCTGATGGACGGGCTCGTGCCTGCGCTCGACGGACCGCTGGTCCTCGACGCCGTGGCGTCGGCCTTCCTCGGGGAGGGCCACGGCGACGTCCACCACCTCGCAGGTCGGTGCGTCCTGAGCGCCAACCCGGGGGAGGTGGCGATGACCGTGGGGGTGGACGAGAGCGAGGTCGTCGGCGACCCCGGCGCAGCCGCCGGCAGGCTCGCTGCCGACGCGGGAGTGGTGGTCCTCTGCGGCGGTCGCACCAAGACCGTTGCCTCCCCGGACGGACGGCTGTGGTCATCGGACAGCGGTGGACCGGGGCTCGGGGTGTCCGGCTCCGGGGACGTGCAGGCCGGGATCGTCGCGGGGCTCCTCGGCCGAGGCGCCGATGCCGACCAGGCAGCGGTCTGGGCAGCGCACCTGCACGGCGTCGCCGGCGACGAGCTCGCCCGCGAGGTGGGCACGGTCGGCTTCCTGGCCCGTGAGGTCGCAGCTCGGGTGCCGCGGTTGGTCGAGGACCTGGCCCCGTGACGGAGCCGCACCGCGGGCCCGCCGTTCAGGCAGAGAAGCTGCGTCCGGTGATGCGTTCGTAGGCCTCGACGTACTTGGCCCGGGTCTGCTCCACCACGTCACCGGGCAGCGGCGGTGGTGCCTCGCCGGACGACTTGTCCCACCCGCTGGCCGGCGAGGTGAGCCACTCCCGGACGAACTCCTTGTCGAACGAGGCCTGCGGGTGCCCGGGCTCCCACTGCTCGGCCGGCCAGAACCGGGACGAGTCCGGTGTCAGCACCTCGTCGGCCAGGACCAGCTCCTCGCCGTCGACCCCGAACTCCACCTTCGTGTCGGCGATGAGGATGCCACGATCCGCAGCGATCTCGTTGCCCCGGTTGAGGATCCGCACCGTCAGGTCGCGTGCGCGGGCAGCGAGGCGCGGGCCGACGGCTCCCTCGACCGCGG
>DASUKI010000328.1:0-2949 GCA_036278855.1 Pedococcus sp.
GTCGATCGAGGTCGAGTCCATCGGGTCGTGGCCCCCGATGACCGAGTGCAGCAGGGCCGCGTCGAGGACGGTGCGCGTGCACGGCCCGGCCTGGTCGAGGCTCGAGGCGAGCGCGACCAGGCCGTAGCGGGAGACCCCGCCGTAGGTCGGCTTGACGCCGACGGTGCCCGTGACCGCGGCGGGCTGGCGGATCGAGCCGCCGGTGTCGGTGCCGATCGCCAGGGGGGCCTCGTATGCCGCGATGGCGGCTGAGGAGCCACCTCCCGAGCCGCCGGGGATGCGCTCGAGGTCCCACGGGTTGTGCGAGGGGCCGTAGGCAGAGTGCTCGGTGGAGGACCCCATCGCGAACTCGTCCATGTTGGTCTTGCCGAGGATGGGCAGCCGGGCCGCGCGCAGCCGTGACACCAGTGTCGCGTCGTAGGGCGGGACCCAGCCCTGGAGGATCTTGGAGCCGCAGGTCGTGGGCAGGCCCTTGGTGGCCATGACGTCCTTGACGGCGATCGGCACACCGGCGAGGACGTGCAGGTCCTCCCCGGCGGCACGCCGGTCGTCGACCTCCTTGGCTGCCGCGAGGGCCCCTTCGGCGTCGACGTGCAGGAAGGCGTGGACGTCGCCGTCGACGGCCGCAATGCGGTCCAGGTGCGCCTGCACGACCTCGGCGGAGCTCAGCTCACGGGCGTCGAGGGCGTGGGCCAACTCGGCGGCGCTGGCTCGGGTGATCTCGGTGGCCACCTCAGTCCTCCCTCACGACGCCGGCTCCTTCGTCGCCGTAGTCGTCTGGGGCCGGCACCAGGATCCGCGGGACGGAGAACCGCTGCAGCTCCTGCGCGGGCGCCGCGGCGAGCACGTCCTCGACCGCCAGGGAGGGCCGGACCTCGTCGGGGCGGGTGACGTTGGTCAACGGCATCGGGTGGGACATCGGCTCGATGTCCGCCGCGGCGACCTCCTGGACCTTTGCCACCGACTCGAGGATCACTCCGAGCTCGCCGACCATGCGGTCGAGCTCGGCGTCGGACAGGTCGATGCGGGCGAGACTCGCGAGGTGCGCGACGTCGTCCCGGGTGAGTGCGGACATGCCGGCAAGTCTATGGGTCGTGTGACCAGCGGCTCATCGCGCACGGCTGCGCCCCGTGCGAGGCTGGAGCGCATGAGCGAGCAGCCCAGCCTCCCGCCCGGCCTCTTCACCGCGATCGACCACGTCGGCGTCGCCGTCCCGGACCTGGACGCGGCCATCGCCTTCTACCGCGACACCTTCGACATGGAGCTCGCGCACGAGGAGGTCAACGAGGAGCAGGGGGTCCGCGAGGCGATGATGGCCGTCGGCGGCAGCGGGTCGCACGTCCAGCTCCTCGCCCCGCTGTCCCCCGAGTCGACCATCGCCAAGTTCCTCGACCGCAACGGTCCGGGCGTGCAGCAGGTGGCCTACCGCGTCGAGGACGTGGAGGCGGTGAGCCAGACCTTGCGCGAGCGCGGCGTCCGCCTGCTCTACGACGCGCCGCGCCGGGGAACCTCGAACTCCCGGGTCAACTTCGTCCACCCCAAGGACGCCGGCGGGGTCCTCGTCGAGCTGGTCGAGCCGGCGCACGAGACCCACTGACCGCCCGACCCCCTGACGGAAACCCGGTTGTCCCGGGCGCCGTCGTCAGGTCAGGCTCGCGGGATGCGCATGCACGACGACCAGCTCAAGGTCACGACGCAGGACGTCGCCGGCCTCGTCGCCGCGCAGTTCCCCCAGTGGCGGCACCTTCCGGTCACGCCGGTGACCTCCCACGGGACTGTGCACCTGCTGTTCCGCCTCGGCGACGACCTCGTCGCGCGCCTGCCCATGCAGCTCGGCGACACCGAGACCGTGTATGCCGCGCTGGCGGCCGAGCAGCACGCCGCCAGGCTGCTACTCGGCCGGGTGCCGGTCGCCACCCCGGAGCCGGTGGTCATGGGAGCGCCCGGGCCGGGGTATCCCCTGCCGTGGGCCGTGTTCCGCTGGCTGCCGGGCACGCTGGCCCACGACGTCCCGGACGCCGCTGCGTCACCGGGCCTCGGTGAGGACCTCGCCGAGTTCGTGGTGGCCGTGCGCGCGCTGTCGACCGACGGCCGCACCTTCGACCGGGACGGCCGCGGCGGACGGCTCACCGCCCTCGACGACTACGTCCACCGCGGCTTGGCCCGCGACACCACACCGTTCGACGCCGCCCCGCTCGGGGCCTTGTGGTCACGGCTGCGCTCGACGCCACGGGACGAGCCGGACGTCATGACCCACGGCGACCTCATGCCCGGGAACCTGCTCCTCACCGACGGCCGCCTGGCTGCGGTGCTCGACGTCGGCATGCTGGGACCGGCCGACCCGGCCCTCGACCTCATCGTGGCCTGGAACCTGCTGACGGGGGCGGCACGCGAGGCGTTCCGCGCCGGGCTCGACACCGGCGACCACGAGTGGGACCGTGGCAAGGCCTGGGCGTTCGTCCAGGCGCTCGGCTGCCTCGACTACTACCGGGTGACCAACCCGGTGATGTCGCAGACCGCGGTGCACACCCTTGCCGCACTCCTCGGCGACGAGGATGCGCGCTGAGCCCGCGCAAGCCCCTGGCCCCTGGGGGTCGTCCCTGAACGGCCCCCCAGCGCAACCCTGAGCCGACCCCGAAACCGGGCAAACCGGCATACCGGGGCACGCATGGTGGGAGGACCGCCCGTCCTCCCACGAAAGGTCCGTCACCATGCCCCGCCGTCGCCGCAGCCTGGCCACCAGGCTCGCCATCGTCCCCCGGGAGCGACCGGCGTGCACTGGCACGGCGTGCACCGGCGGACGCCGGCACGGTGGGGCACGTCACCGCGTGACCGGAGTCTCAGTGGCGCCCTCCAGGGCGCTACGCGGCAGTAGTTTCGGGCGCAAGCCGTGCCGAGACGCCGAGGAGCCACACCCATGCAGGAGATCCGCGACGCCATCCTCTCCGG
>DASUKI010000329.1:0-14128 GCA_036278855.1 Pedococcus sp.
TGGCCTCCACGGTCTTCGTGTGCCGGGCGCCGCACGAGACCCCCACCGGCAAGTACCTCGGGATCGTGCACATCCAGCGGCTCCTGCGCGAGCCCCCGCACGGCGCGATCGGCGGAATCCTCGACAAGGAGATCGAGCCGATCAGCCCGCAGGCACCGCTCGGTCAGGTGACCCGGGTGCTCGCGACCTACAACCTCGTCGCGGTCCCCGTGGTCGACGACGAGGGCAGCCTGGTCGGTGCGGTCACCGTGGACGACGTGCTCGACCACATCCTCCCCGACGACTGGCGCGAGGAGCGGCGCGAGGTGACCCATGGCTGAGCGAGAGCGGATCCGCGACAGCGGCCTGCGCCTCGACCAGCCGCGCGAGACGCGCCGCACCCTGCTGCCCCGGCCCACCCTGTCGCAGGAGACCTTCGGCCGGTGGAGCGAGGCGTTCGCACGTTTCATGGGGACCGCCCAGTTCCTGATCGCGATGACGGTCTTCGTGGTCGCCTGGATCCTCTGGAACACCCTGGCGCCACCGGACCTGCGCTTCGACCGCTACGCCTTCATCTTCCTCACGCTGATGCTCAGCCTGCAGGCGTCGTACGCCGCGCCGCTGATCCTGCTCGCCCAGAACCGTCAGGCCGACCGCGACCGCGTCGGGCTCGAGCAGGACCGCGCCCGCGACGAGCGCAACCTGGCCGACACCGAGTACCTCACCCGCGAGGTCGCCGCCCTGCGCCACGCGATGGGAGACGCGGCGACCCGGGACTTCGTCCGCTCCGAGCTGCGCAGCCTGCTCGACGAGCTGGAGGAGCGTGGGCTCGTGGGGACCCGTCGGGGTGACCAGGACGACACCGACCACCGCGCAGCCGGGTCCGCCGGGGAGCGAACCGCGACCTAGCATGGGGGCATGACCACCCCCGCGCCCGTGACCGAAGACGCCCTGCACCAGGCGCTGTCGACGGTCATCGACCCCGAGATCCGCAAGCCGATCACCGAGCTGGGGATGGTGCAGAGCGCCACGGTCGACGAGGCGGGCCGGGTCGCCGTCACGATCCTGCTCACCGTCTCCGGCTGCCCGATGAAGGACACCCTGACCCGCGACACCAAGGCCGCGCTGGCGAAGGTCGGCGGCGTCAGCGGCGTCGACGTCACCCTCGGCGTGATGAGTGCCGAGCAGCGGGCCGGGCTGCGCGAGCAGCTGCGTGGCGGGGTCGCCGAGCGCGAGATCCCGTTCGCGCGTCCCGGCTCGCTCACGCGCGTGTATGCCGTGGCGTCCGGCAAGGGGGGCGTCGGCAAGTCCTCGGTCACCACCAACCTGGCCGCCGCGCTCGCCGAGGGCGGCCTGCGGGTGGGGGTCGTCGACGCCGACGTCTACGGCTTCTCCGTGCCCCGCATGCTGGGCGTCGAGCACCGCCCCACGCAGGTCGACGACATGATCCTGCCGCCGCTGGCGCACGACGTGAAGGTCATCTCGATCGGCATGTTCGTCCCCGGCAACCAGCCGGTGGTCTGGCGTGGACCGATGCTGCACCGCGCGCTGCAGCAGTTCCTCGGCGACGTGTTCTGGGGCGACCTCGACGTGCTCCTGCTCGACCTGCCGCCCGGCACCGGCGACATCGCCATCTCGGTGGCCCAGCTCATCCCGGGAGCCGAGATCCTCGTGGTCACCACACCGCAGCGGGCCGCCGCCGAGGTCGCCGAGCGGGCCGGCTCGATCGCCCTGCAGACCCATCAGCGGATCGTCGGGGTGATCGAGAACATGTCCTGGCTGGAGCTGCCGGACGGCTCCCGGCAGGAGATCTTCGGCTCTGGTGGCGGCAAGGCGGTCTCGGAGTCGCTGACCCGCGCCGTCGGGGCCGACGTGCCGCTGCTCGGGCAGATCCCGATCGACACCAACCTGCGCGAGTGCTCCGACGAGGGCACCCCCGTCGTGCTGCGCAACCCGGACTCCCCGGCCGCGGTCGCGCTGCGCGGGATCGCCAGAGGGCTGGGCACCCGATCGCGCGGCCTGGCCGGCCGTTCCCTGGGCCTGTCCCCCGTCGGTCGCTGACCTCTGCAGGCAACTCACCCAGATGGACTGAGACTTGCGCAGGTGGACAGCGGCGTGTCAGGTGGCGTCGACGTCGTAGGGCGTGGGCAGCGTCGGGTCGTGGCCGGCCGACGCAGGACCGCTGCCGTTGACGCCGCCCGCGCCGTTCCCGTTGGCGGACGGCTCGTCCGCGGGTGAGGGGTCCAGCAGCGCCTCGCGCACGATCCGGCGCGGGTCGTACTGGCGCGGGTCGTACTGGCGCCAGTTGATGTCGTCGAACTCCGGCCCCATCTGCTCGCGCAGTTGGCCCTTGGCGCCCTCGGCCATGGAGCGGGCCTGACGGACCAGGTGGGCCAGCTTCGCGGCATACTCCGGCAGCCGCTCCGGCCCGAGGATCACGACGGCGAGCACGATGAGCAGGATGAACTCCCACCCGTTCACATCGAACAACGCCCGCTCCCTCGTCTAGCTGCCGGAGGTCCCCGACAGGGTCAGCCTGACAGAGATCGTCTCACTGCCGCGCCGCACCTTCAGGGAAACCACGTCGCCGACGTTCTTGGCCCGGATCGCCACCACGAGGTCGTCGGCATCGGTCATCCGTCGCCCGTCGAACTCCACGATGACGTCGCCGGGCTTGATGCCCGCCTTGTCGGCCGGTCCACCGGGAGTCACCGGTGCGCCCGAGCCGGTCGTCCGGCTCGCGAGGATCTTGACGCCGTCGCCGGTGTACTGCCGGTCGAGGATGACCCCGATGATCGGGTGCTGCGCCTTGCCGGTCCTGATCAGCTGCTCGGCCGTCTTGACCACCTGGTCACTCGGGATCGAGAAGCCCACCCCGATGTTGCCGGACTGGGAGTCGGTCGTCCCCGGCACCCGAGCGATCGCCGAGTTGATGCCGATCACGTGGCCCTGCATGTCGAGCAGCGGCCCGCCGCTGTTGCCGGGGTTGATCGCCGCGTCGGTCTGGATCGCGTTGATGAACGACTGCTCGTCGCCGGACCCACCGGGGCTGACGGGGCGGTTGAGCGCGCTGACGATGCCCGCGGTGACGCTGGACTCGAGGCCCAGCGGCGCCCCGAGCGCGATGACCTGGTCGCCGACCACGACGTCCTTCGACGAGCCCATCGTCAGCGGCGGGAGGTCGGTGCGCCCGATCTTGAGCACGGCCAGGTCGTAGGAGCCGTCGGTGCCCACCACCTTGCCGTCCAGCTCGTCGCCGTTGGACAGCTCGATCCGGATGCTGCCTCCCTGGCCCGCGCCCGCCACGACGTGGTTGTTGGTGATGACGTGGCCGTCGCGGTCGAGCACGAACCCCGACCCGGTGCCCGCCCCGTCGGCGCCCTTGACCTTGATCGTCACCACGCTGGGCAGGGCCCGCGCGGCGATCGCGGCGATGCTGTCCGAAGGTCGTGCGGTCGCCCCCGCCCCCGCCTTGGGGATCGAGGACGGCGTGCGGTCGATGCCCCCGAAGTCGACCCGCCCGGTCGAGCCGAGCCAACCACCGAACAGGCCGCCCACGACGGCCGCGAGCAACGAGGCCACCGCCGCGACGGCGACCAGCGCGCCCCACCCCGGCCCCTTCTGCTGGGGAGCGGTCGCGGCCGGGTGGTGCCCCGCCCACGTGGCCGGCTGCCCGGCATACCCCCCGTCGGCCTCCGTCGAGGTGATCGGGTCCCAGCCCGCTCCCGGTGGCATGGGCCGGTATGCCGCGTCGGCACGGGCCGTCGGTACCTCGCCGCCCTGGGTGGGCTGGCTCGGCCAGCCGGTCGGCTCCGGTGTCGGCGTCGTGGCCGGCGGGTTCGGCGGTGCTGCGGGCGCCGGTGGTGGCAGCTCCTGGGTGTTGTCGAACCGGACCGGCTGGGTGTGCTCGACGGGCTCAGGGGCGGGAGGGCCCCACGGGTCCCACACCGAGGCGGTGGGGTCCTGTCCCTCGGCGGGCGGTGGTGGGTCGGTCTGCGCGGGCTCCGGCTGCCGGGCCGGGTCTCGCTCGTCGCTCATGGAGTCGATTCTGCCGAACCTGGTCGCGACGTGCCGAGACCGGGTCGGGACGCGGCCCCGGGGTCGCTGGCGCGGGAGGCACCCAGACCGGGGACCGTGAAGGCGGCGGTGGCGAACTGGGGGGTGCCCGGCCACCCGGCGCGCACCGGCGCCTGGGACGGCGATGGCGGTTGGGTCGGCGAAGCCGTGCCGGCGAAGGCGATCCCCCACGCAGCTGCGGCCGTCGCCCCCGCGGCCAACCCGGCGAGCACCGTGGCCCGGCGTGCCGAGCGGTGCAGCGCCGGTGCCCCGCGGTCGACCACGCGCACCGGCGCAACCGGCACCGGTGGCACCCCGTGCGGGTGCCCGGGGTGGTGCAGGGTGCGGACCGGGTGGAAGCCATGCGGGCGCTCGGGCTCGGGTGCGCGCGAGCCCGGCTCCTGGGCCAGGGCGAGCAGCATGCCGCGCAGGTCGGTGGGGACCGAAGCCGTACTGGTCCGCAGCGAGGCCAGGACGCGGCGCTCGGCGTCGACCGCAGCACGGCACGCCGAGCACGCGACGAGGTGCAGGTCCCAGTGGTGCAGGGTGGCGGCGTCCATGGCCCGGTCTGCGTACGCCGTCACGAACTGGCCCAGGCACCGGCCGCCACGGCCGGCACCCGGGTGCGCACCCGGCATACCGATGCGGGTCATCGGGAGCCCGGCACCGCCCGGCCGATCACGGGCAGGCGGCGCGATGCTGGCGCGGTGCGGTCCTCGAACTCGTGGGCTGGCCGGCCGGCGGCCGGGTCGCGGTGGGCGAGCGCCTCGCGCAGCTGGGCCCGGCCGCGGTGGATCCGGGAGCGCACGGTCCCGAGCTTGACCCCCAGGGTCGCCGCGATCTCCTCGTAGGACAGGCCCTCGATGTCGCACAGCACCACGGCCGCGCGGAAGTCGGGCGACAGCGCGTCGAGCGCGCGCTGGACGTCGTCGTCGAAGTGGGTGGCGTCGTAGGCCACCTCCGGCCCCGCCTCGCGGCTGGGCAGCCGGGCAGCAGACTCCTCCGAGAGCGCGTCGAAGCGGATCCGCTGCTTGCGCCTCATCTTGTCGAGGAAGACGTTGGTGGTGATGCGGTGCAGCCAGCCCTCGAAGGTGCCGGGCCGGTAGGTGCTCAGCGACCGGAACACACGCACGAACACGTCGTGCGTGAGGTCCTCGGCGTCGTGCGGGTTGCCGGTGAGGCGGTACGCGAGCCGGTAGACCCGCGCGGAGTGCTGCTCGACGACCTCTTCCCAGGTCGGCGGCACCCACGCCTGGGCATCCGTCTGCGGCGCGCCGAGCTGCTCGGTCGCGGTCACGTGCTCACCTCCGGTTGTGCGGGGACCGGCGTCCCCCCGTGCATGCACCTGTCCTGACGGTCAGGTACCCCACATGGTTCCCCAACAACCTGAGGGTTTGCTGTGTGCCGACGCACCGCGGCTCCGCCCCCGGGGACCCCCGAACCCGCGTGGGCGCGCGTGGCCGGGTCCAGGTCGGCTCGGCAGTAGGGTTTGGCGCATGAGCGCACAGAAGCCCGCCAGCTGGGCCTACGCCGAGGAGTTCGTCACCGAGGACGAGGTCGTCGAGCAGGCCCGTCGCCGCGGTGAGGAGCTCGGCGCGGTGCCCGTCGGCAACGGCGCCGGGGTGCTGCTGCGGCTGCTCGCGGCGACCGCGAAGGCGCGTTCCGTGGTCGAGATCGGCACGGGGGCGGGCACGTCCGGCCTGTGGCTCCTGCAGGGCATGCCGGAGGACGGCATCCTCACGACGATCGACGTCGAGACCGAGCACCAGGGGGCCGCGAAGAAGGCGTACGCCGAGGCGGGCATCGCGCACCAGCGCACCCGGGTCATCGCCGGGCGCGCCCTCGACGTGCTGCCGCGGATGACCGACGGCGCCTACGACATGGTGGTGGTGGACGCGGACAAGCGCGAGTACCCCGAGTACGTCGACCACGCGATCCGGCTGCTGCGCTCGGGCGGTGTGCTCGTGCTCGACAACATGTTCTGGCACGACAAGGTCGCCGACCCGGCCGCGCGCGACGACGAGACGACGGTGCTGCGCGACCTGGGCAAGCGGCTGCGCGACGACGAGCGGCTCGTCCCGGCGCTGCTGCCGGTGGGCGACGGGATGTTCGTCGCGGTCAAGCGCTAAACCCCGGACTCCCCTCGCGATTCGATGTAAAAGCGCCGGGGATCCCCGGCGCTTTTACATCGAATCGGCAGTCGTCGCAGCGCTCAGGCGGTGCCGGGGCCCGGGCCGCGGCGGAAGCCGCCCGGCCCCTCGGCGATCGCGACGACCTCGAACGGCTCTATCAGCTCCGGCGCGGACCCGATGATCTTGCTGCCCGCGGACGTGGCGGCGGTCTTGGCGAACTCGCGGGCGAAGTCGTCGCGGTAGACCTGCTGGTCGAAGACGTAGGTGCCCTCGAACCACCTGCCCTCGACCATCCGCCAGGTCTTGAAGGCCAATCCGTCCAGGAACATGAACTTCGCCAGCGACGTCCCCACGACGTACTCGCGCAGCTGCTCGGCGACGTCCTCCGGAGCCCCCTCGAGCGACCACCGGACCGACAGGCCGTACCCCGCGTTCATCACATCTCCTCCAGCCAGTTGAGCAGCAGCCGGGCGCCGTACCCGGTTGCCCCCTTGGTGAGGAGCCCGCGGTCGACGTCGGAGCGGCCGACCCCGGCGATGTCGAGGTGCGCCCAGCGCCGGGATCCCACGAACTCCCGGAGGAACAACGCTGCCACGATCGACCCGGCGCCGCGTCCGATGCCCGCGATGTGGTTGATGTCGGCCACCTCGCTGTCGAGCTGCGGCCGGTAGTCCGCCACCAGGGGGAAGGGCCACAGCGGCTCGCCGACGATCTCGCCCGCGCGCACCAGGGCGCGGGTCAGGGCGTCGTGGGAGGCGTAGACGGGGGCCATCGAACGTCCGAGGGCGACGCGAGCCGCGCCCGTGAGGGTGGCGATGTCGACGAGCACGTCGGGATCGAGCTCGAGATCGGCGTAGGCCAACGCGTCCGCCATGACGATGCGGCCCTCGGCGTCGGTGTTGCCGATCTCGACGGTGCGCCCGCCGTACTGCGTCAGCACGTCGGACGGACGGTAGGACCCGGCGCCGACGGCGTTCTCGGCGATCGCCATCAACCCGGTCACGCGCACGGACACGTCGAGCTCGCGACAGGCGGCCAGCACGGCCAGCACGATCGCCGACCCGCTCATGTCGGTCTTCATGGCCACCATGCCCTCGCCCGGCTTGAGGTCCAGCCCACCGGTGTCGAAGGTGATGCCCTTGCCCACGATCACGATCCGCGGGGTCTTGGCCGCGGCGCCCTCCGGCACGTAGTCGAGCTGCACGAGGCGTGGGGGTGTCGCGGAGCCCCCGCCCACGGCGAGCAGTCCCCCGAACCCTTCGGCACGCAGCTCCCGCTCGGTCCACACCTTCACGTCCAGGCCGGCGCGCCGGCCGACGGTGCGGGCCTGGGCCGCGAGCCAGGCCGGGCTCTTGATGTTGGACGGTGTGACGGCCAGGTTGCGGGCCAGCATCGTGGCGCGGGCGCGCACCGTCGCACGAGTGACGACCTCGGCGTCGAACGTCCCGCTGAGCACCAGCGACGACACGGGTCGTTTGCTCGGCTCGGACCCCTGGCCGAGCCAGCGTGGCGAGGTGTAGCCGCCGAGCGCCAGTCCCTCGACCAGCGCCGACTGCGAGCCCTTGGACGCGCCGCTGCCGATCGTGGTCACGAGTGCAGCTCGGCCGCGCGTCGCCCTTCCGAGCGCGGCGCCCGCCTCACGCAGCTCGGCTGCCGCTCCGTCCCCGACGCCCACGAGGAGGACGGTGCGGGCGGCGCGCTCCCCGGGGACCAGCGGGATGCGCGTGGTGGCCCCGGCCTCGGAGGACGGGTCGTGGGCGGCCTGCACGTCCGCGGCCTCGAGACCCACGAGCGCGAGCGCCCGGGCAGTCGCGCCAGTTGCGGGGACGCCGCCCTGCGGAACCGGTAGCGCCAGCACCAGGTCGGTCGGGTCGAGGTCGGCGAGGACGTCTGCGAGCGGCTGGGGTGAGGTGGTCCAGTCGGGGCCGCGCGGGTTGAGCAGGTCGGGATCGGGCACGGCTGCGACCCTACCGGGCTGCTTGCGTCTGCGACTTTGCCCGCCAGCGGGGCAACTTCGCAGACGCAAGCGGTCGCAAGGGGGGCCTGCGCCACGAGGTGACCACGCGGCATACCGGGTCAACACGACGGACCCCCGGCGGCAGGTGCCGCGCGGGGGTCCGGTGGTGCTGGTGGTCAGCGGGTCACTTGAGGCCTTCGCAGTTGTCGATGGCCTTGCCCAGGGCCTTGATCTCGTCCGGGGTCATCTCCACGACGAGCCGACCGCCGCCCTCCAAGGGCATGCGCAGGACGATGCCGCGACCCTCCTTGGTGACCTCGAGGGGGCCGTCACCAGTCCTCGGCTTCATTGCCGCCATGGGGTGTCCCTTTCGTGTGGCGTGGGTTCCTCCTCGGCACGCGGGTCCACGCCAGCAGTCAGTCCCGGACGCGCCAGATTTGCTCCATTATCTCGTGAACGGGGTCACAGGCGAAATCCCTCCCCCGTTCGGTCGCCCGCATCGGCCAGACTGGGCGCGTGCACGCCCGCTCCGCCCTGTTCGACCTGTACGGCGACCACCTCCTCGACCGGGGCGGGTGGGCGCCGATCTCCGCCTCCGTCGGCCTGCTCGGTTCGCTGCAGATCTCGGCGCCCGCGGTGCGGACCGCCGTGTCGCGGATGGTGCGCGAGGGCTGGCTCGACCCGGTGGTCCGCGGTGCGCGGGGGTATGCCGTGACGGCCCGTGCGCGCGAACGGTTGCGTGAGGCGCATGCCCGGATCTACCGCACCGTGGGCGAGGACTGGGACGGTCACTGGCACCTCGTCGTACTGGAGCGCACCCCGGACCGGAACGCGCGGGCCAGGGCGGCGCAGGGGCTGGCGTTCCTGGGGTACGGCCAGCTGGCCGCCGACACCTGGCTGGCGCCGCGTCCGAGCCGTGAGCTCGACAGCACCCTTCGTGCAGCGGGAGTCGCGTGGCACGGGTTCCGGGGCCCGGTCGACGAGGACCCACGAGCGATGGCGGCTCGCGTCTGGGACCTCGAGGCGCTCGGGTCGGCCTACCAGCGGTTCACGGCGACCGCCGGCGGGCGCGACGGTGAGAGCACACCCGAGGAGGCCTTCGTCGAGCGCACCGAGCTGGTCCACGCCTGGCGGCTGTTCCTGTTCTCCGACCCGGGACTGCCCGCCGCGATGCTGCCGGCGACGTGGCCGGGGCATGCTGCTGCCCAGCGCTTCGACGACCTGGCCAGGGCACTGCAGCCGGCTGCCCGCGAGTGGGTCGACCACTGGCTCGACCGGGCCGACCGCGGGAGCGCGGGGTGAGCGCGGCAGGATGAGCCCATGACACAGCCCGAGGACCAGCCCGTGGTCGTTGAGCGTTCGGGCGCGGTGGCCACCGTGCGGTTCAACCGACCCGACGCCATGAACTCCCTCAGCGTCGCCACCAAGGAGGCGCTGCTCGCCGCGCTCACCGAGGTGGCCGGCGACCGGGACGTGCGCTGCGTCGTGCTGACCGGGACCGGCCGGGCCTTCTGCGTCGGGCAGGACCTGCGTGAGCACGTGGGCCTGCTCAAGGGCGAGGACCCGTCACTGTGGGAAACCGTGCCCAAGCACTACAACCCGGTCGTCGAGCTCCTGGCGACGATGAACAAGCCGGTCGTGGCCGCGATCAACGGCGTCGCGGCCGGGGCGGGCGCGGCGTTCGCGATGGCCGCCGACTTCCGCGTGATGGTGGAGGGGGCCGGGATGAACCTCGCCTTCGCCGGGATCGCCCTGTCCTGCGACTCCGGGTCGTCGTGGTGGCTGCCGCGGCTCGTCGGTCCCGCGCGCGCGAAAGAGCTGCTGCTCATGCCGCGCACCGTGCCGGCGGCCGAGTGCCTCGAGCTGGGCCTGGTGACGAAGGTCGTGGCTGCCGAGGAGCTCGAGTCGGCCGTCGACGAGCTGGCGGCGCAGCTGGCCGCGGGGCCGACGCTGGCGTACGGCTCGATCCGGCGCGCGGTCGCCTTCAGCGCCGGCCACGACCTGTCCGACTCGCTGGTGCACGAGGCCGAGCTGATGGCGCTCACCGGCGCGAGCGAGGACCACCGGGCCGCCGTGGACGCCTTCCTCGCCAAGGAGAGGCCGCAGTTCACCGGCCGCTGAGGGCGGGTCAGGGCGGGGTGGCCGCCCAGGGCACGAAGGTCAGCAGGGTGCTGGAGAACCAGAAGATGCCCCCGACCAGCACCACGGCGACCACGGCCATCCGGCGCCGCCAGTGGGCCACGACGGACGCCCCGCTCGAGGTCCGCATCGCGACCGACGCGACCAGCGCAGCGACCGGGAAGTCGAGCAACAGGAAGCGCCACATGCTCGTGATCGGCCGGACCACGGCCAGGAGGTAGAGCGGGTAGGCCAGCGCCCACACCCGCAGTTCCATGGCGAGCCAGGCACCGTGCCGCCCGAGCACGAGGGCGATGTAGGTCCCGACCAGGCCGAGCAGGACCAGCACCCCGACCACCCCGTGGGCGTCCCAGGCCCAGGCCACCCAGAGCACGAACGGCCCGGACTCGGGGTTCTGGCCCCACGCGGCCTGCACGTCGAAGAACGCCATCGGCAGCCCACTGGCCATCCCGACCATGACCGGCCACGCCACCGACGAAACCGCGGTCGCGACCACCATCAGCCCCGCCCGGGAGCGGTCTCCGTCGAGTGGCCGGGTCCCCGCCGCACGGTCCTCCCGCCACCGCAGGACCAGGTGCGCAACCACCGCACAGCCCACGGCCGGGGCGACGCCACGAGTGAAGCCAAGCGCGAGGGCCACCGCCGCCACCGCGAGGTATCGGCGCTGCATCAGCAGCAGCAGAGAGCCCGCCACCAGCAGGCAGGCGAGCGCCTCGGTGTAGGGCATGAGCAGGATCCCGGTGGCTGGGTACAGGCACCACAGGGCCGCGGCCGCGAGCGCGAGCCGGTCCCGCGCCGGCTGCGGCTGGGCGTGCAGCGCGAAGTGCAGGCACCGCCACACCAGGAGCACCGCAACTGCTCCCAGCACGACGTTGAGGGCGACCGCCGCCGCCAGGAACGGGAGCCCGGTGAGCATCAGCACCCGGACGAGCATCGGGAAACCCGGGTAGAACGCCCAGGCGCTGTAGGTCAGCAGCCCCGTGTCCGGGTCGGCGGGCAGCGGCACGGGATACCCCTGCCGCGCGATCCGCTCGTACCAGACCCCGTCCCACGACCCCAAGATGTCGCCGAGCGTCGGGTCCAGGTGCCCGACGCCCGCGGGTGTCTGGAACCAGGTGGCCGACACCCACATGGCGAGCAGCGCGAGCAGTCTCGACCCGGCATACACGATGAGCAGGAAGGCGACCGGGCGCTGGAGGGCGCGCGCCGCTGCCGCGCTGCGCCCCTGTGAGGTCAGCAGCGCCGAGGCGCCGCGGAGCGCGGTCATGGCGGGAAGTCCGACGGCGGGTGGAACACGAGGAGCTTCCAGATCCAGGCGGCCTGGCCTGCGATGCCAGCGGCCACCAGCACCATCGTGCGCGTCGCCAGCCAGCGGGCGGCGCGGTCCACCCAGCCGGCGCCGAGGACGACCGCGACGAGGGGGAACAGTGGCAGCGCGTAGCGGAAGATGCTCGTGAAGGGGTCCAGGACCAGGGCGAGGTATGCCGGGTAGGCCAGGCACCAGGTCCGCAGCTCCGGTCCCAGCCGGGTCGCCCAGGGGCCGCAGGTGAGCACGACGATGGTGGTCACCAGCGCGGCGAGTGCCACGGGGCCGTAGGTGGCCGCGTGCGAGGAGTCGCGGAACACCCACTGGGACATCCACAGCCACGGCTTGAGGGGCACGATGACGCCTCCGGCGCGCCACGCGGACATGGTGTCGGTGTAGGCGGTTCGTGAGCCGGTGGCCGACCACGCGATGAGCGCCCAGAGGACCGCGGCCAGGCAGGTGGCGGCGAGCGCTGCGGCGCCACTGAACAGCTCTGGGCGGCGGATCGGGTTGCGGGCCCGTCCCCGCCACCGGACGACCAGGGCCACGCCCACCACCACGACGAGGGGGGCGGCGATGGGCCGGGTGAGGCCAAGCAGGAGGGCCAGGCCGGCCGCGGGCAGCCAGGCACGACGGGCCAGGGCCCACAACGCGCCGCACAGCAGCAGCATCGCCATCGACTCGGTGAACGCCAGCTGGAGGGACACCGCGGCTGGGAACGCCGCCCACACGGCGACCGTGGCCAGCGCAGCGCGCTGACCGAGCCGTTCGGCCAGCAGCCCGGCCATGAGCACGGCCGCGCCGAGGCCGCACAGCAGCGAGAGGCTCGAGCCGACGGCGGGGAAGCCCAGGCCCGTGACGGACATGAGCATCCGCGAGACGAGGGGGAAGAGTGGGTAGAAGGCCCACGCGTTCTGCGACACGTGACCACTCGTGGGGTCGAGCGGCAGCGGGATGGGGTACCCGTGGAGCGCGACCTCGCGGTACCAGCTGCCGTCCCAGAGCACCGTCATGTCGATCGGCTCCACGGTGGGGCCCGTCCAGTCGGGCATCACGCCCTGGTCCTTGCTGGCCAGGACCAGGAGAACCCAGGAGATGGCGCGCAGCCCGAGGTAGACCAGGACCACCCGGGTGGTGAGGCTGCCCCTCATCGGGCCGGGCTCGCCCGGTGGCAGCCGACGAGGTGGTCGTCGACGAGCCCACAGGCCTGCATGGCGGCATACATCGTGGTCGGGCCGACGAACACGAAGCCGGCCCGCTTCAACGCCTTGGCCAGCGCCACGGACTCCGGGATGCTGGCCCGCAGGTCGGCGACCGACGCGGGCGGGGCGTGGCGGGTGGGCGCGTACGACCACACGAGGTCCTCGAGCCCACCGTCCTCGCGCAGCCGCACCACGGCGGCGGCGTTGGTGATCGCCGCCTGCACCTTGAGCCGGTTGCGCACGATGCCGGCGTCCCCCATCAGCCGGGCCTGGTCCGCCTCGTCGTACCCGGCAACCACCTCGGGGGCGAAGCCGGCGAACGCCGCACGGAACGCCTCACGCTTGCGCAGGATGGTCAGCCAGGACAGCCCGGACTGGAACGCCTCCAAGGTGATCCGCTCGAAGAGGGCACGCTCGCCGTGCACCGGCACGCCCCACTCGGTGTCGTGGTAGTCGAGGTAGTCGGGAGTCGCGCCCGCCCACGGACACCTGGCCAGCCCGTCCGAGCCGACGACGAGGTCGCTCATCGGGCACCGGCCCCGGACGTGGTGACCCTCATCGCCTGGCCCAGCATCCCGTCGATGGCGCGGGCGTAGAGCCAGGTGGCGGCCAGGCCCACCACGGGCCCGGTCAGCCGCTTGGCAGGGAGGGGCCGGACGGTGAGCTCCTCGTGCCACACCAGCCGGGACCCCTGCCCGTGACCTGCCACGGTGACCTGGATCCAGCCGCCGAGGAGCCGTCCGGTCTTGACCAGCCGCAGCTCGGCTGGCCGGGCACCACCGTCGGCAGGGTCGCCACCGCCGCCGGCAGGGTAGCTACCGCCTGGCGGCCTCCAGCCGGTGACGACCATGGGGTCGCTGAACCGGAGCGGCCCCACGCCGGTGAGCCCCGCGAACGACCAGCCGAGCCGGGGGCGGCCCGGCTCGAGGCGCATGGTGGTCAGGGGCATCCAGCGGCCGTGTGCGCCGAAGTCGGTGAGCACATCCCAGACCGCGCAGGGCGGCGCGGGCGTGTGCCGGACGAGGTGGACGGTGGGCATGTCGGTGCGAGGGTTCAGACCTCGGGCCGGGCCTCGAGCTCGGCGATCCGGACCTGCAGCTGGTCGAGCACGCGGTCGACCTGGTCCATGCGGTACCCACGGAAGGCGGTGTCGAAGTGCACGTCCGCCACGTCGTGGGAGGTGAAGGTCTCGCCCAACCCCGGCTCGCCCTGGGTGCGGGTTGGTTCGGAGAGCGGGTCGTAGTGGATCCGGCCGGTGAGCAGCGCTGCGAACGCCCCGACCAGCAGGACGGCCACCACGATGAACAGCACCCAGATCACGGGGGTGATCGTCGCACGAACCGCTGTGCCGGACCCA
>DASUKI010000330.1:0-2026 GCA_036278855.1 Pedococcus sp.
CTACGCCGCGCGCCCGACCGACCCGCCGCGCAGGATCGCTCGCTACAAGGCCTTCGTCCATGCCCTCATGAAGCGCTACCGCAGCTTCCACGGGTACCGGGGGATCAACGCCTACCAGGTCTGGAACGAAGGGAACATCGCCACCTTCTGGACCGGGAGCCCGGCGCGGCTCGCACAGCTCACCCGCGCGATGGACCAGGTGCGGGACAACGTCGACCCGCGGGCCCGGGTGATCGGGCCGGCGATGGTCACCCGGCTGCGGTACGAGATGAAGGGGCTGTCGGCGTTCTACCGCCAACGGGTGCACGGCGTGCCGGTCTGGCGCTTCGTCGATGCGGTCAGCCTGAACCTCTACCCAGAGCCGAGGTACCACGGACGGCCCGGCACTCCCGAGGACAGCATGCGCCTGCTGGCGCAGGCACGGCATCGGCTGCACCGGGCCGGAGTCCCCCGGTCCAAGCCGATTTGGAACACCGAGATCAACTACGGCATGGGCCGAGGGACGGCGACCAAGCGGATCTCCGGCACCCGGCAGGCGGCGTACGTCGTGCGGACCTACTTGCTCAACGCCGCCGCGGGCGTCAAGCGGGTCGACTGGTACCGCTACGACCTCGGCCTGCTGGACGGAGGCGGGACGCTCGGCAACACACTGCTCTCCGACCCGACCCACCACCGCCACGTCACCGCCGCGGGGCACGCCTTCCGGCGGGTGCAACGGTGGATGCACGGGCGCCTGCTGGGGACACCGGGCCACCGGCCCTGCCGCAGGGACTCCCACGGCACCTACACCTGCGTGGTGAAGGACGCCGAGGGCAAGCGCCGGATCTACTGGAACCCCTATCGGAAGGCCACCGTCCGGCTGGCGAGCGGCGCTCGGCACCTCCAAGGCGTGCGCGGTGGTGTGACCCGTGTGCAGGGCGGCTCCCGGATCACCGTCGACTACCGGCCCGTCTACGCGTTCCACTGACGGGCCGGCCAGGGCTCAGCCCGGGCTCAGACCCCGATCGGGTGCCAGACCGTCTTGGTCTCCAGGACGTCGGTCATCCGGTCCAGGCCGGGCTCGACGCTCCAGTCCGGCTCGGCCGCGGGGGCGCGACGTACTCGTTTGAGGTTCGCGGCGGCCTCGATCTCGAGCTCGGTGGCCTGCTCGGGGTCGCCGGCCAGGCCGGTCAGGTCGAGGGCGTTGACGTCCATGTGCGAGGCGAGCGTGGGGGCGGTGCGGTCCAGCGAGCCGGTGAGGATATTGACCACGCCGCCGGGGACGTCCGAGGTGGCGAGCACTTCTGCGAACGTGACCGCCGGCAGTGGCCGCTCGGTCGACGCCGCGACGACGACGGTGTTCCCGGCGACGATGACGGGAGCGACCACGCTGACCAGGCCGAGCAGGCTGGACCCCTGCGGCGCGAGCACCGCGACGACGCCGGTCGGCTCCGGTGTGGACAGGTTGAAGAACGGCCCGGCCACCGGGTTGGCGTTCCCGACGACCTGGGTGAGCTTGTCGGCCCACCCGGCGTACCACACGAGCCGGTCGATCGACTCGTCGAGGACCTTGCCGGCGGCCGCGGGGGTGCGACCCTCGCCCTGCCGGAGCGCCTCGACGAACTGCGGCCGGCGGTCCTCCATCACCTCGGCGATGCGGTAGACCACCTGACCGCGGTTGTACGCCGTGCGACCGGACCACCCGGGGAACGCCTTGCGGGCCGCGGCGACCGCGTCCCGGGCGTCCTTGCGCGAGGCCAGTGCGGCGTTGGCGACGAACCGGCCGCGCACGTCGCTGACGACGTAGGAGTGTCCGGACTCCGAGCGCGGGAACCCGCCGCCGATGAACAGCTTGTACGTCTTCCTGACATCTATACGCGTCGACGCAGTGTTCATCGCAGATATGCCTCCAGACCGTGCCGCCCGCCCTCGCGGCCGTAGCCGGACTCCTTGTAGCCGCCGAACGGGCTGGTCGGGTCGAACTTGTTGAACGTGTTGGCCCACACGACTCCGGCGCGCAGGGCGTTGGCCACCTTCAGGATCCGCG
>DASUKI010000331.1:0-5106 GCA_036278855.1 Pedococcus sp.
ATCGACACGCCCCGGGGGCTGGCGACCTACCACCCCGGACGGCTCGCGGTCGGGGGCGTCGCCTGGGCGCAGGGCCGGGGGATCCAGGCGGTGGAGGTGCGCGTTGACGACGGCCCGTGGCACCGCGCCACGCTCGGCCCAACGGGCGGCACCGACTACTGGCGTCAGTGGTACTGGATGTGGACCGCCACCAAGGGACGGCACGACCTCACCGTGCGGGCCACCGACGGCACCGGCGCGGTGCAGACCGTCCGTCGCGCCGAACCCTTCCCCTCCGGCGCCTCGGGCCACCACACGATCGTCGTCAACATCGCCTGACCGATCTATCACACGGGCAATCCATCCCGAGAGCGGCTCCGAATTGACTGTGTCCCAATGACATCCACCAAGGAGACACCACCATGCGCCTCGCCCGTCGCAGCACCATCGCTGCGCTCACCCTCGCCCTGCCCCTCGGGCTCGCCGCCTGTGGCAGCTCCAGCAACGACACGGCCGGCGGGGACTCGTCGTCCTCTTCCTCGATGCCCTCCTCGTCGTCGAGCTCCTCGTCCAGCTCGTCGTCCACGAGCGACCTGGCGGCCCAGCCGTTCGGGTCGGCCTGCTCCGCCGTCCCGAAGGACGGCAAGGGGTCCTTCGCCGGCATGGCCACCGACCCCGTGGCGACCGCGGCCAGCAACAACCCGGTCCTCAGCCAGCTCGTGGGGGCGGTGAAGGCAGCCGGCCTGGTCGACACCCTGAACACCGCCAAGGACATCACCGTGTTCGCGCCGACCAACGACGCCTTCGCGGCGGTCCCCAAGGACACCATGGACGCAGCCATGAAGGACCCCAAGGGACTGCTCACCAAGGTCCTCACCAACCACGTCGTGCAGGGCCGGCTCTCCCCCGACCGGCTCGCGGGTGACCACAAGACCCTCGCCGGGTCCACCATCACGGTGACCAAGATGGGCGACACCTACGAGGTGGGCAAGGCCAAGGTCGTCTGCGGGAACGTCCTGACCGCCAATGCCACCGTCTACATCATCGACGGCGTCCTGCTCCCCCAGTAGCCCCCGTCGCTCGGGTGAGCCGGCGCTCCCCCGTTCGGCCGTGGTCGGGTGTCTTTGCCAGCCGGCTCACCCGTGCGTTCGTACCCTCGGAGACGTGAACAGCCGCACGGCCACCCGCACCAGCACCGCCCACCACCCCCGGGTCCAGCGCGGCGTCGCCGGCGGCTGGACGTGGGCGTGCTCGTGCGGCGGCGCATCCTGCCGGACCACGCGCGAGGCGCTGCCCTGGCGGCAGGCATTCATCGGCGCGCTCAACCACGCCGCCACCGTGGTTCCCTGAGCCAGCTCGAGCCGCGAGCCCGCCCCGTCACAGCCAGGTGTGGATCCGCACCTGCGTGCCCTGGGTCCCCGAGCGCAGCTGCACCAGGTCGCACAGCTGGTTGACCATCCACAGCCCGCGGCCCTGGGCCGCCTCCTCTGCGGGGTGGTGCCGGCCGGCCAACGGGTCGAGTACCACTCCGTCGTCCGACACCTCGCAGACGAGCGCCGCCGGGTCGCGCCACAGCCGCAACCGTCCGCTGCCGTCGCCGTGGGTGATCGTGTTCACCGCCAGCTCGTGGACCGCCAGGCCGAGGTCGATGGAGCGGTCCCGCTCCACCCCCGCCACGGTGGCCGCGTGCACCACCAGGTCGCGCAGCGCCTTCAGCGTGGCGAGGTCCGCGATGCGCCGGACTACCGGCTGTGTCGCCGGCTCGGGCAGGGGCGTCGTGAACCCTTCGAGGCCAAGGCCGTCACCGGCATACCCGTTGCTCGTCCCGGTCCCGCCGTCGGTGGAGGCGAGGAACGGGTGCGCTCCGCGCGCCCGCTCGAGCACCGTCCCGGGCAGGCCGTCCGCGTCGTAGGGACACCGCAGCCACAGGGGACGCTGCGCGCCGATGGCGACGTTGAGCAGCGCCTCATGCAACTCGCACTCGGCGATCTCGGCCTCGCGCCGTCCGGGCCACAGCGGTTCGCCCACGCCGCGCGAGGGCTGTTCGCCGCACTCCTCGGCGAACCGGGACCAGGCATCGATGATGCACGCGGGGTTGGCGCCCAGCGCGGCCATGTCGACGAACCGGACCTCATCGCCCGCGCGCCCGAGGTGGCGCTGCAGCGCCCTCGATCGCGGCTCGGGGACGGCGACCAGCACCGGCTCCCCGGCAGCCACCCCCTCCATGACGAAGGCAGCTGTCTGGGTGACGAAGTCGCGCTCGCCCGACCAGAAGAGCACGTCGTGCAGGTATCCCGGCGAGGCGCGCGGCACGGTCCCGTGTGCTGGCGCAGTCGTGCTCATCGGGTCTCCGGGGTCGCCGTCGCCGGGTGGAGGACCCCGGCATCGACAGGAGGCTACGCCGGGGACGAGGGGTTCGGGTGTGGATCGGTCAAACCCGTCTTCGCCCGGGGTGGTTGGCAGGCGCCCCGATCTTCGACATTGTTCGAGGAACCACTGCGATCCAGGAGGCACGATGAAGGTCGGGATTCCCCGCGAGATCAAGAACAACGAGTTCCGTGTGGCGATCACCCCCGCCGGCGTGCACGAGCTCGTGGTCCACGGGCACGAGGTGTTCGTGGAGGCTGAGGCGGGCACCGGCTCCTCCATCCTCGACGAGGACTACACCGCCGCGGGTGCGACGATCCTCGGGTCCGCCGACGAGGTGTGGGGAACCGGCGACCTCATCCTCAAGGTCAAGGAGCCGGTCGAGCCCGAGTACCACCGGATGCGCGATGGCCAGACCCTGTTCACCTACCTCCACCTCGCCGCCGACAAGCGGCTCACCGAGGAGCTGGTGGCGCGAAAGGTGACGGCCATCGCCTACGAGACGGTCGAGCTGCCCGACCACTCACTGCCCCTGCTCGCGCCGATGTCGGAGGTCGCCGGGCGGTTGGCCCCGCAGGTCGGTGCCAACACCCTGATGCGCGCCAACGGGGGCCGGGGCCTGCTGCTCGGTGGCGTCAGCGGCGTCTACGCCGCCAAGGTCGTCGTCATCGGTGCCGGCGTCTCCGGCATGAACGCGGCGGCGATCGCCCTCGGCATGCAGGCCGAGGTGCTGCTGCTCGACCGCGACATCGCGAAGCTGCGCCACGCCGACGCCATCTACCAGGGCCACTGCCAGACCGTCGCGTCCAACACCTACGAGATCGAGCGCGCGATCAGTGACGCCGACCTGGTGATCGGCGCGGTCCTGGTGCCGGGCGCCAAGGCGCCCAAGCTGGTCACCAACGAGCAGGTGTCCCGGATGAAGGCCGGCTCGGTGCTGGTGGACATCTCGATCGACCAGGGCGGCTGCTTCGAGGACTCCCGCCCGACGACCCACGCCGACCCGACGTACCAGGTGCACGGCTCGGTCTTCTACTGCGTCGCCAACATGCCCGGCGCGGTGCCGCACACCAGCACCTACGCGTTGACCAACGTGACCCTTCCGTATGCCGTGGAGCTGGCTGACCGGGGCTGGCGCGACGCGCTGCGGGCGAACCACCCGCTGGCGCAGGGGCTCAGCACCCACGACGGTCGCGTCACCTACGCCCCGGTTGCCGAGGCGCACGGCATGGACGCGACGGACCTGGCGGACGTGCTCGCCTGACGGTGGCCGGCGATACCGTCGGGGTCGTGCTGTTCGTCGACGTCGTCGCCGCCTCGCAGGCCGTCGCGGCGACCCGGTCCCGCCTGGCCAAGGTGCAGGCGCTCTCCGATGCGCTCCGCGCCGCCGGTCCCGAGGAGGCGGCGACCGTCACGGCCTACCTGTCGGGCACCCTGCCCCAACGGCGGGTCGGCGTCAGCTGGCGCGGCCTCACCGACCTGCCGGCTGCTGCAGCCGAGCCAACGCTCACCGTCGCCGACGTCGACGACGCCCTCAGTCGGCTGGCCACGCTCGGCGGCGCCGGGTCCGCCGCGAGCCGCGCCGGGGCCGTCCGCGAGCTGTTCGCGCAGCTCACCGACGACGAGCAGCAGTACCTTCGCAACCTCATCACCGGGCAGGTCCGCCAGGGGGCGCTCGACGGGGTGGTGCAGCAGGCCATCGCGCGCGCCGCCGAGGTGCCCGAGGCTGCGGTGCGCCGGGCCGCGATGCTCGCCGGGTGGTCCAGCGTGGTCGCCGAGGCGGCGCTGCGCGGCGGTGAGGAGGCGCTCGCCGGCATCGGCCTCGAGGTGGGCCGGCCGCTGCGGCCCATGCTCGCGGCCGCGGCGCCCGATCTCGAGACCGCACTCGAGCAGGTCGGGGACGACGCCTTCCTCGACGGCAAGCTCGACGGGATCCGACTGCAGGCGCACCGCGACGGCGACGAGGTGGGGTTGTTCACCCGCTCGCTCGACGACATCACCGACCGCCTCCCCGAGGTTGTCGACGCCGTGCTCGCGCTGCCTTCGCGCCGGCTGGTGGTCGACGGCGAGGCCATCGCGCTTGACGCCTCGGGCCGTCCGCTGCCGTTCCAGCAGACAGCGTCACGGACGATGAGCAGCGCTGGGGTGCAGCGCCTTCGCGACGAGGTGCCCGTCACGCCGTTCTTCTTCGACCTGCTCCACCTCGATGGCACCGACCTGCTGGACGCCCCCGCGTCCGAGCGCTTCGAGCGGCTGGCAGGGCTGGTCCCGGCGGGCAGCCTGGTGCCGCGGGTGCGGGCTGCCGGCGCGGCTGCCGCGCAGGAGTTCTTCGACCGCCTCGTGCGCGACGGTCACGAGGGCGTCGTGGTCAAGTCCCCCACTGCCCCGTATGCCGCGGGGAGACGTGGTGCCGGATGGGTCAAGGTCAAGCCGCGGCACACCCTCGACCTCGTCGTGCTCGCCGTCGAGTGGGGCAGCGGTCGGCGCGAGGGGTGGCTGTCGAACATCCACCTCGGTGCGCGCGACCCGGACACCGGTGGGTTCGTCATGCTCGGCAAGACCTTCAAGGGCATGACCGACGAGATGCTCGCGTGGCAGACGCAGCGGTTCACCGAGCTCGCCACTGAGGGCACCGGTGGCTGGGTCGTGCCGGTGCGGCCGGAGCAGGTGGTGGAGGTCGCGTTCGACGGCATCCAGACCTCGTCGCGCTATCCCGGTGGGGTGGCGCTGCGGTTCGCCCGGGTGCTGCGCTACCGCGAC
>DASUKI010000332.1:0-3975 GCA_036278855.1 Pedococcus sp.
CTCTACCTCGAGGACCGCGGCCACACCGTTTCGGTCATCGACGTCAACCCCGACGCGTTCCGCCGCCTCGGTCCCCGCTTCTCCGGCGACAAGGTCACCGGCTGGGGGTTCGACCGGATGGTTCTCACGAACGCGAGGATCTCGGAGGCGGGCGCCTTCGCGGCGGTGAGCAGCGGAGACAACTCCAACATCATCGCGGCCCGGGTGGCGCGGGAGATGTTCGGGCTCGACAACGTGGTGGCGCGGATCTACGACCCCCGACGGGCCGAGGTCTACCAGCGGCTGGGCATCCCCACGGTCGCCACGGTGAAGTGGACGTCCGACCAGATGCTGCGCAGGCTGCTCCCCCAGGGCCACGTCCCCGAACTCGCGGACCCCTCCGGCCACGTCGTCATCGCCGAGGTCGCCGTGAACCCTGCCTGGGTCGGCAGGCGGGTCACCGCGCTCGAGGAGGCCACCGGTGCGAGGGCTGCCTACCTCACCCGGCTGGGGGCGGGGATCCTGCCCAGTGCCGACACGGTCTACCAGGAGGGCGACCTCGTCCACCTGGCTGCGCTCGCCTCCGACCTGCCCCAGGTGGAGCGCGTCCTCGACGCCCCGCCACCCACCACCGAGTCCTGACCAGCCACCGGAGGACACCACCACATGCGAGTCGTCATCGCCGGGGCCGGCAGCGTCGGGCGCTCCATCGCCCGCGAACTGCTGCACAACGGCCACCAGGTGCTCCTGATGGACAAGGAGCGCAAGGACCTGCACACCCGCATCCCCGAGGCCAACTGGCTGCTCGCGGACGCGTGCGAGATCAGCGCCCTGCACGAGGCCGGCCTGGCCGACTGCGACGTCGTCGTCGCAGCGACCGGCGACGACAAGGTCAACCTCGTGGTCTCGCTGCTGGCCAAGACCGAGTTCGGCGTGCCCCGCACCGTCGCCCGGGTCAACAACCCCAAGAACGAGTGGATGTTCGACGAGGCGTGGGGTGTGGACGTCGCGGTGTCGACGCCGCGGCTCATGACGGCCCTCGTGGAGGAGGCGGTGAGCGTCGGCGACCTCGTGCGGATCTTCCAGTTCCAACAGGGCCAGAGCACCATGGTGGAGCTCACCCTCCCGGCCGACAGCCCCTATGCCGGCAAGCGGGCCGGCGACGTCACCTTCCCCGGCGAGACGGTGCTGGTCGGCATCATCCGCGAGGACCACCCCATCGCGCCCAGCCGCGATGACTCTCTCGAGCCCCACGACGAGCTGCTCTTCATCACCACGCCCGACAACGAGGACGAGCTCGAGTCGATGCTCAGTCCGGGGCAGCGTCCGCCACGCGAGGCGGAGTAGCCCTGGGGTAGCACCGGACGATCTCGCTAGCGCGCCGCCTGGTCGCGTGCGACGTCCGCTGTGTCCGGGGCGGGCACCTGCTGCGGGGTCTGCCCCCGCACCAGCATCGCGCCCATGACTGCCACCGCGGCCAGCCACAGCGGCCAGCCGAGCACGACCTTGGCGACGCCGAGCATGGCGACCTCACCGGCGAGGTACATCGGCAGCATCAGGGCGACGCGCACGGCATACAACGCCACGAGCACCAGGGTGAGGCGCTGGCACACCCGCACCAGCCCCGCGTCGCGACGCCACCCGAAGGGGTCCTCGGCCAGGCGCGGGTCACCCGCCCCGACCATGAAGCCCACGAGCGGCCACCTGGCGAGCACGGACAGCAGCGCCCCCACACCCCACGCCGCGCTGGTGAGGATGCCAGGCAGGAACGCGTCCTGCGCCCGACCGCTGCGCAGGGCGAAGAAGGCCGCGATGGCGGTGGCGACCGCAGCAGAGCCGACGAAGCGCAGGCTCTGGCGCTGCACGAGGCACAGCAGGGCCAGGACCACGACTACCCCGGCGGCCGCGAGCAGCGCGGTGCGCACGTCGTGCCGCCAGGTCCAGACGACCACGAACGCGATGGTCGGCAGTGCCGTCTCGACCGAGCCTCGCCACCCGCCGAGGGCAGTGGACAGGCGGTGCCGGATCACCGCCTCGACGGTCGGCGCCGCCTCGCCGGCAGGGAGGTCAGTGGCCACGGGGCGGGACGATCTCGTATGCCGGGTTGAAGACGGTGGGCGTGCCGCGGTAGTAGGTGACGCGTCCCGTTGCGCGAAGGTAGGTGCCGGGCACGATGCCGCCGATCGTGCGCCTGCCGAGCCACACCAGGTTGATGGTGCGGCTCCCGTCGTAGAGGTCGACGACCAGCGCCGGGACGTTGACGCGCGGGCGCAGCGTCACCGCGCGCACGGTGCCGGCGACGGTCGCCTCCTGCCGGTCGTGCAGCTCGCTCATGGGGGTGCAGCCCAGACGTTCGGCGTCCTCCTTGAGCTCGTCGGCCTCGATCTGGGACACCGACTTGGTCAGCCGCTCCCCGAGCCGCGCGAGCGGGCCGGGATGGCGCTCGGCGTCGTGTCCGACGGGCTGCTGCTTGAGTGACATGGTGGGTGCTACCTGACTTCGGTGATCTCGGGGCCGCGCTCGAACGGCTTGAGGTCCTCGGCGCTCCTGCCCTGCTCGGCCGCGGTCTCACCATCGTCCGGGGTCAGCTGCTCGGGCAGCTGCAGCGGGAGCAGCTCTCGGGGTGCCATGGCGGCGTCGCCGCGCACCACGACCGCGTTGCGGACGACCTGCACCAGCGGCTCGGCCGCCTCGTCGTCGATGGCGGCGCGGCCCGAGAACACGGCACGCAGGAACCACCGCGGCCCGTCGACCCCGGTGAACCTCGCGGGGGCGAACACCGTGCGCCCGTCGGGACCGGCGGACGGCATGCGGGTGCGCAGCTCGGTGCCGAGCACGCCGCGCTGCTCGTCGGCGGTGCCGCCCTGGGCGACGACCGACTCGGCGATCTCGGCCCGGATGTCCTCCCAGATGCCCATCGTCTTGGGGGCCGCGAATGCCTGGAGCTGCACGGCGGAGTCGCCGATCACGGCCGTGGCGCCGACGACCTGCCCGGCCTCCTCGTCGACCTCGAGGCGCAACTCCATGCCGGCGACCCCCATGATCCGCAGGCCACCGAGGTCGAGGCGACCGTCGTCGCCGTCGATGTCGGCCGCGTCGAACGGGCCGGCTCCGGCCGCCTCGTGGGTGGGAGCGTCGTCATGCTCGAGCTCGGGCTGGCTCTGTGGGATCTCGGTCTCCTGCGAACCCTCGGTCTGCTGCGAACCCTCGGTCTCCTGCGACGCCTCGGGCTTGCTGCCTCGGCGGAAGATGCTCACTGGTCGGTCAGTCCTTCACTGTCTCGGTGCGGGCGCCAAAGCCTCCACTGGCCCCGTGTCCAGTGTCCCCCCGCGGGGTGTCGTCGAGCGAATCGACCTCGAGGAACTCGCAGATGGCGACCTGCTGGACCACGAGCTGGGCGATCCGGTCGCCACGGCGGACCGTGAAGGCCTCCCGCGGGTCGAGGTTGACCAGGTTGACGAGAACCTCGCCGCGGTAGCCGGCGTCGATGGTGCCAGGCGCGTTGACCATGCTGATGCCGTGACGTGCGGCCAGCCCGGAGCGGGGGTGCACCAGGCCGACGTGGCCCTCGGGGATCGCCAGCGCGACACCGGTCGCCACCAGCGCCCGCTCGCCCGGCTCGAGGGTGACGTCGTGGGCGGCGTGCAGGTCCGCGCCCGCGTCGCCGCGGTGGGCGTAGCCCGGGACCGGCAGCCCGGGGTCGAGCCGCAGGAGCTGCACGGGGACGCGCGAAGGGCCAGTCACGTGGACTGACCCTATCTCGCGCTCCGGCCCCTGCGCGCCGTCGTGCACGGACCTCAGGCGGCGCACTCCCGGCACACCATCTGCCCGTTGACCTCCTTGGCCAGCTGGCTTCGGTGGTGCACCAGGAAGCACCGCGAGCAGGTGAACTCGTCGGCCTGCCGGGGCAGCACGCGCACCGACAGCTCCTCGCCCGACAGGTCGGCGCCGGGCAGCTCGAAGCCCTCGGCCTGCTCGGTCTCGTCGACGTCGACG